>DATEMU010000015.1:300000-600000 GCA_035275405.1 Phycisphaerae bacterium
TATTCCTTATGGCGTGTCCGCCGACGGTTCCGTCATCGCAGGATCGGCTAACTCTTCGTATTCCACCAACGAGGCGTTTCGTTGGACTCAAGCGAGTGGAATCTCTGGATTGGGACAGTCCGCCGGCGCCTATCTTAGCGGTGCCAGAGGAGTCTCGGCGGATGGCTCTGTTGTCGTCGGCTGGTACGTGAATGACTCGGACCAAGATCAGCCGTTCCGATGGACACAGGAAGATGGCATGATCGGTTTGGGCCAGCTACCTGGAGGATATTCAAGCGCCGCCGGTGGCGTGTCTGCCGATGGTTCGCTGATCGCAGGCTGCGGCTACAACATGCTCGGGCAGCAAGAGGCATTCCGTTGGACAGAGAAGGAAGGGATGGTGGGCATTGGGTTTCTGCCTGACGGCAGCTCGTTCAGCTGCGCACAGAGTGTCTCCGCTGATGGTTCGGTCATCGTGGGTCTTAGCGGTCAATCTCCCTGGGTAAATGATCAGGCATTCCGCTGGACTGAATCAGATGGAATGGTCGGCTTGGGCTATCTGCCGGGCGGAAATGACAGCCAAGCCACGTCCGTCTCCGCCGACGGCTCTGTCATTGTCGGATACGGCAATAGTCCGCTCGGTTTGCGTGCCTTCTTGTGGACTCAGGCAGATGGCCTGAGACCGCTGGCGGATGTCCTGGGAAACGATTTTGGCATGGATATTTCCGGGTGGACTCTCCAAATTGCGAGCGGAATCTCGGCAGACGGATCGACGATCACGGGCTATGGTCTAAACCCAACGGGTGCTACTGAGGCTTGGATCGCCCACATTCCGGAACCGAGTACATTAGCCTTGTTTTCTGCGTGTTTGCCTTTGGCTACGCGATCGAGGCGGCGGCGGGGCTGAGTATCATGTTTCTGAGGGCGGGGCCAGCTGTGGTAGCATTCCAGCCGCGATGTTGTCACAAAAACAGATAAACTGCCCCAACCCGAACTGTGGTTATCGCGGGCCCGCCAAGCTCGTTCCGCCCCGCAACCGATTCGAGTCGATCTTGTGGTTCCTCTGGCACATTATCCCGCATTCTCTCTACCTCATGCTGGCAGGCAACTACGAATACCATTGTCCTCGGTGCGGCGCGCGTACCGACAAGCGTGAATAATTCAAACTGTACCAATACCGAAGGCAGTCACCCAGGCGACTAAGCTGCGGCACATAAGACAGCATCGCGGGGAGGGCAGGTTTGGAGGGCTTGTAACCCGTATCGCGACAGAGCGTAATTCGACCCCTATGGGGTCGGGATGGCAAGCGCGGGCTGCGGTCCAGTGGCGGCGCTGCGCTTACCACTGGCTACTAACGGTCATCCCTTCGGGCTGGTCATTATCACGACTCGGACACGAGACCGTAGCCCGCCTGCTTCCAGGCGGCGACGCCGCCGTTCAGGATCTTGACGTTGATGAAACCTTTGCCCCGATATTCGGCTGCCCGACGGGCAGCGCTGGCGTCCTTCGGTCAGGCACAATAGAAGATGATCTCGCTCTCCTTCGCCAGCGAGGACTCACGGGCCTGCAACTGGTCGAGCGAGAGCGCGCCTTGCAGGTGGTTCTTGTGGAACTTTTCCGGCTTGTCGTAAGCGCACACCAGGAGGGCAGCGCCCGAATCGATCCGGGGCTTGGCATCCTGCGGGTCGATCCTTGCGATCGCGGTTTGGGGGCCTGCCGCCTTATGACCGTCGGGTCCTTCTGTGCGAACGTCCCCCTCTTTTGCCGCACAGCTCGCCAGGGAGATGAGAAGTATGACCGCCAGGGATGATCGAAGGCTGTTCATGAAATTCTCCTTGTGCGTCGAGGCTATAGAGACCGGTTCGTCCGGTCAGCACTACCAGAAAGCGCTATCAGAAAGTCTCGGCTCGACATCACAATAGTAGCTCTTGGGCGGGCGGTTTACCAGGCTTCCAGGGATTGAAACCCCTGGCAACCATCTCTCCAGGCGTTGAAACGCCTGGCAATTCCGGCGCGCCGGAACGCCCTCCGGGCGACGAAGCCTTGGTGGCAAGAATCCCCCGGTCATTGAGGCAAAAACCCTCCGGTTATGGAGGCAATAACCCCCCGGTCATTGACCGGGGGCTCAAAGGGGTTGCGCGCGGGCAAACGGAACGATGAAATCCCACGGCTTGGCGGGAAGCCCTAATTCGAGATTGTGGCGTTCGACGTAATCAATCCTGTTGCGCACTGCCGCCCGATCAAAACAAAAGCGCTTGTCGTATCCGTCGGTCCAGATAGGGCGGCCGACGCAGAGGCCATAGCGCGCCGCATCCTTGGCGCATTTTACGATGTCGGGGATGGGGTGGTCCGTGGGCCCCATCACGACGTGGCAGTGCCAGGATTGCACGGTGAGGGCGAGAAGAGCAACGTTCTTTCTTTGTCGCAACGAGTCTCCGATGCAACGTCCCACGGATAGGAACTGCGACTCGGCGAATAGAAATGGCTTGTGCTGCGAACGGTGCCGATCGGCGGTTTCGAGTTCCGGATCGGGTGGGAGCGTTTTTCCGTTTTCGACCCAACCGCGCTGATCGCCGCGAAGCCACGTACCATAGGTCGTCAGCGTGATCATCGTGGCGAGGATTTGATCCATGGCGAGCGTGATGCTAGGCGCTTGAATTGAGTCCGTCCAATGCGGCAGAATCTGCATCTGCTTTGCCCCCCGGTCATGGAGGCAATAACCCCCCGGTCATTGACCAGGGGCTAAATAAGCGTGGGCGCAAGAAATAGCCCACGGAGTATGAATCATCCGTGGGCTTGCGCGTCCATCAGAGGGCCGCGTTCTCTACTTCCGGCGTATTTCTTTTTACGGCAGGTCCCGCCTGGGCGGATCTTCGACACGAAGACTCGACGCTGCCCTACAGGGGACGGGCAGGGACGCCCGCCCCACTGTGTGCCGCCCGTTACGAGCGGGCGGGGTTCTTTTTCTTCCAGAATTCGTCGCCGTAGAAGCCGTCGTCATAAAAGCCGTCATCGTAGAAGCCGTCGTCATAGAAGCCGTCGTCGTAGTAGCCTTCCTCGTAATAGACTTCGTCGTAATAGCCGTCGGAATACCCCCAATCGTCGAACCCGAAACTATCGAAGCCGAATCCGAAACCGCCGCCGCCGCAATCGTAGCCGTAGTCGCAGTCGTCGCAGCCGTCGGAGCCCATCATGGGCACCAGCATGGTTACGAGCATCAGACTCAAGACGAGTTTCGAGATTCTGGAACGCATGGTCAGTTCTCCCCTGTTTTTGGTGCCTTTCTCGGCCTTCCGAAGGCCTTTGGGCACTGCTAATTCTGACACTGGGGCGAGGGGGACGTTAGAGGGGCTGGTATTGGCCTGATTTGATGGAAAGAGAGCAGCCGAGGGCGGCTCCTCTCAATTGGAAGACGTGACCGGGGGGAATATTCCCGGGATAAGGGCTAATACCCCGTTGGCCGGTCGGCGGGGGCAGGCCGGTTAGAATACGTGGATTCGTCGGGCGGGTGGCGACAAAGCAGAGCTTTGTCGTCCCCCGGCGCGGCCTGAGGCAAGGAAGAGCGAGATGTTTGGTCGACGAGCGGCGGGACGATTGAAGGACGCGGAAGAGGCCCTGGCGGACGGGCGGCTGGACGAGGCCTTTTCGCTGGCGGACTCGCCGGATGTCGTGATGTTGGGGGCGGCTGACCGGTTCGTCGCCGAACTCGTAGAGGCGCTGCTTCGGCGCGGGCAGGATCATCTGATGTCGCGGCGGTTTGGCGAGGCGCTGGCGGATTTTGATCGGGCGGCGCGGTGCGGTCGGGATGGCGCGAAGGTTGAGGAATGGCGGCGGCGGGCGCGGGAGGCGCTGAACCACGAGATGCGGGTCGAGGGCGAACAGAACGCGGCGCTGGCGGCGGGACATCATCGCCTGGCGGCGGGAAGTCTGGCCGGGGCGCAGGATGCGCGCGAACGGGCGCCGCTGGATGACACGGCGGCGGCGGCGCTTTCGCAGGCGATCGGTCGGCAGGCGGATCGCGCGAAGGAGGCGATCGCCGCGGCGGAGTCGGCGCTGGATGAAGGCGATCTGGTTCGGGCCTCGCGGGAGCTGGCGGCGGCGCGACGATTGCATTCCAAGGCGGATGAATTGGCGGCGATGGAGACTCGGCTACTGGAGCGCGTCATGCAGCAGGTTGCGGAGAGTTTTGCAGAGGGCCGACTCAATCGAGCGCGACAGGAATTAGCGCTGCTCGGCGAGATCGGTCGGGAGCGACCGGATCGGGTCGAGATTGAACATGCGCTCGGGTTGGCGGGTGATGCGGCGCGGGCGCTGGCGGAGGATCACTACGTCCAGGCGGGCGTGTTGCTCGGGCAGCTCGGTCAGTTGGGGCTGTCGGCGAAGTGGATCGGCGAGGCGCGGGGACATCTGGATGTGCTCGACGAACACCGACGGGCGCTATTGGAAGGCCCGCTGGGGCTGTTGGTCGGTCGCCAGGCGGCGCGAGTGGCGGTGACGGACCAGCGGGTGACGGAGGAGACCGTTTCGGCGCGGCCGCGGATGATTCGACCAATTGACGATGCGCCGTTGGTCGTGCGGCCGGCGGCGGACGCGGGGATGCTGCCGCGGCGGCTGTTGCTACGGATCGATGGCGTCGGCAGCTTTGTGCTGATCCGCGGAGATCGGGTGACGATCGGCCGTGCGGGCGGCGGGGCGGATTTGGAACTGCTTTCCGATTTGGCGGAGCGGCAGGCGGAGATCATCCGCGCGGCGGAGGACTATTTCGTCGTCGCGACGAGTGGCGTCGAATTGGCCGGGCGGCGAGTGGATCATGCGTTGTTGCAAGAGGGCGATCGGCTGGCCCTGGGCAAGCGTGTGCGCCTAACATTCCGGCGGCCGAGCTTGAAGAGCACGACGGCGGCGCTGGATCTGGGCGAGGGTGTCCGGACGGCGGGGGATTGCCGGCGTGTAATCCTGTGGAGCGGACCGTTACTGCTTGGTAACAGCACTGATTGTCATATCCGGCTGCCGGTCGGCGGACTGATCTTGATGGAGCGGGCGGGGACGGTGATTGTGCGACCGGTCGGCCCCGGTCAGCAGGCGGTGACGGCGCTGCCGCTGGGCGTGACGACGACGGTGGGCGAGTTGGGGATGCGGGTGCAGAGTCTTAACGGAAGTAGCGGGGGCGGAGTCGGACGTGTGGTTGGGTAAGGTTGCATTCGTCGGCCGCCGAGACGGCGGCCGCTACTAGGAACTGCGATGGCGTTTCAATTCAAACAAGGTGATCGGCCCCTTACGGGCTACACGATCCAGCGTGCAGTCGGCCGCGGCGGGTTCGGCGAGGTGTATTACGCCATGAGCGACGGCGGCAAGGAGGTCGCGCTCAAGTTTCTGCGCGAGAATCCGCAGATTGAGCTGCGCGGCGTGTCGCACTGCCTCAATCTGAAGAGCCCGTATCTCGTTTCGATTCATGATGTACGCCAGAACGATGAAGGCGATTACTTTGTCATCATGGAGTACGTGAACGGGCCTTCGCTGCGCGATCTGATGAATGATGACGCAGCGGGGCTGGGCGCGCAGAAGGCGGCGTATCTCTTGCGCGAGATTGCCAAGGGCCTGGCGTACCTGCACGATCGCGGGATCGTCCATCGCGACCTGAAGCCGGGCAACATCTTCTATGAAGACGGCTATGTGAAGATCGGGGACTACGGCCTGGCCAAGATCATGGCGGCGAGTCAGCACTCGGGGCAGACGGTCTCCGTCGGCACAGTGCATTACATGGCGCCGGAGGTCGGCAGCGGAAATTATGACCGGACGATCGACATCTATGCGATGGGAGTGATTCTGTATGAGATGCTGCTGGGGCGCGTGCCGTTCGCCGGGGCGACGATGGGCGAGGTGCTCATGAAGCACCTGACGGCCCAGCCGGAGGTGGATGAGCTGCCGGAGCCGTTCCCGCATGTGATTCGCAAATCTCTGGCCAAGGATCCGAAGGATCGCTACCAGACGGTCAACGAGATGATCGCGGAGGTGTTCTCCGTACCCGCGTTGGATCAGTCGGTGGCCACATTTGAGGCGGGGAGTCTGTCCACGATTGCGGCGCGGGTGGCGCGCGACGTGCAAGTCGGCGCGGCGGTCGGCGGCGCGCCCTACGGGGCGACGGTCACGACATTGGGCACGGGGAGCAGCAACGTCGGGCAGGGTGCAATGACGCCGACACCGGTCATTCCGGGGTTCGGCGGGCCACCCGGACGGTTGGGGAAGCTGCACAATCGCATCGGCGCTCGTGTGGAACGGATGGCCCAACGGATCGACGGGACAGGGCTCGGTCAACAGATGCGTCATACCGGGCAAAGCGCCGCCAGCCACGGCGCGAAAGTCACCATCGCACTCCTGCTGGCTGCGGGGATTTCGTTCGCCGCCACCCTCATCGCCGGCGAGGGGAACCGCGCTTTGTTCGCGGGGATCGTCTTTCTCCACATTGTCAGCATCGTGCAGGGTGTCTTAGTCGGTACGTGGTGGAGCTATGAACACCTGAAGATCGTGGGCATCTGGGTTCCCCGGTTGATTATCGCCGCGCTGGCCTGCGGCGGGTTGGTGGGAACCAGCGCGCTTGCGGAATCGCTGAATCAGATTGGCGGCGTCGGGACGTGGGTTCGTGGCTTGGGGGCGTGCCTGATCCTGGGCGACTGGGCCGGCCGGTTTTACGAAGGTCGCAAAGGCCAGGTTTCGCTGGGATCGGCGTTCTCGATCGGGCTCTGCGGGTTCGTCGCAGGCATCTTCTTTACCAGGGGCGGGGCGTTCGAGACGGCGGTGATCGCGGCGGCAGCGTCGCTGGTGGTGCAGGCGGTAGGGAGCCTTTGGCCGCTGCCTGCCGGGGCGATCGTGCCCAAGACAAAGAGCGATGACGAGGAGGAAAAGAAGGAAGCAGAGGACGAAGAGCTGGAAACGCCCGCACCGGTCGCGGTCGAGCCGCCGGGCTTTTTCGCGAAAGTCCATGTCGGAAAAGGCGCAACGCCGGCAGTGCCGGCCGCGCCCGCCATACTGGCGCAGGATCGGACGGATACGCGGGATCGCGTGCGGCGCAGTGCAATCATCCGGTCAGGTTGGCTCTTGTTGTCTTCGATCGCGTTCTGCGGGAGTGTCGTACTGTTTGCCGCGCCGCATCTCATGGAAACGAGCGCGAAAGATTACAGTCCAGTCCTTGGGAAGAACATCGACGAGGATATCGCGTTCTTTACTATGTGGGGAACGAGCGTTGGATGTTTGTTCTTGTTCCTGTTTACCCGGTCGTGGTCGGGATACAAAGTCGGGTTTTGGCGGGGGATTTTGCGGCCCGGCGTATTTTTCGGCGGCTTGGCGTTGTCGGCCTGTTGCGGAATTGCCATGGGGCTCTTGAAGTTGCCGAAGGAAGCGCCGCCTTTTGTCCTGGGCGGGATCCTGTTCGGGGCCATTTCAGCGCTTTTTGTGTGGTTCGTGCCGGTCTCGCCCTATCGACCGCGCGGACGGGGCCGGAACCTCATTGATGACGAGGGACGACTTGACGAGCAGGAAGAAGCGCGGCGCGTCAGCAGTCGGAGGCTGCGCCGGATTGCTTTTGCCGTATTCGGAATCATGTGCGGGATCATCGCCATCGTTGGAGCAAGTGCGCATGGGCGCGACGCGGAGGAGGCGATTCCTCCGATCGCGATCATTGGGACCATGGCTTCAGCCAGCTTGTTCTACTGGTCGCACCTCGCTGGCAAGCCTCCCAAGGAAAAGGTCGAGAAATTGACGCTGCCCCTGCGGCGTGTGTTTGAGGTTGATGCCAATGCCAACTTGTCCCGGCTGATCGAGCGGCACCTGACGATGTTCGGTTATCGGCTGGCGGCGAAGTCGGACCTCTTGTGGTCCTTCGAGCGCGGGAACTGGGCGCACCAGTTCTGGCATTCCGATGTGCGGCAGTGGAAACTGAAGCTGAACATCGCAGCCTATGAACTGGACACCGGCGGGTATCGCATGACGTGTTACCTCGATATGGACGCTTCGTTCAATCAGCCCGATGCGAAGCAACTAGCGGTTCTGGATAGCGAGCTTCTGGACCTCAAGGGGCTGCTCGGTGGACGGGATGCGCCTTCGGGCGGGGCTCCTCAGATGGCGTAAACATCTGGTCAACGAACCCTCACCCCGTCCCTCTCCCTAGGAGAGAGAGGGGGTGTTATGCTGCGCCACCGACCATTCCGAAAGGCGAGGCTTGTTGGACCCAACTCACGACGCCGACAGTTTTCTCATTGCCGCGATTCGCAAGGGCGATGAGCGGGCGTGGCATCAGCTCATTGAGCGCTATCAGGGGCGGCTCCTGGCGTTCGCCCGGGCGCGGCTGCGCCAGCCGGGGGAGGCGGAGGATGCGCTGCAGGAGACGATGCTGGGGTTCCTGACGAGTTTGAAGCACTACGACGCGGCCCGCTCGCTCGAAACATACCTGTTCGCCATTCTCCGTTACAAGATCAGTGAGCTGCTGGAGAAAAAACAGCGACGGTCGGAATATGTCAGCGGTTTTGATGTCGATGACGAGGGGCCAGGCCTTGCGGAGCCGTCGGACACGGAGACGCCCAGTGATGCGGCCGCGAACCGCGAGCGGGCGGCGCGGCAGACGGAGGTACTGGCGACGATCCTGCGGCGGTTGATCGAGGAGCTGCGCGACAAGCGCAAGCTCGACGATTTGCAGGTGATCGAGGCGCTCTTTTACGTCGGGATGCGCAATAAGGAAGCGGGGGAGTTGTTCAAGCGGGATGAGAAGGCGATCGCGGGGGTCAAATTCCGGGCGCTGGATCGGCTGCGCGAATTTGTGGAGGAACTCGATGCCGACGACCGTGGGCTGCTGGAGGGCGAGCTATCGGGTGAGGCCACGATCTGCAAGGTGTGGCGCGAGCGGCGGCTGTCGTGTCTGAAGCGAAGCACCATCGGTTCGTACCTGCTCGGCGTCGTGGAGGAGCCGTGGCAGTCGTACACGGCTTTTCACCTGGAGACGGTACGGTGTTTGATGTGCCGGGCAAACCTGGATGATCTGTCGGCGGAGGCAGGGCCGGCGGGCACGCCGCAACTGGCGGAGCAGATGTTTCAGTCGAGCGTGGGGTTTTTGTCGCGAGCGAAGTAGGGAACTTTCGCTCTACTCTTCCGAATCGCCGTTCCTTCGAAGTCTCTGTTGGCGTTTCGCGAGTTCTTCATGCTCGTGCCGGTAGTATTCCAGCAGCTCCGTCTGCGAGAGCCCCTTAAGCTCATTGGCTCGGCGTTGCTGTGCATCATCTTTCATCTTGACACAATCAAACTTCTTCTTCGTCTTCATAGGCAATAACCTCGCTCGGCGAATGGATCGCCAGTTCGCAATAGCCACATCGCTTGTTTACCGCATTGTAGTGCGGAACTTTGTCGAAGTGGACGATGTGTCGAAAATTCCAGCTCACGATCAGGTCGGCGGCCGATACCGACGCCAGTGCGACGTGGAGGGCGTCATCCGCCCATTTCCGCGTCACGATTCGTTCTGAGAGATAGGCCGCCTGTAATTCCAGAGCTCGTTCACCTATTTGGATCAATTCGGCATCGCGAAGGACCTGATCGTACAGGTCCCGTACCTCTTGCGGTGCTCCGCTGATTTCACCAGTTACCAAGGCCGAGGTGAGAATCAGGAATCGATCAGCCCGCGCTTGGTCGAAGAAGGCCCGGCTGTCCTCGTCGAACTCCTCATCGAACACGCCGCCATACACGGATGCGTCAACATACGTTCGGCGTCTCACTCGTTGGGGCATGCGGCTGGTTCCCGTTTGGCATCCCCATTATCCGCAATTGTGCGGCTTCCTGTCCACAGTGAAGGCGACCCAGTGACGCCGTTCCCATGTTTGTGCGAGCCTCGCCGCCCTCGTTCTTCAGGCGGCGGGGGAATTGGGCGAAATAGTCGAAGAGACCGGGTGTAGGACGGCCGCGGCCGGAAATATCGCCGCTTCCCGCTGACGGGGCGCGGCTTGGCCGGGATCGCCTATAATGCTGTCAGCCTACCGATAATCCGCGGTTCCGTGCATCGGGACCCCTGAGGGTCGAAAGAATGTTGTTTCGATGGTGGCGAGAAGTCTCGATGTGGGCGGCTGTTCTTGGTCTGGCGGCGCTGACCGCCGGAATCTGCGTGGCCGGGCCGATTACCGAAACCGATACGCCCACGAAGTCAACGACTACGAAATCCAAATCGGCGGGCGGGGACGAGAAGAACGAGGTCGCTCCGCAGGTCGAGGTCTATATCCCATCCGTCGCGCGGCTGGCGGTGGAGATTCAGCGGTCACGCACGGCACAATTGTATCGCGCGCTGTCCGCGCTGGTGCCGATGCCGGTGGATGAGACCGGGGAGGGATTCGATCCGCAGGCCGTGCTCGCCCTCGTGAAAAAGACCATGGCGTGGACCGATACGTCGGTCTCTTTCTTCACGTATACGCAAGATCGGGAGGGACGACCGCGGTGGATTGTCCGGCTGGACTGGCCGCTGGACGATCTGCGGCGTCGTGTAGGCGAGATTCTCAACGATGAGGCGGCGAAGAAGATCCTCAAGGACATCGAACTCAAGCAACAGAAAGACGGGTCGTACCAGATCGAGTCGCCTGACACGGTCCTTGCCATTTTGCGAAAGACGGAAGGCGGATCGATCGTGGCATCGACCGCCGGGCTGGAACCACCGGAGCGGGCGTTCGGTCAGAAGCCGGAAGGCAAGAAAAAGTCGAAATCGTCCCTGGTTTACTGCCTGCTCAATCTTGCAGGAGAAGACGAGGAGCAGGGCAACTCGATGTTTTCGCAAATCGCGGGGGTCAGTGATATCCGCTATGCCGCCTCGGTCGGCGAGGATGGGCTGTGGAACGAGCGATTCAATATCCGCTGGAATCCGTTCGTCGGAATGGCGCTCAAGACGATGTTCAAAAAGGCCGGCGCGTCCTTTCAATGCCCCAAAGAGGCGTTTGCCGTGGCGGCCATTCATCTGGGAATGGCGGAGGGCATGGCGGACGGGCTGACGGGTTTGCCTACCGGCACCATTGGTTCGCGGGCCGACGGGGAATTTGCCATCGCCGTCGTGCCGGGCGGGGGCTTTTTGCCGATCCCGGATCTTTTCTATCAGTTCCACGTGCGGGGCGAGGACAAGATCGTCGAGGCGATCCGCAAGGCGATGCGCAAGGATGCCAAAAAGCGCAAAGAGGACGATCGACTTCCGGCCTGGCGCGAAGAGAAGGTGGGCGATCGCGTCGTGTTTTGGCAGGACCCTTCGGTGGACCGCGGCGGCGGACTGTCGCTGATGAACTACCGCACCGTGGTGTTCTTCGGGAAAAAGAACAAGGACGCAGACGACGAGAGCGGCAGTCAGTTGATCGTGGCACAGACGTCGAACTGGGCGGAGGATGCGGTGGGGCGTTGGGACGAATTGTCGGCGCGGGAGAGTCTACGGATGCGCGTGCCGACCTCCGACAAGGTGCATTGGCAGGCGGTCATTCATTGGAAGGAAATCTACGAACTTGTTTCTCCTTACCTGACGCTTGCGGCCGGCATGGGATCGGAGGTTGCGGCGGCGCCGGACGCGGAGGAACTGGGCGACGCGCTGGCGGATTCGACGATTAACATTCAGATTCTCTACGCGGGCCTGGATGCGCGGCATACGGGGCCTTTGCCTTTTGGGGCGGCGTATGTGCCTGCCGTCGCGGCCATGTCTTTGTCTGAGACATCGGGCGGCGGCACGGAGGCGGACCGCGAGCGGATCGCGTGCCGCAATCTGCGTGTGTTGCACCACCACGCCAAGTTATTCAAGAAGGACTATGGGCGGTGGCCGGCGACGGTCGCGGAACTGGACGGCTACGTCGACTTTTCATCGCATCCGTACTTGCTATCGCTCCAGCCCAAGGATGACGGGTTCCTGGGGGGGTTCGTGGCGATCTTCAAGACCGGTGCGAAGAAAAAAGCGAGCGAGGATGCGGATGAAGAGGAAAGCGACATCAATGATTCGTTGTATGAGATCGACTGGTCGGAGCATGATTGGAAGCTGCGGCTGCGGGCCGATGAGTTCGTGAATTACGCGACGATTTATGTGGATGCGGAGGGGGAGATCCACCGGGTGGAGAAGAAAGAAAAGAAGAGTAAAAAGACCAAGAACAAGCTGGCGAAGGGCTGATGCGCCTTTCGCCATTGGACTGTTGAGATTCAAGGAGTGTTGCCATGCGTCGTAATCTGATTGCGTTCTTTGCCGCGATGTTTGCGTTGTCGTTGTTTGCCGCGATGCCGGCGAAGTCGTGGGCCGGGCGATGGGATGAACCCAAGAAGGAGAAGAACAAGGAGGACGAGGATTCAGCCAAGGAGTCCGACGATGACGAGGCGGAGGAGGCCGACGAGGACGAGGATCAATCGGCCGACAAGGATGAGGCGGACGACTCGGACGAGGACGACGACCAGGATGCTGCGGACGACGACGAAGATGATGCCGCCGAAGTCAAGGAAAAGTCCACCGAGAAGTCCAAGGAAGAGAAGAAGCCCAGCCCGATCAAGAAGCTGCTCGAGGTCAAACTCGACCAAAACCTGATCGCGGCGCGAGCACTGAATATCCCGCTGCCCGGCAAGACGCGGACGGTTCGGGACCTGGTGACGCGGTTTGAGAAATGGGGCAAGGATGACGAGATCGGGGCGGTGATACTGAATCTCGACGGAGTGTATCTGTCCATACCCGACGTGGAGGAGTTGCGGGCGGCGGTCCTTGAATTACGCAAGGGCGGCAAGAAGGTCGTTTCCTTTTTGAACACGGGCGCGCCGAACGATTACCTGCTCGCCTGTGCGACGGACGAGATTGCGGCTGCGCCGACCGGCAGCCTGACGATCCCGGGCCTGGGCCGATTGTTTCCGTACATGCGGGGCATGTACCAGATGCAGGGGATCGAGTTCGACGTGATCACGGCCGGACGGTTCAAGTACCCCGGTTTCATGACCCAGCGCGAGCCGAACAAATACTTCCACGAGGAATTCAATGCGATCCTGGACAGTTGGTTCGGGGATTACGTGAAGTTCATCGCGGAGGGGCGGAAGCTGGATGAAGAGAAGGTGAAAGAGGCCATCGATCTGGCGCTCATGAATGCGCAGGAAGCCAAGAACCGCGGGTTGATCGATGTGATCGCATATTACGACGAGTATCACGAGCGCGTGGCCAAGCGGATGAAGTACAAGAAGTCGAGCGAATTCGATTCGGATTTTTCGAAGGTCACGTCGTTCCAGGATTTGCTGACGGCGTGGCAGAAGAAGGTCAAGGAGGCGCAGGAGAGTTACAAGCAGGTGGGGCCGAAGATCGCGATCCTGAATGCCCGGGGGCCGATCATTGATGTCAGCCTCGGGTCGTCGTATTCGTCCATGTTGATCATGCGGGATGAGTTCGTGAAGACGATCGAGGAAATCCGCAAGAACAAGACGATCCGGGCGGTGGTGCTGCGGATCGACAGCCCCGGCGGCAGCGGCTACGCGTCGGATGTCATCTGGCGGAAGCTGCGGGAATTGGACGAGGAAAAGCCGGTCGTTGTGAGCATGGGCAGCGTGGCGGGCAGCGGCGGGTATTACATTGCCTGTCCGGCACGGTTGATCTATGCGGAGCCCACGACGATCACGGGATCGATCGGGGTCCTGGGTATCCTGCCGAACCAGGCCTCCGCGCTGAGCCGGTCGGACATCAACATCGACGAGATGAAGCGCGGGCAGCGGGCGACACTCGGATCGGGCCACTGCGACCTGAAACCGGAGGACCGCGAGCTGATTCAGAAATACATGCTCGATTTTTATGAGATCTTCCTGGATCGCGTCGCGGCGACGCGGAAGATGCCGAAGAACGAGGTACGCAAGATCGCGGAAGGCCGCATTTACACGGGGCGGCAGGCGCTGGAGATCGGTCTGGTCGATCGACTGGGCGGGCTCAAGGATGCGATTGCGGCGGTGCGAGAGATGGCAGACATTCCGCCGAGCGCGGAGATCAAGCTCGTCGAGTATCCCAAGCCGGCGACGTTTGGTGAGTTTGTCGAGGGGATTTTCGGGGCTTCGACCATGATGGAAATAATGAGCCAGACACAGATGTCCGTGCCGACGGTTACATTTGACACGCAGTTGCGCTTCTTCGCGCGGCGGATAGAGCCCTTGTGCTGGATGGCGATTCCTGAACTGGATGACGTGTTACAGCGCTCCAACCCGCGGGACGCGTCGCTGGATTTGCTCGGGCTGCCGAAGGCAGAGCCGCGGCTGCTGCCAGCGCCATAGAGGGCGGGTTGTTATCGAGGTTTTCAAAAGGCCCGGTGGCTCAAATGGCTGCCGGGCCTTTTTTTGTCATTTGCAATTGGGCAATGCGATGGGTGGAACGCTCGGACTCCACCAATGCCGGCTGAAGCCGGTTGAAAAACAAAAAAATTGAGGTGCCGGCTCCCACCAGCTAAAGCTGGTGGCAAAAACTGACTGGTTAAAGCCGGTCAATGACGACGGAACGCCTATGGAGGCGAGCATGCCTGCCTGCTGCCTTGATTCGCTTGTTACCTCCAACCCTTCTGAAGGAGCGGATGGCGATCGGGCAGCGTTTTCAGGACATCCAAGATGCGCTCGGCGGCGCGACCGTCGCCGTAGGGATTGACGAGATCAGCGAGGGTAGAACGAAAGGCGGGAGAGATGACCTTGGCGATTGCGCGCTCGATCCCTTTTGCGTTGGTCTCCGTGTGAATGACGTTTTTGGGGAATATGCGGCCACGTTGGCGGTCGCCGATGTTGACAACGGGCAGGCGGAAGGAGGCGGCTTCGAGGAGACCGGCGCTCGAATTGCCGACCAGTGCGACGGCATGGGAGAGGCAAGTCCAAAATTCATCTTGCGACAGGGAGGGCGTGCAGGCGCGACGCGGGCGCGCGGCGGCGAAGTGGCGCAGACGGGTTTGAAACGCGGCGTGGCCGACGTCAGCGTTGGGTCCGATCATCAAGAGGTTGATGTCGAGTTTGTCGAATGCTACGAGCAGTTCGTTGATCTGTTGGTCCGGCGGCACGGGTGAGAGCGTTTCGGGATGGAAGGCTACGACGACGGTCGGCTGGGTCACGTCAAGCCCGAGGCGCGAGGAGAGGGCGTCGGCGGGGAGGGGTTTGAAGGTGCGCATCGCGTCGAGGGCCAGGGCACCGACGACGTGGATGCGCCAGGGCTCTTCGCCCATCGCCTCGATTTGGCGGGCATGTTCGGGCAGGGCGGGGAAGTGAAGGTGCGACAATTTCGTGATCGCGTGGCGGCATTGTTCGTCGTAAGCGCCGAGGGTGGCGTCGCCGCCGTGCAGGTGGGCGATGGGGACCTTGTGAATGAGCGCCGCCAAGGCCGCCGCGAGCATCTCCGTGCGATCGCCGAGGACGAAGACGAGGTCCGGCTGGTGTTTGTCGATTGCACTCGAAAAGGCGATCACGGCCTGACCGGCCGTACGGGCAACGTCGGCCGGCGATTCTCCCGGGACGAAATGCTCGACCGGGACCAGTTGCAGTCTTGCGTGTTGTGGGAGATGGCCGGAAGTGCTGCCGAATTCGGCGGATTGGTGATTGCCACCTACCAGGCCGATCGTCTGGCCGTGAAATTCGTTTGTCAGGGCGCTGAGGAGCGGTCGATAGATGCCGGCGTCGGCGCGGCTGGTGGTGATGACGGCGATGGAGTTGAGCCAGGGGGTCGGGAAAGGAACGTCGCGGTTCACTCCATGCGGACGCGCGCCGGCGGAGCGGTGGGGTTGTTGGCCAGTTCCTCGAGCCGTCGAAGCTGCAATCGCAAGGCCTCCGCCTGGGGAGAGTCGGGGAATCTTTCAATCACGCGCCGGGCAAGTTCGGCGGCCTCTATATATCGACCGTGGCGGACAAGGTCCATGATTTCCGCTTCGAGCTGCTGGCGTCGCTCGATGTCGGCGTTGTTTTCCAGGGTGGGAATTTGCAGGAGGATGGCCTCGGAGTCGGGGCAGCCGGGGAAGCGCTCGACGAAGGTGCGGGCGGCGGCGAGGGCTTCTTCCCAGCGGCGTCGGCTGACGAAACGCTGAATCTCCGCGGACATTCGGCGGCGCTGTTCCTCCTGGAAAATGCCGTGCTCGCGCTCGATGCGGATGAGGAGATTGCGGGCGTCGGCCGAGTCGGGGTGGCGCTGCTGGAGCTGCTGGGCCAGATGGCGGGCGCGCTGCCAGGCGGAGATGCTGATCAAGTCGTCGACCTGCTTGGCGACCGAGCCGACGTCTTCTGCTTCGTGCTGCTCGCGCGAGGATTCAAGCTGCTCGGCAATTCGGTCGGCGCGGGGATCGGCAGGGTACTTGGCATGAACGGCCTCGGCCAACTGGCGGGCGCGGGCATAATCGCCTGCGGCGAGGTGCGCTGAGACGCCTCTCTCGGCCTGGTCCAGTTCCTGTTCCGCCGTCTGTTGGCGTTTTTCCTGGCGCTCGGCTTCCGTGAGCAGGCTGTTATCGCGGATGTCCTCGAGAAGGCGCACGATTTCCTGCCACGGGGGCGGGGGAATCCTGGCGGCGACGTCGGATTCCGAGGTGAGTTCCACGATGGTCTCGTCGCCAGGGGAAGGCGGCTGCGGGGCGGTTGCGGGAGGCGCGGGGGCCGGACCGATTTCGTATTGATATCGTTCGACGCGCACCAGGGCGGAATGCAAATCTCGCAGGACGCGCAATATGAGAGAGATCCCGATGAGAAGGCCCGCGGAGGCCAGACCGATGGCGAGATAAAGCGAGAGGATGGCGAGGTCGACGGCCACGTGTGATGGCGAGGAGGCCGTCGGCGCGAACATTCTCAGAACTCCGGCGACGACGAGCAGCGCCAGCGTGGCCATCCCCAGCCCGGTGAGCAGGGGGTAGCCGTAGAGGCGAGAGATCAGCCCGTTTTTTGATGTATCCGGGGGTTCTTTCATGGCAGGTCTGGTAACGAGGTCGGCCGCGGCGGGAGCACGGGTTATCGTCGAGGCCCCGACCCACTGAATGTTATACGGGCGGGCGGGCGAATCAAGCGGGCCCGGGTATCGGTTTGATGCGTGGAAACCCGCCGATGACGGCTGCTCCACATGCGAGAGCTGCGCGCATCCAGTAGCATGACGGCGATGGCTCCGCAACGCGAGATCATGATTCGTCCCCTGGGGCGACCCGTCGATCGAACGGTGCGGCTTCCCGGCAGCAAGAGTCTGACGAATCGGGCGCTTCTCGTCGCGGCGATGGCTCGGGGTCGGTCGGAACTGGACGGCGTCCTCCAGGCTGAAGATACGGAACTCATGGCGGACGCTCTGGCTGGTTTGGGCGTCCCGGTGTTGATACAGCGGAGCGCACAGCGCGCGGCGGTGGAGGGCCGCGGCGGACATTGGCCGAATACCGAGGCCAATATTGAATGCGGCAACGCGGGGACGGTGATCCGGTTCGTGACGGCGGCGTGCGCGGCGGGGCAGGGCGACTATGTGCTCGACGGCAGCGTAAGAATGCGACAGCGGCCGATCGGCGCGCTGGTCGATGCGTTGCGCGATTTAGGCGCGCAGATTGGATATGGGGAGCGCGAGGGATACTGCCCGCTACAGGTGCGGGCGCGCGGCTTGCGCGGGGGGACGGTGGTCTTTGATCGGCCGGTCTCCAGTCAGTATGTGTCGGCGCTGTTGATGGCCGCGCCGCTGGCAGCCAATGATGTCATGATCTCGGTGGAGGGGGCGCTGCCGAGCGATCCATACGTGCGGATGACGCTCGGGGTGATGGAGGCGTTCGGCGTATCGGTCGTGGAAGATCAGATGCGGCGGTTTGTGGTGCCCGCACCGCAGGTCTACTCCGCTACGCACTATGCGATCGAGCCCGACGCCTCGGCGGCTTCGTACTTCTTTGCGGCCGCGGCGTTGACGGGCGGAAGGGTAACCATTGAAGGGTTGGGGTCCGGGAGCGTGCAGGGCGATATCGGGTTTGTGAATCTGCTGGAGCGGATGGGATGCCGCGTGGCGATGGAATCACAACAGACGACCGTCTGGGGGACGAGGGAAGGGTCCCTTGCGGGGATTGACGCCGATCTGGGGGCGATGCCCGACGTAGCGCCGACGCTGGCTGTGGTGGCGGCGTTTGCCGCAGGACCGACACGAATAAGAAACGTCGCCAATCTGCGGATCAAGGAGAGCGATCGGTTGGCGGCGCTGGCGACGGAACTGGGCCATTTAGGAGTTCCCACAGAGCTGCACGACGATGGGATTACGGTGGCTCCGGTGACTCGTCCGGTGGCGGGGAAGATCGATACGTACGGAGATCATCGCATCGCCATGAGTTTCGCGTTGGCGGGGTTGAGGATCGATGGCGTGGTCATCCGTGATCCGTCGTGTGTCAACAAGACGTTTCCGGAGTTTTTTGGGCGGTTGGCAGAATTGGGATAACCAGGGGGCGGTGCGGAAAAAAAATGAGGCGCAACGAACGGATGAGCGGCAACCCTTCCGCTACTTTAAACTGCGAATCATTCGCAGTAGCACGCATGGGTGCTCGTCGACAGGTTGCGAAAACGCGCCGGGTGGCGAGTTCTCTTCGCAACAGTCGCTCGCTGCGCCTAATGATGTATAGCACAAGAAATCGAAAAATGCAAGGAGATTCAGCGGTCCGTTATAGTTCACTGGAGTTCTTGACGGTGTGAAGGCCGATTTTTTTTTCCGCGGGAGCGGATGTGCTGGTATGGGGCGGCGACACCAGTCCAGCTTCCGGCGCCGCGCATTTGTCGCGGAGATCATTCAAGGAGGCCGTCCTGTTTTCAGGAGTTGTATCGGCCGAATATCCTTCCCATTTCGGCGCAAGTCGGCGCGCGAGACGGACCAGACGCTCTTCCTCGTCGCTCGTCGAAACAGATTCAGGGGCTCCCGCCAGCTTTTGATAGATGCGCGAAAGCACGGCCTGCGGGTTGTCCTTCATGAGCCGGGCTTCTGCATCCGGGTCGCCCGCCAGTTGGGAGAGGAGACCGTCGATGACGTTATCCCGTTTGGCCATCGCCCTGGTACGCCAGACCGCCAGGTCCTGCGCGAAGTCCGGACCGGCGCTCTCGGCAAATTCCGCGGAGAGCATGGTCAATTTCAGCGCCGACTCCAGGTCGACGGCATCGTCGGCCGCGGTTATGCGCGCCTCCAGTTCGTCGCGCAGGGCGCGGGTGAGCGGCCGAAGGTCCGTAAGCTCGCCGTTGATGGGCTGGCCGTCCGAGAGTTCCATGAGGCGGCGAACCGCGTGTTCGTCTTCGCGGCCCTTCAACAAGGCGGCCACGCATTCTGTTGAAATAGCCGCGTAGCGCGGGCTCTCCAGGTCCCTGAGAAGGCTGGTCGCCTGCTCCAGCGTCGCCGCGGCGCCGCTGAACTCGGCGAGTTGTAATTGAGCGCGGGCGGTCTTTTCCAAAAGTACAAGGCGTTGGTCGTCGGAGAGCGATTCGTAGGCGACGGCATCGGCCCTGAACGTCTTCAGAATATCGAGTTGCCGGCGCTGGGCGATCTTGTCATCCGGGAGATTGTAGGAATCCGCCACGGCGAGGCGCTTGTCGGGGGCGGCGTGTTGCAGGACGGCGAGAAAGGCATCCCAGGCCCGCTGCCGGACGGCGAGGTCCGGCTCCACCTCGGGGTTCAGGAGGCGCGACAAGGCGTCCAAGTCCACTTCCAGACGGCCGCATTTTGCGAGGGCGTCCACGGCCGCGAGGCGAAGCTCCGGTTCGGATGATGCCAAGAGCGGTCGCACCATCGGAGCGACGGCAGCGTCACCGCCGGCAGCCAGACCGATCATCGCCGCGCGGCGAAGACCGACGTCATTGTCTGCCCGTAATTCACGCTCGAAAACAGGCCACAGACCCGGCGCGTCGATATTGGCCATGGCCATCAGGAGTTTTTCGCGTAGTTCCGCATCGGACGTGGCCACCTTTTCAAAGCGCTCCAGGAGGACGCGAGCAATCGCGTCGGATACCTGCCGTTCTGCACGGCCTCTCCGCGCCAGGTTCCCCAACGCGGTCGCCGCTTCGACGACGACTATCCCGGATTCGTCCGTCAGCCTCTCCGTCAGTACAGGTATCGCCAGAAGATCGTCCAGTCGGCCGAGGGCGGCCACCTGCGCCGCGCGGACCTCATCCACCAGTTCGCGGCCGAGGGCATCCGTCAGCCTGGCCAGGCCGACGCTTAAGCGAAGGTCACTGACCATCCTCGCGGCCCTCATGCGCACTTTTGGATCGGGATCCACCAACGTGCCGGCTACCAGCGGCTTCAGTGCCGGATCGATTTCCTTTCGATCGGTAATCAGATCGTTAATCAAATCCAGACCCAGCGAGCGGACGGCCGGCAAAGCGTCGGTCAGGAGGGACTTTAAATAGGGCGGGCGGGCGGGTTCCGGAGTTTGCAGGTAGAATTCGCGATAGGAGGCGGTCAGTCGCCGGGTTAACTCCGTTTTTTCGCCGGAGAGGGCGCGGACCTGACCATTGCGGGCATTGCTGACCGTGCGAAGCCACTCGACGGTCGACATTTGCGAGTGTTTTTCCCACCAGTCCTTCGCAGCGGCACTATCGGGGTGGGCGATGCCGGTGGCCTGCGAAAACGCGGCCAACGCGGCGCCCTGAACGGACCGACTGGGGTCGTCGAGCAGGATCCTGAGAACGGCGACGGCGTTTTTTTCATCGCCCATCGAGCCCAGGGCGGCGATTGCCGCCAGGCGTTTCGGCCTCCCCTGAGACGACTCCACGGCCGCGGGCCGGAGCCGTTCCACGACCTGACTGCGATCGAAGCGTTGAAGTGCGGAGACAAGAACATCTTCAAGGCCTGGCCGTGGATCGCCCAGCAAGTCAAGAAGCGGTTGGAGGAGGGCGGGATCGGCTTGCGGACCGTCGATGAGGGCCGCGCAGACCGCGACCTGCGCAGGGAGGTCGGCGGGCTTCTGCCGGAGTATTTCGGCAAGCGCATTCGAGGCGTCGGGTCCGCCGATTTCCAAGAGGCGCAGCGCGCCAAGCTTCCTGGCATCGGCGGTGTTATTACCCTTGATTAGGGCCAGGTTCTGGTCGGTTTCCCGGGGACCGGAGGTCGGGGAGCTCGTCGGTTTGGACGGGTTGCGCGGCGGCGTGGGCCAGGCGGGCGCGGCGGCGGCCTCGTGAGCGATGCTCAGGAGCACGAGCCAGCATGCCAAAGCAAACTTCACAATGATGACAGTCTTTCTTCGGCTTCATCCGCCGGGAGCCCGGATTCAGCCGAGGCGTGGACACAGGAGACATTACCCACGTTGACAAGCACTATCGTTTTAGCGTTCCAGAGATACATCGTCAATCGTCGGGCCGAGTTTCGGCACCTTTTTTTTGAAAATGGGGTTCGTGCAACATCGTCCGATTCAATGTCTGACCGTCGACGATGTGATGTTTAGACACCTCACCGTATTTGGCGTTGGGAGGTTCCAGCGGCGAGGGAGGCAAGCCCGGCAAGAAAGCCTTTGCTATCATGTCCCCGGCAAATGGCGGATAGCCTGTCCCATTGAATCGGGGTGAGGACAGGGCGGAATGGGGCGAGAAGCCGATGGAAGTGGCGGGGGCCATAGGGATCAGATACAGGGTGCAACCCCCGGCCCTGTAATGAGTAAAAGGGGACAAGGAGTGGGGGGATTTGCCGGTGTTGGCGAGTTAACGGGTCGCGTATAATCTGGACAAATGATGCGATTAAAAGATCAACTTATTAAGCGGCGCGGGTTAGAAATGATCTGTTGGTTGCTGGGCGCAATCCTGGTTGCGATCCTGATCAATCCCGTTCAGGGCCAGACGCCTACCGAGCCGGTGGTGGAAAAACCCCCGTCCCACCCACCGACGGCGCAGACTCACCCCAATAATCCGGAACTCTGGAACACCGAGCAGATGATGGAGGATGCCGTCCTTCAAATCTCGCGGCGCTACAACCTGAACCAGGATCAGGAAGATTACACGCGACATCTTCTGGTGAACCGCGTGACGGCTTTCCTGGAGAAGTACGAACCGGAGGTCCGGGAACTACTCAAGGAATCCATCGACTTGCGGGCCGGGAAAAAGGCCGGAACCCCGCAGGCCTATGCCAGTTGGGCGATCCGGGCCGCGCCGCTTTATGCGGAGGCGCAGAGGGCCATTCTGGAAGGCAACCAGGAGTGGCGCGACATCCTTACGGACGAGCAGAAGAAGACCCACGACGCCGACCTCTCCCAGATGAGGTCCAATTTCCAGAACGTCGACCGGCTGCTGGAAGGATGGAAGGAGGGCAAAGGAAATGCGATGCTGGCGCAGGCCAACCCCAGAGTCCAGTCCGGCAGCAATGCGACGACCCAGCAAGGACAAGTCTCAGAGGCCCAGCCGCCGATCGTGCAGCGCCAGCCGGAAGACAATTGGCTGGCCTACGTCAATAAGTTCATCCAGACGTTCAAGCTGGATGACAAGCAGTCGATCTCCGCCCGCGACAAGATTTACAAAGATCTTCGCGACGAGGTAGTCAGGTATCGCGAGAAGAACAAGGATGAGTTCGCGCTCCTCGATTCGGAAGCAAAATCCGCCAATCCCAAGCTCAAGCCCCGGGAACTTGAACAGCGAAGGGGGGAGCTGGAAAAACCCATCCAGGAAAAATTCGTCCTGCTGGACAGCCGGCTGCGGCAACTGGTGGATCGTAAGCAGTTGGCGGAAGCTGATCCCGAGAAGAAGCGGGATTTGGAATCCATGTTCAAGATGTTGTCCGGGCAAGGCGGAATGAAGATGCTCAAGACTGATTTGACGCCTCCGGCCAGGCCGGTGCCGTCGGCGGATATCAAGGGTAAGGTGCCGGCGGGTGGCAAGACCGGGCCATCCGCTTCGCCTCCTCCGCCACCGACGACGCAAAGCGTTCCTGCGCCAGGTACTGCAAAGCAGTAAGGTGCAGGACGATCCTAACCCGTCTTCTTGACAGAAGTTGAAACTCGAAGTTCCGTTCTTCCTCAGAATCCGGTTGGCGGCTTTTTTCAGTTTTTTGGGCTTGCAGGACTTCGTCGGTTCCTTAGAATTGAATTTGAGACTGAGTCTCAACTAGCCGGCCCCTTGTTCGGGGGGTTTGGGTTTACCGGTTGGAAGTTCAAAGCCCAGGAACGGAACGTGGCGGAGTCGAATAGCCCACAACCTTCGAAGTCTGAGATTTCAACCGGCACCTTTCCGGGTGACGAGGCCGGGCTTCCCGTTTGCCGCGAGGCGTTGACGGTCGCCGGCGAGTGCGGGCGGGAGCAATGCCGGGCGTCGTGCCGCGTGGTTCGATGGGTGCGGCGGTTCGGCGTGGCCGGATTCTTGTTCTTTCTGGTAAAGGGACTGCTGTGGTTGATCGTCCCGGCCCTGGTGGCACGGGGACTTTGGAATTCGTAACCGCGCGAAGGCGGTGCCTTCCCGAGGGGGAACGAACGATGTGGAGGAACACATGAATGCAACTATGACGGATCACAATGCGTCGATCATGCTTCGATTGAAGGAATACACCCAATCGCTTCACGACGCGACGGAGGATGGGGCGTTTAATCAGGAACTGGTCAAGGGCCATTTGCCGCGCGAGCGCTACGTCGAGATGCTGGCCCAGTTGTGGCTGATCCATCGCACGCTCGAGGGGCAGCTCCGGGCTCACGCCGGGAGCGTGTCGGCCTTCCATGCGGTCTTGCGAGATTACCAGTATCAAGAGCCGTATCTGGCGGCCGATTTGGCATTCTTCGGGCGCACGCTCTCAACCATCGAACCGTTGCCGGCGACCAAGCGATTGATGGACCGGATCGACGCGATGGCGGCCAACGAACCGGCCGGTCTGCTCGGGATGCACTACGTCTTCGAAGGAAGCAATAATGGCTCCAAGTTCATCGCCAAGGCGGTCCGGCGGGCGTACGCGCTGGATGGGGATGGGACGCGATACCTCGATCCCTACGGCGAGAATCAGCGGGCGTATTGGCAGCAATTCAAGGATGACATGAACGCGGTGGTATTTTCGGCGTCACAAACGGACGCGATCCTCCAGGCGGCGGGCGCAGCGTTTGAGGGAGTGATGCAGTTGCATAAGGAATTGCAGGAATCGCCCGCGACGGCGAACGCGGGCAGTGTGTCGGCGCCCGCGAGCGCGCCGAAGTGCCCGTTTCACGCCGCGGCGCGATAGGGCTCGTCGGTTTCAATTCGGCTTGGCACCGTTAATCAACTCGGCCAATCCCATGAGGTCTTCGAATTCGTGATTCGGCACGTGCGTGCCGATGTCGTGGATGCGGTGCGCGCGGTTGACCCAGCCGCTCTTGATTCCCGCGACGAGGGCCCCGCCGACGTCGCTGTGCAGCGAATCGCCGACGTGGATGACGCGATCGCGGCGCCAGCCGGTCTGACGCAGGGCCAGTTCGAAGATGGCGCGATCTGGCTTGTAGGAACGGGCATCCTCTGAAGTGACAATGTGATGCACCTTCACCTCGCAGCGGGCCAGGGCCATTTCGGCGTCGGCGCGGTCGGCGTTGGAGACGATGCAGATGGGGATCGTGACGGCCTCGATGAATTGCTTGACCTCGGGCTGGAGCGGCGGGTGCTTCCAGTAGTGCTGGAGCTTGTGCGCGTAGCGCGTCGCCTCCACCTCCACGCCGAGGGCGGTCATCGTCTCGCGAAGGGTCTGGATCTCCACGTCGTAGAGCGTTTTGAAGCCCGGACCGCTGCAAAAATCCAGGGCGTTAAAGAACCGCTCACCCCAGGTGACGCTCAGTTCGTAGGCAGAGAGTGACAGCGCGTGGTCGCGGACGATCTCCTCGCAAACCGTCTCGACGGCCTGGCGGTCGCCGGCGGTCAGTGTTCCGTAGAGGTCGAGGAAGATACCGTCGAAGGGCATAGGCAGTGACATTAGAGGCATGATACTCGAAAGCGGCTATTTTCCGACGCAGAAGCGGGAGAAGATGCGGCCGAGGAGGTCTTCGGTGTCGTCGCGACCGACGAGGGTGGCGAGGGCGGCGGCGGCGGCGTGGAGTTCGGCGGCGATGAGGTCGGCGTCGGTGAGGGAGTCGCCGGCGCGGCCGGCGAGTTCGATGGCGCTGGACAGGCAGCGGAGGGCGTCGTCCAGGGCCTGGCGGTGCTCGGCGACGAGAGCGATGGCGGCGTCGTTGATGGTGACAGGCAGGTCGCGAAGGGCTTGGGCAATGCCAAGCTTTAGGGCTTCGCAACCATCTCCGGTTGCGGCGCTGACGAAGTAGGCCGAATGAGTGGATTTGTTGGCCAAGAGCCGGCGGAGTTCATCTTTTTCTGGGTCGCCCAAAAGGTCGCCTTTGTTGACGACGATGAATGTCGGCTCGGCGGGAGCATCGCCCTCCCAGGGCTTGGAAGCGTCAACGATCTTGAGGATCAAATCGGCAGATTGGATGGCGGCGCGGGCGGCGGATTGGGCGGCGTAGTCGAGATCGGTGGTCGGGTCGTCGTGACCTGCAACGTCCATGAGCAAACATTCATGGTCGCCCAAGTCGAGCGGGGCGGTGAGGACGTCGCGGGTGGTGCCGGCGATCGGGGCGCAGATGGCGCGGTCGAGGCCGGTGAGGCGGTTGAGAAGGCTGGATTTGCCGGCGTTTGGCGGACCAGAGAGGAGGACGCGGGGGAGTTCGCCCCAGCGTTCGGCGCGGAGACCGGCGGCGGCGGTCGCGTCGAGCGCACCGCGTATGGCGTTGAGTCGCCGCCGGAGATCGTCCGGGGTAATGAATTCGATGGGCTCATCGGCGAAATCCATCGCTCCCTCTACGAGCGATAGCAGGTCGGCGAGTTCTTCGCGGGCGGCGAGGGCGGTGCGGGAGAGCGCGCCGTGCAGGAGTCGGGCGGCGGCCTGTAGTTGGTGATCGGAGCGGGCGGCGATCATGCCGGCGATGCCGTGGACCTGGGAGAGATCGAGGGCACCCGCGAGGAAGGCGCGGGCGGTGAACTCGCCGGGTTCGGCGGAACGCGCGCCGGCGGCGAGGAACTGATCGAGCAATAAACCGAGGACGCCCGGCGCGCCGTGGAGATGTAATTCGACGATGTCCTGTCGGGTGAAGCTGCGGGGGGCATTGAACAGGTATGCGCATGCCGGCAACGATGTCCGGCCGATGGAGACATGCCCGACGAGTGAAGCGGCAGGTCTCGAAGACTCGACCTGCCCTACATTGGGTTCGAGCGATTCGGAAGAGTCGGCATGGAAGAAACGGGCGGCGATGGTACGCGCGTCCGGCCCGCTGAGGCGGATGATTCCGCGCGGGGCAGCGCCCGGAGGCGAGCTGATGGCGACAATGGTGTCGTCGAGGTTCATGAACTAATCATAAGGTCAGGTAGAAAAACGGCAGGTCTCGAAGACTCGACCTGCCCTACAAAAGGCTCGGCGGGAGCCTCGCCCTCCGTCACCCACAAGGGATAACGCTATGGGCCGGTGCCACATAGATCGCGTTCCGCGTTTCTCCAACGGGTCTGGGATGAGGACGTCTCGTTCGACAGCGGCGTCAGACCGTGGGGAACCGACCGTCCCTCCTCGTCGACCGAGCAGAAGAGGAATGTCCCCGTCGCGACCGGCTTGGGGTCGTCCTTGGGCTGGAGCTTGCGGGCATCGACGCGGATGCCGATCGTAGATTCGCCGATGTAATCGACGCGGCCGGTAAATTGAATGATCTCGCCCAGCCGGGCGGGGGTTCGCATCGACAGGCTGCGAATGGACATGAAGACGATGGGCCGCGGCTGGTCAAAGCAGTTCTCGGCGGCGATATAGGCCATTTGCACGCACCATTCGACGCACCGACCGGCGTAAAGCGTGTGGTGGTGGTTGAGGTCTTCGCTCTTGACGAGATAGGTGGTGGTGATGGACGGGGGCTCGGGGTTTTTGTTCATTGTGCGCCTTGTGCCGGATCATGCATCGCCGGAATTGCGAGTATAACCGTCGGGCGAGGAGGCGTCACCGACGGCCTGAAAAAGATGAATCCACTGTGAAACCGTGAGTGTCTCCGGTCTTGATCTCGGGTCGAGATTCATCGCGGAGAGGGCCGCGAAGATGTCATCTGCCTTGGAATGCGACCGGGCGAGGTGGCCCATCGTCTTTCGGCGGTGGAGGAAGAAGGCGCGGACGAAGTGGGAAAACGCGATGGGATCAACGATGGGCCGTTGGTTGCGGGGAAGCGGATCGAGGCGAAGCATGGCCGAGGCGACGTTGGGCGCCGGCCAGAAGGCCTGCGGCGGGACCTTGGCGATCCGTTCGCATTTGCAGAGGGCCTGGGCGATGATACTGATGGGTCCATAATCGGAGCAATCGGGTTGGGCGAGGAAGCGATCGGCGACTTCGGCCTGCACCGTGAAGCAGAGCCGAACGAGCGGCAGATCGGCGAGGAGGAGGTCGATGACCAGCGGCGTGGCGATGTCGTAGGGGAGGTTGGCGACGAGTTTGAGCGGGGCCGCGGAGTTCCTGGTGTTGAGCCGAATGGCCTCGAGGAGTTCCGGGGCGATGACTGACTTTCCGGCCAGGGCGTCCACCTGCAGGAGCGTGGCGTTGGGAAACGGGGCGATCGCCTTGGCGGCCAGCTTGGCGATTGCGCTATCCACTTCAACGGTCAGGACGCGGGCCCCCGTCGCCGCGAGCAGGCCGGTCAGGCTGCCGGTGCCCGCGCCGACTTCAAGGATGCAGTCCGTAGGAGCGATCTCGGCGGCTTCAACGAGGCGTTTCATCAGGTTGCGATCGATGAGGAAATGCTGACCGTAGCGCTTGCGCGGGGAGATTCCGGCCTGGTCCAGGAGCGATCGGATCGTCGATTGCGTTTGAAAAGTGTCGGGGTTGGTGTCAGGGGGCAAGTGGATGCTCCGATGGTGCGGACGGATTATAATCGCCGCCGGAGAGAATTCGGGGGAAAAGGTGTTTGGTCCTTGGGGATGCCAGAGGAGCGCGCGATGGAATCTCACGAGGTGTTGCGGGAGGCGGCGGAGAAGGTCGGCGTCAAGGCGTTGGCGGCGCACCTTCGGCTGAGCCCGGCGCTGGTGTACAAGTGGTGCGAGGAATCCGAGACGGACGACCCCGACGCGAGCGGGACGCGCAATCCGCTGGACCGATTGCGAGACATTGTGCAGGCGACGGGCCATATCGGGGTGGTCGGCTGGCTATGCCAGCAGGCGGGCGGCTTCTTCGTGCACAACCCCGACGCCAAGAGCGCGGACATCGATACCGATCTCCTGCAATCGACTCAGCAACTCGTGCTGGGGTTCAGTGAGCTTCTAAACGAGGTCAGCCAATCCGTCGCGAATGACGGCGCGATTACAGCCGGCGAGGCGCGGAAGATTCGCCGGGAGTGGGAGGACTTGAAGACGACGGCGGAGACGTTTGTCGTGGCGTGCGAACGCGGGGTCTATCGCGATCCGAAGCGGTAGTATTTACAGGACGGCTGTGCATGGCGCGACGGCGGAATTCAATTATCTGGTTGTGTGTGGGAGCGATGGCGGCGTGGCCGGGCTGTTCGGATGTGGAGAACTCGTCGGGCGACCGAACGACGATGAAGATGTCCGCCGGTCGGTACAACCAGGGCTACAAGGACGGGATGCGCGACGCGAAGGCCTCGCTGTTCGAGGACAGCGGCGGATGGATGTGGCTGTGGATGGTGGAAAAGGAGTATCAGGACGGTTACGATCGCGGGTGGTCGGACGGCCGCCAGATGGTGCGGCTCCAGAATCAGAAGAACGAAACGGACGCACTCGACGCGGAGCAGCGCGAGGAGCAGGAATAGGAACCCGCCGGGCGGCGAAAGCCGAGGCCGGGTGAGTCGAAGATCCGCCGCGGCGGAATGCGAGGGCACGATGAAAGTTACCGTGGAAGAGCGATGTGGCGTAAACGTGGTTCACCTCGGCGGGACGATGATCGGCGGGGAAGAGAGCAATTGGGTGGCCGAGGTGACCAAGCTGGTGGATCAGAACAACGCCAAGGTCGTCCTGGACCTTGCCGGCGTTACCTACGTAAGTTCGGCGGGACTGGGCGACCTCGTTCGCGTCACGGCCCTGGCGAATACGCGGCAGGCCAAGCTGTCGCTGGCCGGTCTGCTTCCCTTCGTCGACGGCGTGCTCAAGGCGACGCGGCTCGATCGATTCTTTGATATTTGCCCCGACGTCGATGTCGCGATCAATCGCCTGAGCCAATGAAGCCGTCTTGGTCCTTTGGCCCCCCGTCATTGACGGGGGGCTAACTTCGTGATCGCTGGAGCCGCCATGGACCAGCTCCAATCGTTCGGGCTGAACATCCACATCTTGATCGGAATTCTGATGGTGCTGGCCATCGGCATGGTCCTCGTGATCGCCGTCTGGACGGGCGTGAAGGTCTGGCTTTTCCGCAAGCAGCAGGAAGACGCCAAGCGGAACGAGCGGCGCAGCAAGATTGGGCGCGACGGCTGCGCCCTGCCGCCGCGCGGGGCCGGTTTCTGTGAGAGGTGTCAGAAGGCCGGTCAGGTCTTTCACCTGCCGGATGGGCGGCGGCTGTGTGAGACCTGTTACGAAACGCATGGGCATAGCGCAACGGCGGCGGTCTCACCCTAGCCTTCGTCGTGCGGGCGGCGTAAGCTAATAGGGAGCCTCGGAAAGACCCTGCCACGGTACGGGACCCGCCGAACATGCCTCCTTCTTCCGCGATCGACACCAAAGTGTACGCCACCGACGGCGACCGAAAGTTGAGCATGAAGGACCTGCTCGACTATTTCTCGCAGCTTGGGCGGATGCGCGTGTCCGATCTGCACATCAAGGTCGGCTGCCCGCCGGTCTATCGGGTGGACGGCAGTTTGCAGCGAATGAAGGGTCCGCCGATGGACGCTCCGACCGTCGAGGCGCTGTGCAAGACGCTTCTCTCGGACGGCGAGATCAAGCGGTTGAAGGAGAACCGCTCGACCGACAGTTCGTGCATGACCGAGAAGATGCAGTTCCGGCTGAACTTTTTTCACGACAACGAAGGCATCGCCATCGCCGTGCGGGCGCTGGAATCGACTCCGCCGCCGGTCGAGGAGATCGGGTTTCCCAACGGCATCTGGCGCGACATTCTGCATCGCCAGCACGGGCTGGTGCTCGTCACGGGCATTACCGGGGCGGGAAAATCCACGACGATCGCCTCACTGATCGATCGGATCGCGCAGACGCGACCGTGCCGGATCATCACGCTGGAAGATCCGATCGAATACCGGCTGACGAGCAAGGCGGCGATCATCTCGCAGCGCGAGGTGGGGCGCGACGTGCCAAGCTTTGAACGGGGCCTGCGCGATTGTTTGCGCGAGGATCCGGACGTGATCTTCGTCGGCGAGATGCGCGACCGGGAGTCAGCGTCGTGGACGTTGACGGCGGCGGAGACGGGGCACCTGGTCTTTTCGACGCTGCACACACGGGATGCGCGGGGGACGGTTACGCGCGTGCTGGATATGTTCCCGCCCAATCAGGCGGACGAAGTGGCCAGCCAGCTCTCGCTCGGGCTGGGGGCGATCATCTGCCAGAAGCTGATCCCCAAGGCGGCGGGCGAGGGGCGCGTCGTGGCGATGGAGATCCTCAACAACATCTATGCCGTCGCGAACCTGATCCGGCTGGTGAAGACCGAACAGGTGTATTCGCAGATGCAGACGCGGACGAAGGATGTGCCGGAGGAGCGGATGACGACACTGGAGCGCTCGCTGGCCATGCTGGTGCGGCGGGGGCAGATTACGCCGTTGGAGGCGGAGAAGTGGGCGAACAATCCGTCGGCGTTTATGGAAGAGATGCAGCGGACATGATGTCAGCGGCTAAGGCTCCTTGGGTCTTTCTCTTCGCAGTCCTCGCAACGACAGCGGCCGCGTACGCCGCGCCGCCGTCGGTCGTCAAGGCGATTCCCGATAACGGCGATGCCGACGTCGATCCGGCGCTGACGGAACTGCGGATCGAATTCGATCAGGAGATGGATGAGACGGGATGGTCTGTTTGCGGGAGCGGCCCCACGTTTCCGGAATCGACGGGCAAGCCCCATTTTGAAGAGGGCAGGGTCCTTGTCGTCCCCGTGAAGCTTCAGCCGGAGCATTCGTACAGTTACAGCATCAACTGCCCGTCCGCGATGAATTGCCGAAACAAATCGGGCGAGGCGGCGGAGACCTACCCCATCTCGTTTTCGACGGCGAAAGTCGGAGCGAAGCCCGCCAAGAATCTGTCCAAGGCGGTCAACAAAAAGTCCGTGGCGGAACTGCGCCGGCTGATCGACGAGGAGTATTCGTACCGCGACCTGCACAAGGTGGACTGGGGCAAGCGGTTCAAGGAGTTCGGGCCGAAGTTGACGGCGGCGGCGACCGCCGCCGAATTCGCGCGACACGCGGCCAAGCTATTGGCCCCGGCGAAGGATGTACACCTGTCGCTGCAAGTCGGTCATGTCCCGTTCGCTACTTATCAGCGGCGATACACGCCCAATTACAAGCTCGCGCTATTGGAAAAGACCGTCCCGCAATGGCAGAAGCGGAGCGAGTTTGCCTACACGGGCCGATTCGATGACGGGATTGGCTACCTGTTGATTACGACGTGGGGTCTGGCACAGCCTTCTGACTTGGAGCCGCTTTATTCGGCCCTCGGCGATTTCGCCGACGCCAAGGGGCTCATTATTGATGTGCGTCCCAATGCCGGGGGAAACGAGACGCTGGCCCGGGAGTTCGCGGGCTGCTTCGTCGCCAAGGCGGCGGTCTATTCTAGGAATAAGAGCCGCGACAAGGAGGCCAAGGGCGGATTCGGCAAGACGTTCAAGCGGAGCGTGCGGCCCAACAAGGACAAACCGGCGTTTAAGGCCAAGGTCGCGGTGCTGATGAGCGAGGGGTGCATGAGCAGTTGCGAGTCGTTCCTCCTCATGATGCGGCACGGCGCCAAGGCCAGGTTGATCGGCGCGAAATCGTACGGGAGCTCCGGCAACCCGCAGGCGCACAAGCTGGCAAACGGCGTTTTTGTCTTCGTACCGTCGTGGAAGGACATGCAGCCGGACGGGACGGTGATCGAGGGCAAGGGCATCGAGCCGGACGTGACCGTCACACCTAAGAAGGGCGATTTCAAAGAGGCCGATCCCGTGCTTGACGCGGCGCTCAAATTTCTTCGCGAGTAGCGGCAATACCTAAGTGTTGCAGGCGGCCTTCGGCGCGGGGTATGATGTTCCCGGCGCAACCGGAGGCCTGTCATGGCGAATATCCCCTTGCAACGCGGGATGTGGCTGCGGCATCAGGGCCATGTCTATCAGGTTGTCGATTTCAATGAGCGGCACACCGGTAAGCAGAAGCCGACCGTCCACGTCGCCCTGCGCGACATCCGTGACGGACACCCGGTCGATCGGACCCTGGACGATCTTCTGCCCGTGCAGGAGGTCGAGCACGCGATTCGGCAGATGCAGTACCTTTATGCGAAAGGCGACGCGCTTGTGTTCATGGACAGCGAGACGTTTGAGGAGTTTGAGATCTCGCGCGGGCAACTCGCGGGCCGGGACGGGTTCATTGTGGAGGGCGGGGACTATCGCGTGGTGCATCTGGAAGGACGGCCGATGAGCGTCGAGGTGGATGATATTGTGACGCTGAAGGTCAAGGTGACGGCGCCCGCCGGGCATTCGGTCGGAGGGGCCTCGAATGTTACGAAGGAGGCGACGCTGGAAAACGGTCTGGAAGTGCGTGTACCGCTCTTCGTTAAGAGCGGCGACGCGATACGGATCGATACGCGGACGAAGACGTACGCGGGCAAGGACCATGGGTAGTAATGCGGAATGCGGAATTGGGAATACGGAATTGACGAGGGCCACTGGCTGAATGCCTGTGCCACGTAGGAGCAGAGTTTGATGGCGCTGTTTGTATCGACAACGTTCACGTTTGAGGGCTATCGAATCAAGAAATACCTTGGGGTGGTACGGGGGATCATCGTCCGCGCGCCGACGATATCGCAGGGGATTTTGGGCGGGCTCAAGTCGATCATCGGCGGCCAGATCGGGGCCTACACGGAGATGTGCGAGCAGGCGCGGCAGCAGGCGTATGAATTGATGGCGGATCACGCGGCGGCCTTGGGGGCGAACGCGGTCGTTGGGTTTCGCTACGACGCGTCGGATGTCGGGGGGCGGGCCAGTGCGACGGAAGTCCTTTGCTATGGCACGGCGGTCGTGATCGAGCCGGAGAGCGCGGCAGCGTAGTGCTGCATTCATGTCCCGTCGCGCGATTTGCGTTGCGGCCCGGGGCCGGCGTCCAACGTCGCAAAATTTTCGGGCAGTTTGTGCGAGGCCTTCCAGCGGGACACGAACCATTGCGGGTCGCGGCGGTATTCATTGATCACCCGCCAGGAATAGGGCCGACCGCATTCGGGGCATCGGTAATTGTCCGGAAGACCGGTGAGGTTGTAGCCGCAGTGGATGCAGAACGGCTCGGTGCGGGCCTTGGTGGCCTGGCGGAAGGCGTAACCAATTAGCGTAACCGCGACGCCAGCGGCGAAGAGCATGAATTTGAAGCCGAGCGGCACGATGAGGTTGGCGAGCGGCGGAAACCAGTACGCTGCGACGGCGAAACCGATGACGCCGATGGCCGGCAGGAAGAAAATCCATCGCCAGCCGAGGTGACGCAGACCGTCCTGCCAGGTCGGTTGCCACCAGGCGATCTCTTCGCCGGGTCCGGCCTTCATTTCGCCAATCGCGGCATGCATTTCCGGGGGGAGTTGGCGTTCGAGGGGACGGTCGTCTGGCGGAATGGCGGACACGCTGGATTAGAGGCCGGATTCGCAGGGCCGTCAATGATTGCGGGGCCGAGAGACCACTTCGGAGGCAACCGCGAAAAATATTCCCGGTACAACTAAGCGCTTTGCCCTTCTTCGACAGTTCATTTCTGGAGACGGACCCAGGCGGGCCGACCGGTGCGATGGGCGATGTGGAAAAAGACGCTCCGACCGGTGGGCTGGACGAGCTTCGGCGTGGGATGGTCCGTTTGGCCGTCAAATTCGTGTGGAACCGGGATGATGCGGAGGAACTCGTGCAGGAGGCGTTCAAAGTCGCGGCGGCACGTGGGCCGGGGACTGGCGAGGAACGCTTCGGGCCGTGGATGGTGCGGACGGTGACCAACCTTTGCCTGAACCATCGTCGGAAGCGAAAGCCGGAGCCGCTGCAGGCCTGGATGGCCGTCCCGATGGAGGGCGGTCCGGCGGAGGCGGCGGAAACGGCTGAGCGGCTGGAGCGACTTCGCGCGGCGATCGATCGGCTACCGCCGCAGCAGCGAGCGGCGTTGGTGATGCGGACGATGCAGCAGATGGAGTACGAGGAGATCGCCGCTGCGATGAAGTTGTCGGTTTCCGCGGTTCGGGCGCATGTGCATCTGGCGCGGCAGCGGCTGGCCGGATGGATGGGTGAGTAGATGGCCGATGAAAGAACCTGCAATGAGATTCGCTCGCTGATGGCCGATTGGCTCGACGGCGAGCTGTCGGCGGCGTTGAGAGTGCGCGTCGATGAGCATCTGGCCGCCTGCGATTCCTGTCGGGCGGCGTTTGATCAGATGCAGGCGATGGGCGGCGATTTGGCGCTATTGGGACGCGCGGGGGATCGGATGGCGGTGGGCGCGACGCAGCGTGTTCAAGTAACGCCAACTTGGAGCCGGGCATGGGTACGGGCGGCGGCGGTGACCTTGCTGGTTGCCGGCGGCGTTTACTTTGCAGTCGCACGGCGCGGAAACGTCGAACCGGTGGCGATCGTGGAGCGGACGCCCATTCAAGGAGAGTCACTCCAACCGGACCGGCCGGCGATCGTGTCGCCGGGTGAGTGCAGTGCGCCGGGCCGCGCCGCGGTGGCACTGGCCACGAGCAATCCGCGCGTGCGGATTGTCTGGCTTTTTGAAGATTCGGACATAAGTGAAGGGAGTACGGAATCGAGCGGCGGGGCAAGGCCTCGACCGCAAGGGTAGTTCTTTTCAGGAGTTGAACCATGCACGTCATCTTGTCAATCGTATTGGCATGCTCGCAATTCGTATCGGCGCTACCCTCCCAGCCTGCGACGACGCAACCTTCGCGGGGTGGACGAGGGCAACCAACCGCCGCACGTTCGACTTATGAGCCGGCCGTCTTGAGGCTGGCCAACGCGAGTTGCTTCGAAGTTGCCAGCATGCTGTCGCAGATATTTCCGGGATGCACGAGTTATCCGGTGGAACAATCGAACAGCGTGGTGTTCACCGGCCCGGCCGATACGCTGGCGATGGCCCGCAAGCTCGTCGAACAGATGGACGTGATGGCCGCCGAGCGCGACGGGCCGCGCGTCGTCATTGTCGATGTGAAGCATCGCCGCGTCGAAGAGATCGTCGATCACTTGAATCGTGTCGTAGAGAACCGTCGGCTCCGGGTGTCAGGCGATCGAGGGCGCTCAAAGATCCTGCTTCGCGGGGACAGCAAGGAGATCACGCAAGCCGAGTCGCTGCTAAAGGAACTGGATACTCCGGCGGCCGGAATCGCCATCGATTTTGCGTTTATTCAAGCGAAGTTCGAGGGGCAGCCTCGGGGAACGCACATGCCCGCGGATTTGGACGAGGTTGCCACGGAGTTGGAACGATTTGGAAATGTCGCGCTCCTGGGCAGATTGTCGACCGTGGCTGTCGAAGGGGAAAAGTTCGCGGTGGAGGGCCAAGTCGTGCCCGGAATTGTGGCCGAGGTGCGCGGAATGGTAAGTAATGTGAATAAAGAAGGCGTCGTAAAGGCGGACCTGAAGGCGTCGGTTCGACTTGTCCCCGGCGGCGCCGACGGGAACGCCCCGGGGCCGGCAGGGTATTTCAATATTGAGACCGTCGTGACGACGCAGCGGGGCGGGTATCTCGTGTTGGGCAGCGCTCCGGCCGGTGCGGAGGTCGGCGAGTCAGCGATATTGGTGATGCACGTTCGGAAATAAGGAGTACGTGGAAGCGTCACGCGCTCAGCGCGTTTGAGGACTGGTCGGACAACATTTCAAGCATTTCGATCTTGAGATGGCGGATTCGTTCATCCTGGTAGAGCCAGCGGGGATAACTGCGGGTGGGGGGGCCGATCTTGGTGGCCTGGGCGAGGACGAAGGCGTTCCAGTAGGGCTCGGCGAGACCGGCGCCGCGACGGAGGTTGGCGGCGAGCCGTTTGAACAGGACGCGATGCCACCAACTCCAATGCGCCGGCGGATCGGAGACGATCGTGGTCAGCTCGTTGACCCGCCAGCCAGTGCCTTCGAGGAGATCGGCAATCTGGCGGGGCGTGTAGCTTCTTCGCGCGCCGGGGCCTTCAAATTGGGGGCCCTTGAGGCGAGGTGGGGCGGGTTCGCCGCGCAGGATCGAGTGCGTCGCCTCGAAGCTGATGGCGTTTTCTGCGACGACGCTGACGGTCGCGCCGGGCATGCAGACGCGGTTCAATTCGTAGAGGGCGAACTCCGGGTCATTCTGTAGTTGCTCGAGACCTCCCCAAAAGAGCGCGAGGGAGAATTGGGCGTCCGCGAGCGGCCAGGAACTTTCCGGGTCATGCTCAATCAACGTGTATTCGAATTGCCGATCACCGCCGGGGTGTCGCCGAACGGCGCGACACGGCTCGGCCGCGTCACTTCGACATGGGGCCAGACAGGTGACGTCTGTGTAGTTCAATTGCGCGCCGAGGTAGGGGACTTCGGCGCCGGCGGAACCAATGAGCAGGCAACGGTCCGAGTGACAGCCCGCCGGGGGCAGTCGCGAGAGCGATTCATGAAGGCGCCGGGCGTGGCAGAGGATGTCGCGTTCTTCGCCGCGCGCCGCGTGGGGATTGTGCACCGCGGCGGGGTCCACCAGATGGCGCAACGTGGAACGCACGGAGCGGGGGAGTTTGAGCGTGAGAGTCGGCGACATGGCAACCTACGGCATTAGGGCCAGAGCGCGCCGGTGGTTTTTTGGCCTGCGCTCTCTTACAAACATCGACGGACCGGCACGGCCGGGCATAGCGCTGACCGGGCGTTTGGCAGGCGAATTGCCATTCCGCGCAAAAACCGCCGACGGGCACGACGTGTGCCAACGAGCCGGACGCTGGATATCATCTGGGTCGTAGGTTGACATGCGAGTGGAGGACCTCCCGCGTGGACCCTTTTCAGTATTCGCCGGTAGAACGCTCGTCACGCCGATTACCGCTACTCCTGGGCATCCTCATCGGGTTGTTGGGGGGCTGGTTGGTCGTGGGGAAAATCCGCGGGTACGTAGATAACAGGACGGCCGAGCCGCGGCCGATCACGCCGCGGGGCGACCTGGCGGCGGACGAGAAGAGCACGATCGCGCTTTTTGAGGAGGCCTCTCCGTCCGTGGTGTTTATCACCAGCGTCGCGATTCGGCGGGAGACGATTGGGTTTCGCGTTTTCGAGTCGCCGACGCAGGGCGCCGGGTCCGGCTTTGTGTGGGACCAGGCGGGGCACATCGTTACCAATTTTCATGTGGTCAACAACGCCAGCGAGCTGCAAGTGCGCCTGGCGGACGGGTCGAGCTGGGAAGCAAAGGTCGTTGGGGGCGAGGCGGACAAAGACGTCGCGGTGGTGAAAATCGACGCGCCGGCGAGCAAGCTGCGGCCGATGCCAGTGGGAACCTCCAAGGACTTGCAGGTCGGGCAAAAGGTGTTCGCCATCGGGAACCCTTTTGGGCTTGACCAGACGCTGACGACCGGCGTGGTGAGCGCGCTGGGGCGGACGATCAAGGCGGTGACGGGCCGGACGATCGAGGGCGTGATTCAGACGGACGCGGCGATCAACCCCGGGAATTCGGGGGGGCCGCTTTTGGACAGCGCGGGGCGCGTCATTGGGTTGAACACGATGATTCTGAGTCCGTCGGGCGTGAGCGCGGGGATCGGGTTTGCCGTGCCGATCGATACGGTGAACGAGGTCGTGCCGCAGCTCATTCGGTACGGACGAGTTCGCCGGCCTCTGATGGGGATCGTGCCGGTGCAAGACCATCTGATGAAGCAGTGGGGCCTGCGCGGGGTGATGATCGCCGACGTGCAGGAGGGTGGCGGGGCGGCGGAGGCGAATCTGCGCGGCGCCCGGATCACGAGGGGCGGGGACGTCGTGCCCGGGGACATCATCGTGAAGATCGAGGGGACGGAGATCAACAGTTACGACGATCTCCGCGAGGTGCTGGATAAGCATAAGGGTGGCGATGTGGTAAAGGTGACGGTCATCCGGGAGGATGAGGAGCGGACGGTGAGCGTGCGACTGCAGGAGGCGGAGTAGGAGCACAGCACAGCAGGTCTCGAAGACTCGACGCGACCCTGCGCGATCGGGTATAGTGGAGGGAATTACACGTCGAGGACGCTCATCGTAGGTGGAGTGGTGAGCCGTGAGGCGAGCGAGTCGGCGAATGGCGATTGGGGGGGTGCTACTCTGCGCTAGCGCGGGGGGTTGGAATGCGTCCGCGCAGGAGAAAGCGGATTCGCGGCCGTCGTCTGAATCGTTGCTGGTCCGCGAGCGGATCCCGGCTACACCGGCCGAGCGCGGGGTCGATTCGATCAAGCGGCTCGCCTTGCCCGGTGCGGATGATTGGAAGACTGAGATCGAGGCAGACGAGGCCAAGCATGTCCTGGATGCCATCGGTGCGGTCATTAAGGCTCGGCGGCGGCCGAACGCCGGCGATCTCGCTCCTCATTTCGTGGAGGGCTGCCGCGTACCGGCGCTGCGGCCCGATCGATTCGATGACACGATCATTGCCGGGACGCGCGTTCGGCGCTTTCAGTGGGGCGATGTAAAGCAGAAATTCAATCCGGCCGACGCGCTGACCGCGCTGGTCGAACCGCACGGCGACGCCGCCGATTTGCGGATTTTCTTCAAAGTTGTAACCGTCAATCCGGCTCAAGAAGGTCAATTCACGACCGGCGTTTATGTCGAGCTGAATTCGGCAGATGGTCCCAGCGGGAGGGTTCAGCAGAATGCCGAATGGACGGTGGCGTGGCGATCGGGGGAACAGGGCGACCCGCAGTGCCAGGGGATTACTCCCATTCGAATGAGCGAAGTCCACTCTTCGCGGCCGCAGTTCGTGGATCAGATTCACCGCGTTATCAGAGACGCCGAGGTATGGACGCCGCAACTCGAGAGGGGCAACGACTGGTGGGTGGGGCGGGTGGATGCGTTGTGCGGCGCGTCTTTGATCGGGAGCGAGGGAATTGCGGTCGGAGATGTCAACGGCGATGGCCTGGATGATCTTTACGTCTGCATGATCGGGGGCCTGCCCAACAAATTGCTGGTGCAACAGCCGGACGGGACGGTCCGCGACACGGCGGCCGAGGCGCACGTCGATTGGCTGGACGAGAGCCGCGGCGCGCTTTTGGTGGATATGGACAACGACGGGGACCAGGATTTGGTCGTCGCGCTCGAATCGACGATCGGTTTTCTGGAGAACGACGGGCGGGGCGTCTTCACACCGCGGCGGCGGTACATCATGCCGCCGACGAACCTGGGGCCGTTTTACAGCCTGGCCGCGGCGGACTTCGACCAGGACGGCGATTTGGACATCTATTGCAGCCGCTATCAAAAGGCCGGGTATTTCAGTTACCCGCCGGAACCGTATTACGACGCGAACAATGGGCCGAGCAATCACCTGCTGCGCAACGATGGCAAGGGCGGGATCAAAGATGTCACGAACGAGGTCGGGCTGGATGTGAACAATCGGCGATTCAGCGTCGTGGCGACCTGGTTTGATTATGACGAGGACGGGGATCAGGACTTGTACGTGGCCAATGATTTCGGCCGCAACAATCTTTACCGCAACGACGGCGGGCGTTTTACCGACGTGGCGGTCCAGGCGGGGGCCGAGGACCAGGCCTCGGGGATGGGGATCAGTTGGTCGGATTATGATCTCGACGGGGATTTCGACCTTCTGGTCAGCAACATGTTTTCATCTGCAGGGCGGCGGATCACCTATCAACCGCGGTCCATGGCCGGCGATCCGGAGGCGGATCGCGAAGCGCTGCAACGCCTGGCACTGGGAAACACGCTGCTGGCCAGCGACGGAAAAGGGAGGTTCACGGATCGCAGCGAGGCGGCGGGGATCGTTTTGGGGCGGTGGGCTTGGGGGGCGATGTTCGTCGACATCAATAACGACGGTTACGACGACATGGTCGTTCCCAATGGATTCATCACCGGGCCCTCCAAGGATGATTTGTGAAGTTTTTTCTGGCGGCGCGTCGCGTCGCAGACACCGCCGATTGCCGCGCTTGCTCCTGGCTCCCTCGCGAGTCGGCGGGAGACGTATCTTCAAGGATGGATGGCCATTCGGCAGCTTATCTACGAGGGCGGGTCGTGGAGCGGGCGGGAACGGAAGTGCTGCTATCTCAATCTTAGAAACGGTGCGTTTGCCGACGTATCCGCGCTCGCCGGCCTCGATTTTGCGGAGGACGGCCGCGCGCTGGCCTTGACGGATTGGGACCATGACGGCGACCTGGATTTATGGCTGCGCAATCGGAATGGGCCTCAGCTTCGTTATCTCGAGAACGCCGGCACGGCGAAGCAGAACTGGGTGCAGATCGGCCTGACTGGAAAAACGTGCAATCGCGATGCGATCGGCGCCTTCGTCGACGTGTACGCGGGGGGCCAGCGTTTTCGAAGAGCATTGCTCGCGGGGGAGGGCAATCTTGCCCAGTCGAGCAAGGTGTTGCACTTCGGGCTCGGAGAGGCGGAGCGCATTGAGCGGGCGGTCGTGAGATGGCCCGACGGAAAGACGCAGGAGGTCCATGACCTCAAGGTCGGTCGCCGGTATCGCGTCACGCAGGGCGTAGACTCGGCGGAGGCAGCTCCGTCGCGCTCATTTAAGGGGCTGCCTGCGGCGGCTCCGCCGGCGCCGATGGAGAACGACGGGGCGCGAATGGTGCTGCGCGCGCCGCTGGCATTGCCTCCCGTGTTGGCGGCGTCGGTGATGCCCGGGCAATCGCCGCGTTCGGCCGGGCTGATCAATTTTTGGGCGACGTGGTGCGCCCCGTGCAAAAAGGAACTGGCGGGTTTTGGCCGCGATGCCAAGGAACTCCGCGACGCGCGAATACGGATTGCCGCCGTGTGCGTGGATGGCAAGGAGGGTAAGACTCCGCCCGAAGGTGTATACGAGAAGGCGATATCAGGGTCTGACGTCGCTGAAGTATTCTCGATGGTGATCCCCGAGGCGGGGGTCGTCGACGCATTCGAGGCCGTGATTCAGAATCTCCGCGGGCAGGAATCTCCGTGGCCGCTGCCTGCCAGCTTGCTCATCGATAATGAGAATCGTGTGCAGGTCGTCTATCTCGGGCCGACGGAGGCCCGCCAGGTCGTGCAAGATGCACGGCGGTATTGTCAGGGTGACGTTGAACCGGATAAGCGGGCCGGTTTCCGCGGCCATTGGGCGACGTACGTTACACGCGAGCCGACGCTGGGAGAGCTGGCGGCGGAATTAGAACGCCGGGGTCATCGGGAGGCGGCGGGGTTCTACCGCGAGCGATTCGAGGCGTATCGGCGATCCAGCAAGTGATGAGAATACCCCCAAGGAGATTCGAACTCCTGTCGCCGACATGAAAAGCCGGTGTCCTAGTCCACTAGACGATGGGGGCGATCACGTTAATGGTAGGGGAGTATGGGGGAGCGGGCCGCGGGGTGTCAACTGGGGGAGAATGGTTCGGCAAAAGCGTGTGAAGGAGTGAAAGCAGCCGAGGGCGGCTGCTCTCCAAAAAACAATGACGCCGCGCCGCGAGCGTGGGCTCGGACGGCGCAGCGCCATCTTGCCGCGACCGAGTGGGCACTCGATCGCGGCGGGGCATTGCAGGCCGGGCTAGGCGCCCGACCTTGCGGGGGGTCGAGATTGCGGGTGCACTTATCGCAGGCACGAAAGAAAAAGGAGTCAAACGGAACACACGTCGTGCGAGGCGGGCGGGCACCCTTTAGTGATACGCACGTGCCTGGCGCGGAGTCAATCGAGCGAGGACCCGCTTAGAAACAACGTCTGAATCGCGGTTGTTTTCGGCGAGGAATGAGTTTATCGGGACGGCCTGGCACTCTTGCCGAGGCCGATAAATTGGAGGGTGCCGGACATGGAATCGCGACGTTCGTCCAGCGGCCGCCCGACGCTACAATCCGACCGATGGATCCCTTTCCGTGGCTTGAAGCACATCGCTGGACAATCGCCGGTGTCGCCACGGCCTTTCTGGTAGTTGTATTCGTTGTCAAGCGCGCTGCAGCGACGATTCGACGTCGGCGACCCGCCGCGCCGCTGCATCCCAACTTGTCGCGGTACGGAGGTCTTAGTGACGCGGAGGTGGCACGGCAGCGTGAAGAGGCGTCCCGGATAGTGGCCACCAGTTCCAGCGACCGAATAGCCGGGTATGAGATTATCCGTCAGATTGAGACGGTTTTTGTCGAGGGTTACCGCACGTCGGAGGAGGCGCTACTGGCATTAAAGGCCGCGGCGGGGCGGTTGGGGGCCAATGCGATCATGAATCTGTCGCAGCAGCGGACGGCTGCGGGGCGGTGTTCGGCGCAGGGCGATTCGGTCCTGATAAAGCCATTCTCGACCGGACCAAAGCCCGCCGCCTAACTTTGCAACGGTTAAGGGTGTCCATGCCTATAACTTAGGTGTACCTCGCCGGGGGAAGACTGCGCGGAGCTTTTGTATGAAGAATGTCTGGTATCGATGGTTCGCGTACTGTACGCCAGCACTGTCACTCTTGGTCCTGAGCGGTTGCCACGAAGATTTTGACGAGGGCGACGGCGTGCTGGCAATTATCTCCGGCGTGTTCGAACTCGTCCTGGGGATTATTGAAGTTTCCACGTAGCAAACATGCCATTGCTCCGGGCGCCCTGAGTTACAGCAGACAATTGACGAAGATGGGGATGTCGGCGACGTCGTTGACGCAATTTCCGTTCATGTCGGAACAGTTGTTGTAGGGGCCGAAGATCATGCTGTCGACGAACTCCTGCATGTCCGCGCCGTTGCAGCCGCCGTCAGAGTTCAAGTCTCCCAGGGCCGTGCAGCCAAGTGGTGGACGGATCAGCACGATGGCCGCCGTGGACGAATAGACCAGAACGAAGGTCACGTCGTTGCACGGGGTCGGGCTCGGGGGGATGATCGACGCGAATTCGCCGGTGCGGCCGAGCGTCGCGTTGATGGCGATGAACTGCTCGCCGACTTTGGGGACGTAGCCGTTCGGGATGGTGACGCGAAGCGTGCCGTCGAAGGCGGCCGTGCCGGAGACGTTGCAGCGATCGTGCATGTCGGATGCGGGAGTTCCGCCAATTTCCATGTCATAAGTACCGGACGAGTTCATCGTCAGGTTACCGTTGATCTGCATGACTCCGCCGGGCGTTCCCGTTCGCTGGGGGTCGAGCGTGCCCGCGTTGATCACATTTGCGGTGATGTCGCCTTCGCCTTGTACACGGCCTCCCAACTCCACGCCGAGCCCCGAAGGGACGATGAGTTCGCCACCGGGCGAGATTCGGGTCAGCCCGCCCATGACGGCGCCGTTGGAATCCGACAGCGTGACGGTTTGAGTGCCGACATCGAGGATGCCGTCATAATTGACGCCGTTGACGACGTTCTTACCGAGCGTCAGGGCGCCGGTCGCGGTGATCTGAGCCGTCGGATCGCCAGTGATCTCCGTCGCACAGGATCCCGAACCGGTGTAGCCACCAGTGGCGCCGAAGTGAATGATCGTTCCGAACACGCCCGCGCCGGTGTTGTTGATGACGCCACCCATGTTGATGCCGGTGCCCGTGGGCACGATGCTGCCGGGACCCACATTCACGTCTGCGTTCAGGCTGCCGAATCCAAGGATGGCCGAGCCGTTTTCCATGTTGACCGGCAAGGTCCCGTTGAAGGTGCCGCCGCCCATGTCGAGAGTGCCGGTGCCGCCGTCGGGATCGCCTAAAAAGGTATCTCCGCCAACCGTGGTCGTCCCGCCAGTATTGATCTCAAGCGTGCCGGTTCCGGCGGCGACCGCTGCGGAAATGTTGCGACCGACCAGTAGGTCGCCATCGACTTGCAGTCTGGCATTCAGGAGTACGGCGGTCTGAACGGTCACAGTGCTGAGAGAGGCCGATCCATTGGCGATCACCAGATCGCCCGCAAAATCGGCGACTCCTCCGCTCGAGATGGTCATGGTCACGTCACCGCCCGCGCCAATGCGGGACTGGCTGGTGCCGAGTACCTCCAGGAAGGACACGCCGAACGGTGGCGTGGCGAGGGCCCCCGAGACGGTGATCGTGGGCGACGAAGCCGAATTGGACCCGGCGACGAATTGGTCCGCGACCTGAACGTGCCCACGCCCGGTGATGTTCATGGCGGCGTCGCCGTTGCTGCCGATGGTCAGGTCGGATGTGGCCCCGGCGATGATGAGATCGGCGTCGTCGTCGTTGACGTTGAGCGTGCCCGAACTTGTCCCGGCATTGCCAACGATCATGGACGCGTTGGACGTGAGCGTGCCGGTGGTCAGCGTCATTGTGGCGATATCTCCCGCCTGATCGGCTACGGTGATGCCGGTGCCCACCGTGTGCGGGCTGGACATGGTGTTCGTCACCGTGCCGTTGCGATAGATGTGAGTGTCGCTGCTGGTGACGGTGGCGCCCCACGTGACGCCGAACGCGCCCGCGAGGTTAAAGGTGAGGTCATCAACCGCGGCAGGGACCCCGGCGGGTGTCCAATTCGCGGCCGTCGCCGCCAACCCGTCGGCCGCGGAGCCGTCCCAGGAGCGCGCTGCTGCCTGAGCCGAACCGACGTCGAATACGAGGGCCAACGCCCCGATCAGTACCATCCAACGTTGGTCGCGACGGCGACTATTCGACGACGTGCCTACGAAATCCAAGCGGACCATTTGTGGTCTCCTTCGTTTTTTGAGCAATGAGTGGGGGACGTACTCTCGCCCCCGTCGCAGCTCCCGCCTTGGGCGCTGCTCCCCCAAGAGTGGAAACTCCCATAGTAATCGTTCGACCGCCCGTTTTTTCTCATCAGGCGAGATTTAGTGCGCAGATTAACCAGAATTGCAGGCCCACCATGGACTTATGACTTGGTATAATGAAACCGTTCGGCGACTCATCAATGGAACCCGTTGACTGGATTACCACTACGACCGTGTTGCGCGACCTACGCGACTTCGGCAACGCGCAGGCCTGGGAGCGCTTCGTTCAGCGGTTTCGGCGGCCGGTGGTCTCGTTCGGCGTGTCGATGGGACTGACGCCCGCGGATGCCGAGGATGCGGCACAGGACACTTTGGCGGCGTTTGCCGAGGGTTTTCGCGAGGGGAAATATGACCCCCGCCGCGGCCGACTGAGTCAATGGCTCTTTGGAATCGCCTATCGAAAGGCGGCCGATCTTCGGCGTCGAGTGGGCCGCGCGGCGTACGGCGGGTCCTCCGCCGTCGATGCAATTGCGGCGGATCAGTGGCCCGACGAGACGACCGCGGCGGTGTCGTGGGATCGGGAGTGGGAACAGGCGGTGCTGGAACAATGCCTGGCTCAGGTGCAGCGCGAGGTTGAACCGACGACGTACCGGGCGTTTGATCTGGTGGTGAGGGAGAATTGCGACGCGTCGCGCGCCGCGGAGTTGCTGGGGGTGAATATCAAGCTCGTGTACAACGCCAAGCACCGCGTGTTGCACCGAATCCGCGAGCTACGTTCGGAATTGGAGTGCGTCGCCTGAACGCGGCGGCACGACGATGGATAATCCCTGTCCCGACATCTTCGAACTCGAACAATTGGCGGATGGCGCCATGGAAGGTGGCCCGACCGGCCGAATAGGAACCCACCTCGCCGGCTGCGCATCGTGCCGGGATCGACTGAGCGACATCAAGGAAAACCTCGAACTGATCGCTCCCATGAACCGGGTCATGACGCGTCTGAAGATTTCTCCAAGCTCGTTTGGAATGCCGGAGTTTATCGGTGAATACCGAATCGTTCGGGAAATCGGCCGCGGGGGCATGGGCATCGTGTATGAAGCAGAGCAGCGCGATCCGAAGCGGGCGGTCGCCGTTAAGGTGCTGCACGCGGGGCTGGGGGTCGATGCGCGATTGGAGCGGATGTTTCGGCGCGAGGTGCACGTCCTGGGCCGGCTTAGGCATCCCGGCATTGCGGCGATTCACGAGGCGGGCCGGGCTGCGGATGGGCGGGCGTTCTTCGCCATGGAGCTTGTACAGGGGTCGGCACTGACGGCCTTTGTGCGCGCAAAGCGGCCACCCCTGCAACAACGACTCGGTCTTTTTCAGAGGGTGTGCGAAGCCATCGCGTACGCGCACCAACGCGGCGTGATCCATCGCGACCTGAAACCGTCGAATATCCTTGTGGATGCGGGCGGCGATCCCAAGGTCCTGGATTTCGGTCTGGCCAAGATTTTCGAATTGGAAGAAGGCGGCACACCGGTGACGGCGGTAACCGAGGAGGGGCGGATTCAGGGGACGCTTCCGTACATGAGCCCCGAGCAGGTACGCGGCGATCCGGCGGAGGTCGATGTTCGCAGCGATATTTACTCGCTCGGCGTTGTGTTATACGAGCTGTTGACGGGCCGATTGCCCTACTCGATTGAACGCCGAAGTCTGCCGGAGGCGGCGCGGACCATTTGTGAGCAAGCGCCGGCGGCGCTTTCTAGCATCGACCGGGACTTGCGCGGCGATCTGGAGACGATTGTCCGCAAGGCGCTGGAGAAAGAGCCGGGCCAACGGTATTCCAGCGCGGCGGCACTGGCGGAGGACATCGGGCGGCTACTGGCCAATCAGCCGATCCTCGCTCGCCCTCCGACGATGACCTATCAACTGCGCAAACTGGTGGCCCGGCATAAGGTGCCCTTTGTATTGTTAGCGGCCATCGTCGCGTTGGCGACGGGATCCGCGATTGTGACGGGCGTTTTGTACGCCCGGGCGTCGACGAATCTCACGCGGGCCCGCGAGGCGGAGGCCCGGGCTGACGCGGATGCCCGGCGGGCCCGGCATGAGGCGGAGGTCGCCACAACGATCAAGGACTTCCTGATGGCGACGTTCCGCGTCTCCGATCCCGAAGTGGGACAGGGAACGACGGTGAGCGCGCGGCAGCTCCTGGATCGGGCCGCCGAGCGCGTGCGAAAGTACCAAGGCGTTGACGAGGAGGTGCAGGCGTCCATCATGCACACGATTGGCAGCGTCTATGCGAATCTGGGGCTCTACGTGGAAGCAGCGTCGCTCTTGCGCGAGGCGCTGACCTTGCGGCACGCGAAGGACCCAACGTCGACAGAGGTTGCCGATACCGCTTCCGAGTTGGCCGACATTTTGCGCCGGACCGGCGATGAAGAGGGTGCGCGCACGCTTTTTGAAGCGGCCGTGACGATCATGAAGCGGCGGGGGCGCGAGGATGATTTTCACATCCTGATGCTCCTGCAGAATCTGGCGGAACTCCGGGCGCAACAGGGCGATCTTCTGGGTGCGGAGGCGGCGTGTCGCGAGATCATCGCGGCGATGCGAAAGTCGGCGAATGGGGAGATTGGATTGCCGGCAGCGCTGAATACCCTGGCGGGCGTGCTGGCGGAGCTGGGACGTTATGAGGAAGCGGTTTCCGTTCAGGAGGAAGCGATCCAACGTCTAGCAGCCACGAAACATGTCGGTCCGGTCACGGTGCTCAAATACCGCGGGAACTTTGCGTGGCTCCTGGCGCTGGCGGGGCGACTCGATGAGGCAGAACCGCTGATCCGGGAGGTCCTGGCGGAGCGACGACGGGTTCTGCCGCCACGGCATCTGGAGATTGCGACGTCGTTGGTGACGCTCGGTGTTGTTTGCCTCAAACGGGAGCGGGCCGATGAGGCGGAGCCGCTTTTCCAGGAAGCATTGAGTATTCGGCGGGATGCATTGGGCGAAAACGCATTACCGGTGGCGGAGGTGATGGGATTTCTGGGCGAATGCTTCGTCGAGTTGGGGCGTTTTGATGACGCCGACAAGTCGCTGCGCGAAAGCTACGAACAAATGCGTCGGAGTCCCGAGGCCCACTCCCTGATCCGCCGCGAGGGGGCCGAGCGACTGGCAAAGCTCTATGAGCGATGGGGGCGGGCAGAGATGGCCGCGGAATGGCGGCGGCGCGCAGCGGATGGCGCCGGGCTTTGATTCGCGAGCGCGTGGTCACATCACTTTCGTTCTGCTTACCTAATCCGCGCGGACCCGGTCCAGGTTCTTGCGGGTGCGATCGATCCGGGGGTCCGACGGCGCGAGCCGGAGTTGCTGGATTTCCAGGGCTTCTTTGAAGCAGGTGCGCGCCTCCTGGCTGTCGCCTCGCTTCAGGAGGATTTCACCGAGTTCGACGAGACAGACGGAGAGGTTCGGATGCTGCCGGCGCTCCAGGCCGCGCTCGATGTCAATCGCGTCGCGCAGACGCGATTCGGCGGATTGGGCATCACCCTGTGAACGATCGATGATCGCCAGACGGGCGAGGGCCCACGCACTGTCGGCGTGATCGGGACCCCAGCGCTTGCTCAGACTTTCGAGCGCACTTTGGCAGAGTTGAGTCGCTTCCGGTTGATCCGTCGGCAGTACGCCGGCCAGCCAGATTTGGGCGACGGCGGTTTCGGGGTGCGTGGGCCCCAGGCGATCACGGCGAATATCCAAGGCTTCGCGAATTAGTCCTTCGGCGGCGGCGCGGTCGCCACGTAGTGCCGCGATGCGGCCCAGGCCGATGAGGGCATTAGTCATCTTGGGATGGCGATCACCAAACAAGGCCCGCCAACATTCCTCCGCGTCGTCGTAGAGCTTCTTCGCTTCCTCCGGACGGTTCATCTCCAATAGCACAGCCGCGAGGTTTTGGCAGGCATAGCCCTTGGCGCGATGGTGGATTTTCGAGGCTCCTCCCCATTTCTCGTAGACGATCCGGCACAACGGTTCCGCCTCTCGATAGCGTCCCTGTTCCCTCAAAAATGTCGCATAGTTGTTCTTGGTGAGATTGCTGTCGCTCTCTCCGGCGACGCGTTCTTCCATTTCGACGGACTCGACGAACAGCGTTTCGGCCTCCACCGCCGCGCCGCGCGCGGCAAGCAGGTTGGCCAAATCGGACAGGGCATGGGAAAGCGTCCGGTGACCGTCGGGGAAGAGCTTGCGCAGGATGCGGACCTGTTCGCGATGCATCGACTCCGCCTGCTGGAATTGTCCCCATTGCGAGTAGATTTCTCCCAGGTTCGTCAACGTCTGGGCCACGTCAAAATGGTCATTCCCGTGAAGGCGGCGACGGATGGCCAGTGCTTCGACCAGGTGCGGCGCGGCCGTTTCGTAGCGACCCGCAGCGGTGAGCATTTCCGCGTAGCTGCTGAGCGCGGCCGCGAGGTGAAGGTCCTGGCCGGGCAGTGCCCGCCAAAGACGGATCGCCTCCTGATACCGGCGCTCCGCCTCCGGATATTCATTGCGTCGAAAGCGATTGTTGGCCAGGGCTCCCAGTGATTCGGCGACCGCAGGGTCTTTGTTTCCCAACAGTCGAACCCGCAGTTCGTATGCCTCGCGCAGTATCTTCTCGGCCTCCCTTGGATCCTCCCGGTGATCGGCCAACACTCCGACGAGGTGGAGCGTCGCCGCGTATGCGGCATCCTCGTTGGCCGTCGATGATTGACGAAGGATCAACGCCCTTTGGGCGTGCCGCCGGCCCGCCTCGTATTGATCCAACGCCAAATAGCCGCGGGCCAGCGTCTCGTGCATGGAGGCCAGCGTCGCTGCATCATCGGCCAGTTCGGTTTCCAGATTCTCCGCCGCGCGGTCCAGCAGGTCTCGGACGGAGACGTTGGCGCCGACGGCGCGGGGATCGATCGACTCGATCATGCTGGTGAGGTAGGCGCTGATGCGCTCGGCACGTCGAGCCTGGGTTCGCGCGGCATCGCGCTGCCTGGCAACCTGGGCTTTCTGGACGCCGAGCGTGAGGGCGGAGACGGCCATGACGAGGATCAGGGCCGCGCCGAGCGCAGCGGGAACCTTGTGCCGAAGTATGAGCTTGCGGAGCTGGTACAGGCCGCTGGGCGGCCGAGCAAGGATGGGCAGATTGGTCAAGTACCGGTCAATGTCTTCGGCAAAGGCTGCGGCGCTGGGATAGCGTTCAGAAGGTCCCTTGGCGAGCGCCTTGAGAATAATGGTTTCAAGGTCGCCGCGAAGACCGGGATGCGCAGCGCTGGGGTGCGCGACCGGTCGATCGCTGATGGTGCGCACGGCTTCCGCCCAGGCCGAAGTCTTGACTTCATAGGGCCTCGCACCGGTCAGTAATTCGTAAAGGATGAGCCCCAGCGTATAGACGTCGCTGCGGACGTCGACGGCCTCGGTCTCGCCGCGCGCCTGCTCGGGACTCATGTATGCCAGCGTACCGAGGAGGCGGCCGCTCTCAGTCACATTCGTGCCCAGTTCGCCGTCAGGATCGTGCAACCGGGCCAGACCGAAGTCGAGAATCTTGGGGTTGCCGGTGTCGTCAATGAGGATATTGGATGGCTTAAGGTCGCGATGGATCACGCCGCGTTGGTGGGCGTAGCTGATCGCCTCGCAGATTTTCTTGAACAGGACCAACGCATCGGCCGAAGGGCGGGAAGCGCCGCAAGGTCGGCACCACTCGCGCAGCGGCCGCCCGTTCACCAGCTCCATTGCAAAATAGTCCTGCCCCGCATCGGTCTGTCCGGCGTCGTAAATCGTGGCGATAAAGGGATGTTTGAGTCGAGCCAGCAATTGCACTTCGCGGCGGAAGAGCTTGACATGAGTGGGGTCCGAGTCCGAGCGGCGAAGCATGACCTTCAGGGCGACGGATCGCCCGGTCGACTCTTGCCGCGCCTCGTACACGACGCCCATACCGCCGCGGCCGATCTCACGGACGATCGTGTAATCGCCGGTGACCATCTCGATCGGTGGCGCTGAGGCCGGCGGCTGATAGAGGTTAGCCAACGCGGCGCCGAGGCTCGGCGCGCCGGCCTCATCGGGAGCCAGCGCGTCGATGGCCCCGGACGAACCTCTCCAAAAAGCGCGCAACGCTTCATCGACCGCTTCGGGAGAATTTGCGCCGGCGTCCGGATCTTCAAGCGTCATTGCGTGGGACCACCTTGCTTGAACCCGTCAGGTTTCGACGGAGCGTTCTGACCGCGCGGAGCAGGAGCATCGACGCCGCCGGCCTGCTGATGCCAAAATGTTCGGCGATATCCACGATGGGCAGTTGATCGAAAAAGGCCAGGGCGATCGCCGTACGATGCTCCTGTTTCAGATGTCCCATTTCCTCCAGGACGGCCCGAGTTTGTTCGGCCCGCGCGGCGACGCTGCGGGGCGAATGGTCCCTGGCGGCGACCAGGTCCTTCATAAACGCGACGCTGCTCAGTGCGGCGATGGAAGAGTCCAGCGAGGCGGCGGCGCGGCCCTGGGCGATGCGGCCGCTCTTTATGAAATCCGCCACACGCCGGCTCACGATGGTGGAGGCAAAGCGTTTCAAAGCCGCGACCACCGGGTTTCGTAGCGTTGGCAGTCCGGCGATGATGTCCATAAGCGCCTGCTGAGAGAGGTCCTCGACCGCATGGTCCTGGCTGATTCCGGGGGCCAATCGGACAAGCACCATGGCCCGAACTTGGGGCGCCAGCGCTTCGGCGATGGCCTCCCGAGCAGGCACCGACCCCTGGGTGGCCTCGAGTATCTGGGCATCAGTTACTGCTTCTGCGCCGAACATCTGAAATGGCAATAGGTTATCAGATGCCTGCGCCAGCCGCCATTCGGCGCGGGATCGAAGTCAGTTCGTAAAATAATTGTCGTGGTCGCCTGGATGGGCGCAACGAAATAAATTGTAAAAACACGCGTCACACCTCAAGAATGAGGAATTTGACAGGCAAAAGGGGCATTACAGGGTCGCCACAACCGGCAGGGCAAATATAGCAATGGAAGGCCGCGGAGGTATAATACGGCCTGCTCGGATACCGCCGGTGCCGGCTGCAGGTAGCGGATGTCAGGTCGTGTTGTACGGGGCGATGGAACGCCCGCACGAGGGGAAGGAAGAGGCACGTGGCTCGCGGGTTCCTGGGTTCTGCGCTCGCCTTGTGGGCGTTGGCTTTGAGTGCGCCTTCGCCTGCTCGCTCACAGGTTCGATGGCACAGCGGATCAACGTCGGTACCGGCGGCGACGCGCGATCAGATTCACTCTTCCATTCAAGCGTTGGCGACAAACGAAACGGATCGCCATGTCCTGGTCAAATTGGACGGGCCTGCACCGCGCGCGCTTGCCGCCCAATTGGCGGCCGATGGCCTGGTTCTCCTCGACTATGTCGGTGACGACGCCTATTTTGCGACACTACGGGCGACTCCTCAGAACGCCGAACGACTGGCAAATTCTCAAAGCGTCAAGAATGTGGTTGCCATCTCGTCGAGCTGGAAACTACATCCCGATTTGACGGCGGATCGCGTGCCCCCCTGGGCGATCGTTGGTCGAAACGGGCCCACTGCAAAGGTTGGAGCGATCGAGAAAACGGAAGCGGGAGCGGGACTTACGATCGCCGCTTACGTCAAGTTGCATCCCGATGTTCGACTGGAGGTAGAGGGGGTTGAGGCCTGTCGCCGCCATGGAGCGAAGATCCGCTCCTACCTGTCGACGATCAACGGATTGGTCGTGGAGATGCCGCTGGCCAATGTCGCCGTGCTGGCGGAGGAAGACATTGTTGAATGGATCGAGCCGCCGCTGCCGCGCCTGGGCCCGACCAATAACGGGATTCGTGCGCGAGTTGGGGCCAACACCGCACAGGCTCCGCCCTACGGACTGACCGGCGCCGGCGTCACCGCCCTGGTTTACGACTCCGGGACGGCGCGGGCCAGTCATGTTGATTTCGGGGGACGACTTTCGATCAGAGACGGCGCACCGCTTTACGAACATTCCACGCATGTGGCGGGGACGCTGGGGGGCAGCGGCGCGGCCAGCGGGGGACTTCACCGCGGAATGGCGCCCGGCGTGCAGATTGAATCGTATGGGTTTGAGCAGTCCGGTGGACCGGCGCCCGGATTTCTTTATACCGACCCCGGCGATCTCGAAGCGGACTACGGCGACGCGATTAATTCGCACGGGGCCAACCTCGCCAATAACTCGATCGGGACTAACGTGGCGGTCAACGGTTTTCCATGTGAGTGGGAAGGGAATTACGGGTTGACCTCGTCGGTCATTGACGCCATTGCGCGGGGCTCGCTGGGCACTCCTCTGCCGATCGTCTGGGCAGCGGGGAATGAGAGGAAGTTCCCTTCGCGGTGTGGGGCGCTGTACGGAACCATTGCGCCACCTTCGGGCTCAAAGAATGCGCTCTGCGTGGGGGCCGTCAATTCCAACGACGATTCCATGACCAGCTTTTCCGGCTGGGGGCCCACCGACGACGGGCGGTTGAAGCCGGACATCTGCGCGCCGGGGTGCGAGGTCGGCGGCGATAACGGCGTCACCTCGACGTCGGGGTCAAGCGACGTGGCCTATTCGGTTTTCTGCGGAACGTCCATGGCGGCGCCGACGGTCACCGGTCTGGGCGCCCTCCTGTTGGAGGACTATCGCGCGCAGTACCCGGAGCGGCCGGATTTTCGCAGCGCGACGTTGAAGGCCGTGCTGGCGCATACCGCAATCGATCTTGGTAATACGGGCCCGGATTATCAATTCGGGTATGGATCGGTTCGCGTGGTCCCCGCGATCGAGCAGCTCCGCAGCGGATATTTTGTGGAAGGGTCGTTGGAACTGGGATCGGTGTATCAGGCGAGCGTGACGGTGATCGATGGCGAGGCTCCCCTAAGGGTGACGCTGGCCTGGGACGATGCGCCGGCGGCGCCCAACGTCGTTACGACGCTGGTCAACGACCTGGAGCTGCGCGTCTACGATCCGACCGACGGCGTTCATTTTCCCTGGACCCTCGATGCGGCGAATCCCGCGGCGCCGGCGATACGCATCCAGGCCGATCACCTCAACAACATGGAACAGGTGGTCATTGATGGGCCGGCGCCGGGTGTCTATCGGATTGAAGTTACGGGCTTTACCCTGCCAATGGGTCCTCAGACCTTTTCGTTGTGCGCCTCCCCGAGGCTCGCCCCGTGTTCGAGCAGGGGAAGCCTGGCGATCGGCCGTTCCACCTATTCCTGCTTCGACAGCCTTACCGTGCAGGTCGTCGATTGCGACCTGAACGCGAACGACCAAACTGTGGAGACGACCACCGCGCACGTGGCGTCGGGAACGAACCCGATCGGATCGATGGTGCAATTGACGGAGTCCGCGGCAGACAGCGCGACGTTCACGGGGACGGTGCAACTGACCGAAACGTTAAGTCCCCGGATGGAGCGTGGGACGGAGTTTCTGATCCCCGAAGTCGTCGAAGGGGACCCCGAGTTGGTTGAGGTCTGGCGATTGTTGTCCGGCGAGCCAGGGGCCGAACTTCTAGTGACGCACGGCGATTCTGTCGCGGCCAGCTATGTCGATGCCGATGATGGGGAGGGCGGCAGCAACGTTATGGTCAGTGATTCCGCGAACGTCGATTGCCAGGGGCCGGCGACGAACAATCTACAAGTGGCCTCGCTGGGTCCGCGGCGCGCGACAATCACCTTCGATACGGATGAACCCGTTTATGCGTCGCTCCTGTATGGGACGGATTGCGAGGCGCTGAGCAGCGTGGCGTCCTCCGGCGGGATTCGCACGCAGCATACGATCAATCTAAAAGACCTGGTCGAGACAACAACGTACTATTATGTGGTCTGGATCATGGACGAGGCGGGAAATTTCAGCGTCGTGCCCAGCGACGAATCGTGCCTGTCGTTCACGACGCCGGTCGTGCCGGAATTTTTCACGGAGATATTCGAGAGCGACGACAACGATCTGGAAATGCGCTCGATCCTGTTCACGCCGGACGGCTCGGCGGATTTCTACACGGCCTGTGTCGAGCCGATCACCATTCTCCCGACGAATCCCACGGGCGGAACGGTCCTGGCCATGCCGGACGACGGCCCTCCCGTTACGATCAACGTTGGCGGCGGGGCGAGCGTCTGGCTGTACGGCCAGGCGTACACGACGTTCCATGTCAGCCCCAACGGTTACATCGTGTTCGGCACTCCGGATACCTGGTTCCTGGAGACGACGGAGAAACATTTCCTGTTTCCGAGGATCTCGGCCTTCTTTGACGATTTGGATCCGACCATGGGCGGCTCCGTGAGTTGGATACAGCTCGCCGACCGCGTGGCCGTCACCTGGCTCAATGTCCCCGAGTGGTTCGGTTTCAACTCCAACACGTTTCAGGCGGAGCTTTACTTTGACGGTCGGATTCAAATCACCCTGCTGAACCTCGACGCCTTTGACGGGCTGGTCGGGCTTTCAGCCGGCTCGGGCTTGTCGCCGGATTATTACGAGTCCGACCTTTCTGCGATCATTCCGTGCAACGAGGAAGCGCCAATGGCGTTGGAGGAGACCGCCGAGACGCCCATGAACGCGTCCGCCGCGGTGATGCTAACGGCGACCGACGAGAACGACAGCACGCTTACTTATATTGTCACGTCATTACCGACGCATGGACGATTGAGCGATCCCCTGTCCGGGCCGATTGAAAGCGTCCCCTACGAACTGGCGGCGGGCGGCCGCGAGGTCCATTATGCAGGGTATTCCGGGTTTGCCGGCGGGGACGCGTTCAGCTTTCAGGCGGCGGATGCCTACTTTGTATCCAATGAGGCGGCGGTTCGCGTCCTGGTGGGGACACGGCAACCTGCTTATCAGTTTCCGCTGAACTCCAACCCGGGCTGGACGGTCCAGGGCGCCTGGGGGTTTGGACCGCCGCTGGGATTGAGCGGTGATCCTGCCACTGCATGGACCGGCTCCAATGTTTTTGGGTTCAACCTTGCCGGCGCCTATTCGAACAATATTGGATCGCCCCAATTCCTGACGACGTCGGTCATGGACTGTTCGACGCTGGCAGGAACGCGCGTTCGCTTCCGACGCTGGCTGGGCATCCAGGCGTCGAGCGGAGATCAGGCGAAGGTTGAAGTGGCGACCAGCCAAAATCCCTGGACGCCCGAATGGCAGCACGTTGGGACCGCGATCGGCGATACGAGCTGGACGCTCGTGGATCTGGACATCTCCGGATTGGCGGACGGGAAGACCGGAGTGCGAGTGCGATGGGGTCTGGGCCCGACGGACGCTTCGGGAACTTCCTGCGGATGGAATCTCGACGACATCGAAATCTGGGGCATCCCGCCGGGTCCGTGCAACGAAGTAATACCGGGGGACGCGGATTTGAACGGAGTCGTCGATGGCCGGGACGTGGCGGCATTTGTCGAGGTCTTACTCAACCCCCCGGGGCCGGGTGTTCACGAACAATGCGCTTCTGACCTGGTCGTGGACGGCATTGTCAACTTGCAGGACGTCGAGTTCCTGGCCGGCGAGCTGCTCAAGTAACCGGCCCAGTTTCGGCACCGCCGCGTGCCGGCAACCTCCACCCATCAAATTCCGTTATTGTTTGCGTTAACTTCAGGGTACAATGCCCGATAACGCCGACCAAGAAAGTCCGGTTCGGGAGGATTTGAAGTGACCAAGATGTCTTCGCGCGTCGTTTTCCTCGCTTCATGGCTGATGGGGATGGCGGTCCTGTCGAGTGTGGCTGCCGGCGACGTTCGCTGGCGCAATGGATCGGCGCCAATTCCGCGGCGCCAACCAGGCCAAATCGGTATGGCGATCGAAGAGATCACGCGAGGGGGCGGCGCGCGCCATATCGTCGTGCAATTCGATGAGCCCATCACGGATAACGACAAGACGACGCTGGCGGCGGCGGGAATTCGCCTGCTGGACTTCCTGGGGGATAACGCGTTCTTTGCCTCGGTCGATCGCAGTCGCCTCGATGCGGCAGCCCTTGCCGCAGTGCCGGGCTTTTCGCGCGTCACGGTCGTCGACCCGAGTTGGAAGCTGCATCCATCTCTGTCGATCGGTGAGATTCCGAAATGGGCGATCCAGGCCCCGGAGGAACTCGACGAAGGCGAAGCGGGTTCGTCGCGCGAGGGTCCTCTGCCGGCCGATCCGATCGTGGCCGTCCTGGTGAAGTTTCATCCGGATGTGCCCCTCGCGACGGAGGCGGTGGATATCTGCAGGCAGTATGGGGCCAACGTGAAGTCATCCCTGTCGCTCGTCAACACGCTCGTGATCGAACTTCCTCAATCAATGTTGATGATGCTCGTGGCGGAAGACGCGGTGGAATGGATGGAACCGCCGCTTCCGGCGCTTCAGGAGATTAACGCCGAAAACCGGGCGCTGACCGGGGCCAACACGGTACAGGCACCGCCTTACAGCCTCACCGGCGCGGGTGTAAATGTCTTGATCTATGACGGCGGGCGAGTGCGTACTACGCACGTCGATTTTCAAGGCCGCGCCGTGATCGGTTCGGCAGAAGCGACTTGCAGCACCATTAGCAGTCACTCGACTCACGTCGCCGGCACGGTCGGTGGCGCGGGCGTGGCCAATGCGAACAACAAGGGCATGGCCCCAGGTGTGAACATCATTTCATATGGCTTTGATCAGGATGCATCGGGGACCGGTTGTCCGCCGTTGAGTCAGGGGTTCCTTTATACCAACCCCGGCGACTTGAACCATGACTACAACGCGGCGATCAACGCGGACGGGGCGCATATTTCCAACAACTCGATCGGCACAAACACGGCGCCGAACGGGTATCCCTGTTCATGGGAAGGTGATTACGGCGTAACCGACACGCTCATCGACTCGATTGTCCGCGGGGGGCTGGGGACGCCCTTTCGGGTGATCTGGGCCAACGGGAACGAACGGCAAACCTCGACCTGTAACGACCCGAACCCGAACGTTCCGGCGGGCTATCACAAGACCGCGCCGCCGGCGTGTGCGAAGAACCATATCACCGTCGGGGCGACCAATGCGAACGACGACTCGATGACCAGTTTCTCGAGTTGGGGTCCGGCGGATGACGATCGCATGAAGCCCGACGTCTCAGCGCCGGGGTGTCAGGCGGGAGGGGATGGAGGGGTGACTTCCTGCACCAGTACCAGCGACACCTCTTATGGGTCATCGTGCGGTACGTCGATGGCCTCCCCCACGGTGTGCGGCTTGTCGGCGCTCATCATGCAGGACTATCGGGCGCACTTCGGGATGGCCACGCCGTTCATGCGGAACTCGACGCTGAAGATCCTCCTGGCGCATACGGCGGTGGATCGCGGCAATGTCGGTCCGGACAATCAGTTCGGCTATGGCTCGGTGCGCGTGCAGCCCGCCATCGACTTCATGCGGAGCAATAACTATGGGAACTTCCTCGAGAACCAGATCAGCCAGGGGGGCTCGTACAATACGCTGGTGGTGGTGAATCCCGGCGATCCAGTGATGAAGGTCACGCTGGCCTGGGATGACGTTCCGGGGACGCCGAACGTCAGTCCGGCGCTGGTGAACGACCTCGACCTCGTCGTGTTCGATCCGAACAACGTGCAGCGATTTCCCTGGACGCTCGGCGGTCTGGCCAATCCCAGCGCCCCGGCGGTGCAGACGCAGGCTAATCACGTGGACAATATCGAGCAGGTGCTGGTGAATGCGCCGATCCCGGGCGTGTACCGCGTCGAGGTGCATGGATTCAACGTGCCGCAGGGTCCGCAGCCGTTTTCGATTTGTGCGTCGCCGTTGTTGGTGAACTGCTCCCAGCAGGGGTTAATTGCTCTCGATCGGAATCAATACACGTGCACCGCAAGCGCCACGATTCGAGTCGTCGACTGCGACCTCAACACCGATGATAACGTCGTCGAGACGGTTAACGTGACGGTCGATTCGACAACCGAGCCGGGAGGCGAGACGGTCCTCTTGACCGAGACCGGGGCGCAGACGGCGGCGTTCGAAGGTGCGATTTCGTTGGACTCAACGGATTCCTCCGGCGTCCTGCAAGTGGCCCATGGCGATACGGTGACGGCGACGTACACCGACGCGGACGACGGGTTGGGTGGGATCAACGTGGTTGTGACCGACACGTCGGCGGTCGATTGCCAGCCGCCTGTCATTTCCAATGTTCAGACATCGAACCTCGGCCCGCACACGGCGACCGTGACGTTCACAACGGACGAAGCGGCGCAGGGCACCGTTCGCTACGGGACGAGTTGCACCTCGCTGACCCAGTCGGTCTTGGAATCCGCCTTTGGCACGTCGCACACTCTCGTGCTCCAGGGTCTCCTGGACGATACGCAGTATTTCTTTGCGATCGACGCCGTCGATCCGGCCACGAACTCCGCCACAGACGACAACGCCGGCGGCTGTTACGCGTTTACTACGCCGGAGATTCCGGACTCCTTTACCGAGGAATTCACGGCGGGCGATTTTGACCTCGACGATACGTCGCTTCTGTTCACGCCGAACGCGTCGATCGACTTCTACTCGCTGTGCTCAACTTCGATCAGCGTACTGCCGACGGACCCGGCCGGTGGCACCGCTTTGACACTAGCAGACAACGCGAACGCCAACGTGGTGTTGACCGGTGCCAACCAGGTTTCGCTCTATGGCGTAAACTACGCCAGCTTTTTCATCGGCAGTAATGGCTATATCACGTTTACGGCGGGAGATACCGACTCGTCGCCGACGGTCGGGGATCACTTCGATACGGCTCGGATCTCCGCCCTGTTTGCCAACCTGAATCCGGCGCTGGGCGGAACCGTGTCATGGAAGGAACTCGCCGATCGCGCGGTCGTCACCTGGGAGAACGTCCCGGAAGCTTTGACCGCGAATACAAACACGCTTCAGGTGGAGATGTTTTTCGACGGCCGGCTAAGATTGAGTTTCCTGAGGGTGGACCTCACCGACGGCATCACCGGCCTGTCGGGGGGCGGTGGCATTCCTCCCGATTACGCTGAAATGGACTTGTCGGCATTGGCCCCCAGCTGTGGTCCGCAGCCGCCGGCCGCGGCGAGTCGGACCATTGAAACCCCCGTCAGTATCGCGACCGACATTACGTTGGTTGCCGGCGACGACGGCGTCCCCGGTCCGCTGAGCTACATCATTACGTCGTTACCCCTCGCACCTTTGGAAGACGTCGGCAACAGCTACTCGATTACACCCGGAGACTTGCCCTACACGCTCTTTGGCGGGGGCAATCAGGTCCGTTATCACTCCGGCGCGGCGCCGACGACCGATCCCTTCCAATTCAAGGTCAACGACGGCGGGACGCCTCCGACCGGCGGCGATTCCAACCTTGCAACCATTACCGTGCAGGTTCAGCCGGTACTGGCGTTGCCGTTCTCGGATGCGTTCCCGACCACGACGTTTGATCCGGCGAAGTGGCATCTGATCGATACGGCCACGATCGACGGCGTCGGAATCGCCGAACCGAGCCTGCCGAACTCGGCCCGGCTCAATGCCGATCCCAACGGCAGCGACGAAATCCGCACGCACCTGATCAATCTGGCGAACGAAACGGCCGTACGGCTGATATATTTCTACCAACAGGCTGGAGGCGGCGAATCACCAGACGCGGGAGACGACTTGTTCGTGGAATTCTATAACAACGTTGGAAGCTGGGAACTCGTAAACCAGCACTTCGGCTCCGAACCGGATATGGGGACCTATCAGCCAGTCAATGTGCTGTTGCCGGCATCGGCCTTCCACCCCGCCTTCCGGCTGCGCTTCCGCACGACCGGCACGTCCGGCGCGTTCGACGATTGGTTTGTCGATGACGTAAGCGTGACAGTGGCCAGCGCCCCGACCGCGAGCAACAGCGCCGTGACCGCGCCGTTCAACGGCTTCCTGGACATCACACTCATCGCCAGCGATCCCAACATGGATCCCTTGACCTATATCATCGCGTCGCTGCCCAGCAATGGAACGATCCAGGATCCGGGCGCCGGCCTGGCGGACATCACCACCGTCCCCTACACCCTCGCCGCCAACGGCAACCTTGTCCGTTATGTGCCCGATACCGGCTTCGGCGGACTGGACCCGTTCACGTTTATGGTCAACGACGGAGTGAATGATTCAAATGTGGCGACGGTATCGGTTACCGTCGAACCGGTGTTGACACTCCCGTTCATCGACACGTTCCCGACCACGACTTTCGATCCCGGCAAGTGGGGATTCATATCCAACGCGACGATCGACGGGCTGGGCATTGCCGAGCCGAGCGAGCCGTCTTCGGCACGGTTCAACGGCGACCCGGCCGCCGGCGACGAGATTCGCACCTATGCGATCGATTTATCGAGTGCCGGTGTCGCGCGCCTCACCTACTACTTCGAGTGCAGGGGCGGGGGAGAAAGTCCGGATTCCGGCGATGATTTGATCATCGAGTACCTCGACGGCTTCGGTGTTTGGAGGGAATTGCAACGGCATCCGGGCTCGCTTCCGGATATGACCACGTATCAGCAGGTTGATATGCAGCTTCCGGCGGGGGCGATGCATTCGAGCTTCCGCCTTCGGATTCGCAACTCAGGCACCTCGGGCGCGTTCGACGACTGGTTTGTCGATAATATTTCGCTGGTGGTAGCGAATGCGCCGACGGCGGTGAACGGCGCTGTGTCGACCCCGTCAGACACCCTCGTGAATATCACGCTGGTGGCCAGCGATCCGAACCTGGATCCACTGGACTACCTCATCACGACTTTGCCAACGAACGGATCACTTCGCGATCTGAATAACGGGCTGATCATGGTCGCGCCGTACGCACTGATCGGGGGAGGCGACGGGGTGCGCTACACGCCCAACCTCGGTTTTTCCGGGAATGACGGGTTCCAATTCAAGGTGAGCGACGGAACGCACGAGTCGAATACCGCGACGGTGACGATCGCGGTTGGCGGCGCGCAGCCGGTGCATGTTTTCCCATTGGATAGCGACCCGGGTTGGACGGCGGATGCGGGACCGGGCGGCGGCTCGGGACCCAATGGCGGTGGGTGGGCATTTGGCACACCAACGAACACCGATCCGCCGTGCGGAACGGGCCGTGTCGATCCACCGGGCGGATTCACCGGGGCCACTGTGTACGGCTACAACCTGGCGGGATGTTATACGAATAATCTGTTGTTTACGCGCTGGTTGACGACGACGGCGATCAATTGCACGAGCCTCTCCAGCGTGCAGCTTCGGTATCGGCGCTGGCTGGGCGTCGAGTCGGCGAACTTCGATCACGCGAACATTCAAGTGTCGAACGACGGGGTGAACTGGACGACCGTGTGGAATCACACGGCCACCACGGCAATCAACGACTCCACCTGGTCGCTTCAGACATACAGCCTGCTCGGCGTAGCGGACAATCAGCCGACGGTATTCCTGCGCTGGGGGATGGGTACAACGGACGGGTCCGTGACCTATCAGGGCTGGAACATCGATGACATCGAAATCCTCGCCCTTGCGCCCAGCGCGTGCAGCGGCGGGACCTACGGGGACGTTAATCTCGATTTGGCGATTGACGCCGGGGACGCCCAGAAATTCACTGACGTACTGCTTAATCCCGGCGGGGCCACTGCTGCGGAAAAATGCGCCGCGGATGTTCATGCGGATGGCACAATCGACGATTTGGACCTCGAGGAATTCGTGGAGCTATTACTCGCCCAGCCCTAGGCGAACCAAGGGGACGTCGGCCTCAAAACGATGGTGGCAACGCACCCGCACTGCAGAATTGGGGATAAAGGCGACGCCCGCCCCCGCGTTGCCCTTTAGTTTTCCGCGGTGATTTGATACGATGGGGGGGCGTGAGGGAGTGCACCGCGAGTCGGACAAATCCACATTGGGGTGGAGAGGTCGCCTGGGCGGGCTCCATGAGACATTTCAATCAAGGAAAATAACGTGTTCAAAATGCGCGCTCGTCGAGTGTTCCGGATCGTGACTCTGGTTGTGGTCGGCGCGGTCGCTGCCCGCGCGGATGCCGACATTCGCTGGCGAAACGGCGCGATGCCGTTAGCCCGCCGGCAGGCCGGACAGATCGGTCCCGCGATCGAGGAGCTCACGCGCGGGGTCGGGGCGCGGCACATGGTGGTGCAATTTGACCAACCGATCACAGAGGAGGATCGGGCGAAGCTGGAAGCCTCGGGGGTTCAGCTCCTTGATCCGTTAAGCGACAACGCATTCTTCGCGGCAGTGAACGGTCGCCCGCTGGACGCGGCGGGGCTGGCGGCGGTCCCGGGTTTTTCGCGGGTGGCGGCCGTCGATCCGAGTTGGAAGCTGCACCCGTCATTGGCGATGGGGGATATTCCCGCCTGGGCCATCGTCACGCCGGAGAAGAAGGAGACCGACGACCAAAAGGAGTCTGTTTCGCGCGCGGTGGAGCCGGTGGCGGCGGACGCCATGGTGGCGGTGTATATCAAGTTTCATGCGGATGTGCCGCTGGCGACAGAGGCGGTGAATGTCTCCCGGCAGTATGGGGCGAACGTCAAGTCGCAGCTTCCAATCGTGAATACGTTGGTCATCGAGTTGCCGAGCGCCATGATCGCTGCATTGGCGGCGGAGGATATCGTGGAGTGGATCGAGCCGCCGTTGCCCGCCTTGCAGGAAGTCAACGCGGAGAACCGGGCGTTGACGGGGGCGAACACGGTACAGGCCCCGCCGTACAGTTTGACCGGCGCGGGGGTGAACGTTCTCGTTTATGACGGTGGACGTGTTCGAACGACTCACGTCGATTTTCAGGGGCGCGCCGTAATCGGATCGGCCGAAGCCCCGTGCAGCGGGCTTAGTGATCACTCCACTCACGTGGCCGGTACGGTCGCGGGTGGGGGTGTGGCCAATGCGAATAACAAGGGCATGGCCCCGGGCGCCAACATTATTTCCTACGGGTTCCAGCAAAGCGCATCGGGAACGACGTGTCCGTCGCTGAGCGCGGGCTTTCTGTATACGGACCCCGGCGACTTAAATCATGACTACGACGCGGCGATTAACGTGGACGGGGCGCATATTTCCAACAACTCGATCGGCACAAACACTGCTCCGAACGGGTTTCCCTGTTCATGGGAAGGCGACTACGGCACCACTTCCGCCCTCATCGATTCCATTGTCCGAGGTTCATTGGGGTCGCCGTTCCGGGTTATCTGGGCGAATGGCAATGAGCGGGGATCGGGCGCATGCGGCACGACGTATCATACGACCGCGCCGCCGGCGTGCGCGAAGAACCACATAACGGTTGGGGCGCTGAACGCCAACGACGATTCTCTTACTAGTTTTACTAGTTGGGGCCCGGCGGATGATGATCGCATGAAGCCCGATGTGTCCGCGCCGGGTTGCCAGGTCGGTGGGGACGGTGGGGTGACATCGTGTCTGGCTTCGAGCGATACGGCGTACGGATCGTTCTGCGGGACATCGATGGCCTCCCCCACGGTGTGCGGCCTGTCGGCGCTCATCATGCAGGACTATCGGGCGCACTTCGGGATGGCGACGCCCTTCATGCGGAACTCGACACTGAAGATCCTGCTGGCGCATACGGCGGTGGATCGCGGCAATGTCGGTCCGGACAACCAGTTCGGCTACGGCTCGGTGCGGGTGCAGCCGGCCATCGACTTCATGCGCAGCAACAACTACGGCAACTTCATCGAGAACCAGGTTAGCCAGGGGGGCTCGTACAATACGCTGGTGGTGGTGAATCCCGGCGATCCGGTCATGAAGGTGACGCTGGCGTGGGATGACGTGCCGGGGACGCCGAACGTCAATCCGGCGCTGGTGAACGATCTCGACCTCGTGGTCTTCGATCCGAACAACGTGCAACGCTTCCCGTGGACGCTCGGCGGTCTGGCCAATCCCAGCGCCCCGGCGGTGCAGACGCAGGCCAATCACGTGGACAATATCGAGCAGGTCTTGGTGAATGCCCCTACGCCGGGTGTGTATCGCGTCGAGGTGCGGGGATTCAATGTGCCGCAGGGCCCGCAGCCGTTCTCGGTTTGCGCCTCGCCGCTGCTGGTGAACTGCTCGCGGCAGGGCCTGATCACGCTTGATCGTGTCAAGTATGCGTGCAGCAGTTCGGCCACGATCCGTGTCGTCGATTGTGACCTCAACACCAATGACAATGTCGTTGAGACTGTCAACGTCACGATTGGTTCCACGACGGAGCCGGCGGGCGAAACCGTTCTCCTGACGGAAACGGGCGCCCAGACGGCGACGTTCCAGGGTTCGATTAGTCTCTCGACAACGGACAGCCCCGGGGTGCTGCACATCGCCCATGCCGACATGGTGACGGCCACGTACATCGACGCCGATGACGGCCTCGGCGGCCTGAATGTCGTCGTGACGGATACGGCGACCGTGGATTGCGTGCCGCCCATCATCAGCAACGTACAGGTTTCGGCGATTGGCCCGCACACGGCGACGGTGACCTTCGACACCGACGAACTGGCCAACGGCGTTGTTCATTACGGGACGACTTGTGGGACGCTGACTTCGTCTGCGGCAGAAGGCGGCGATCATACGGCGCATTCCGTGGTGATTAGCGGCATCGATGAGAATTCGACGTACTTCTTTTCCGTCGAGGCGACGGACCAGGCGGCCAACGCGGCGTCGGATGACAATTCGGGCGCTTGCTACACGTTTCAGACGCCGGATATTCCCAATTTCTTCACCGAGAATTTCGACGGCAACGATAACGACATGGACAATCGGAGCGTCCTCTTTACGCCGAATGGATCCTTCGACTTCTATGCGATGTGCGGCGCGCCCATCGTAGCGTTGCCCACGGACCCAACCGGGGGGACACCGATCACCAGCTGGACCGGAACGGCGGATGACGGCAACGCGCTCATTACGCTGACCGGTGGCAATACCGTGTCGATCTATGGGGATACGTACGGTAGCTTCTACGTGAACACGAACGGAAACGTCACGTTCGTTTCCGGCGACAACGACTATACCGAGACGCTGGGCGATCATTTCGCGGCCCGGCGTGTGGCGGCCGTCTGGGACGATCTCAATCCAGGAACGGGCGGCACCGTGAGCTGGAAGCAGCTCGCGGATCGGGCCGTGGTGACGTGGCAGGGCGTGCCGGAGTACAGCACGACGAACTCCAATACTTTCCAAATCGAACTGTACTTCGACGGCCGTATCCAAATCGCCTACCTCGCGGTCGCTGTGGCCGACGGTCTGGCGGGGTTGTCGGGCGGGACGGGACTTTCGCCGGATTTCTTTGAAACCGATCTTTCAGCGGCGGCGGCGTGCGGACCGTTGCCTCCATCGGCCTCCAATTCGTCGATCAATACGCCGGTGAACACCGCCGCCGATGTGACGCTGGTGGCGGGCGATCCCAATCTCGATCCGCTGACTTTCATCATTGTGTCACTGCCCATTCACGGCAATCTGCGCGATCCCGGGACGGGATACACCGTGATCGGAAGCGTTCCCTATACGCTCGTCGGCGGAGGAGACGTCGTCCGCTATACGCCTGCCTCGGGCTACAACGGTCCCGATAGTTTCACGTGGAAGGCGAACGACGGAATGTCTGATTCAAACATTGCGACGGTCAGCATTACTGTTGGTGGCCCGCAGGCGATTCATGTGTTCAATATGGATACCAATCCCGGTTGGACCACGAGCGGACAATGGGCATGGGGCCAGCCCACAGGCGGTGGAAGCCACAATTTTGATCCTCCGTCCGGCTTTACCGGCTCCAACGTCTACGGCTACAACCTCACCGGAGATTACCCGAATAGCTTGTCGCCGGTGCAGTACCTCACAACTCTAGCTATTGACTGTTCAGGAGTGACGCAGACCGAACTTCGGTTCCGGCGCTGGTTGGGCATCGAATCTGCGACCTATGACCACGCCAATATCGAGGTTTCCAACAATGGGTCTACGTGGACCACTGTTTGGAATCACACTGGTGGAGCGTTGAGCGAGTCCTCATGGTCGCTCCAGACTTACAACATCGCGGCCGTCGCCGATGGCCAACCCACGGTCTATATTCGCTGGGGCATGGGCACGACGGATACGTCCATCACCTATCCCGGTTGGAACATCGACGACGTCGAGATCTGGGCCCTCGCGCCATCGTGCCCGGCGATCTCGGTTGATCCGGCCTCCTTGCCCAACGCGACAGCCGGCGGGGCGTACAACGAGGTGGTGACGGCCTCGGGCGGGACTGGGCCGTACAGCTTCGCCGTGACGACCGGCAGTCTGCCCGCCGGTCTGACGCTCTCGGCCGGTGGCGTCCTTTCCGGCACGCCCTCGGGTCCCGGCGGGATCGCCAACTTCACGATCACGGCAACCGATGCCAACAGTTGTACGGGCGAGCGGGCCTACGCCCTGGCCGTTAACTGTGCGACGATCACGCTCTCGCCGACGTCGCTGCCAGCGACGTTTGTAGATCGCACCTATGAGAAGACGCTCACCGCCGGCGGCGGGAGCGGTCCCTACAGTTACGCGGTGACGGCTGGCGCGCTGCCCCCGGGCATGACACTCTCGCCAAGCGGCGTGATCTCGGGAACGAGCGCGGTCGGCGGGACCTACAACTTCACAGTGACGGCCACGGATTCGGCCGGCTGCCCCGGTAGCCGGGCCTACTCGATCGCCGTTCGCGTGCGGGTTGTGGATCCGATCTGATTCGCACGATGTGAGTCGGATGGCGAACGCTCTTGGATGCCCCGGTCGCGCGACACGCGCGGCCGGGGCTTATTTTTTCGGAATTATCCCCTTCACTCAGGTAAATCGCCATAAGAAACCGGGGCCGAAGCCCCGGTAGTTCTTACGCCACTTCCCTGTCCGTTACCAATACGTTTCTCAAGACGCCCAGAAATAGGTTGTGGTCTTTGCGATGGTTGAATCGATAGCTGATTTCGCTGAGGTACAGCGGCAGGTATTGGCGGGATAGCTTGTGGTGCGTCCCGTGGACCTGCCGCTGTAGGATAGCCCAAATCGATTCGATGCTGTTTGTGTGGATTTCGCCACGGACGTATTGGCGAGCGTGGTTGATGCGCTTCAGTGTGAACTCCGCGCCGAGTTGGTTGTAACTAGGAAACTGGTCAGCCACTACCATCTCGGCGTTGGTATCCACGTATTGCCGCACCACTTCGGCGATAGTCTTGTAGGTTACGTTTGGAATCGCCTGGATACGTACCTCGCCGGATCGCTCCCTAACTCCAAACACGGCCGTTTTGTTTTTCGCACCGCGTGCACGTGTTTTGCGAGCTTTTCCGCCGATGTAGCATTCGTCCAGTTCGCAGATTCCTGTGAATCGCGTAAGCCAATCGTACTCGCGCATCGCGCGGCGCAGCCTCATTCCGAGATACCACGCGCTCTTGTAGGTGATATGCAGGTCTCTCGAAAGTTGGCAAGCGGACACGCCCTTGCGGGCGTTTGACAGTAGAGCCGCACCGAGAATCCATTTTGACAACGGCAGGTGCGAGCGGTGCATGATCGTACCGCTCGTCGCGCTGTATTGGTGCGAACAATCTCCGCACTCATACAGGTGCCGCGCCTCGATCCGATATGCGGATTTCGATCCACATCGGACACAGCTAGGGCCGTTCGGCCATCGGAGCGATTCCAATAGCGTCAGGCACTTTTCGCGCGTGTCGTATTTCTCGGCTAACTCAATAAGGCTGGGGGGCTTCGGTCGTGACATGATCGGGCCTTTCGGTGGTTTTGTCTTGACCGAAAGCCCGGAGGGGAATTACAATCCCCGTGCGGATCGAGTCTGGGCTTCGCGGTCTTGACTCGGTTCTGGAGCGTTTGGGGTGCAACCCGAACGCTCCGATTTGAAGATAAAGGTAACGAGACCAGATTGCAGGCTTTGGACGCCCCGATGGACCGGTTTGGACCCACGTACCGCGAGAGAGGGAGAAGCTCTCTTGTGGTGTGCCCACCGTTCGGCCGTCTAATCCCGGCCTTAGCAATCTGATCCCGTACCACGTGTTTCATTGATCTACAACCCTTTTGGCGTTGTCCGCTAATGGGTTTCGGGGCTGTGGTGCTGGTAACGCCACAGCCCTACTTTCTTAAAGCATTCCCTTGATAACCGTCTCTGCAAACGTTTTGCCTTGGTTGTTCAGCGCGTATCTTCTCCCGCGCCCAAATCCGCCGCTGATAATGAACTGCTCGTGGAAATCTATCACGCGGTCAAGGCGATCCAATTGGATTCCGGACTGTCTGGCGGCGGCAATAAGCGGGAATGAACCGACAAACTGCCTTGATAGAAGCCGCTCAAAACCGTAAAGAAGTACGAGCAAGGCATCCGCTTGCATCTGTGGTGTTCGTGGAAGGATGTTAAGAGATACGCTGTCGCCGGATCGATTGAAGATTCTCGCCATGATCGTGTCGTCGATGGCGTTTGTTCCACCATTCGCTGGTGGTGTTTCAATTTTTGCCGCTGGTGCGGCCGGAGTTGGCGTAGAGCCAACTCCGTCAATGCGCTTTAGAAACTCAGCGTACTGGCGATCTACTGTCTCACGGTCGCCTTCCGCATCGAATTCGTGAATACCGACCTTGGCTCGGACGCGATGTGTTTCCACTGGCGTTGTCCTTTCTGTCGGGGCCTCTGGTAAAGGCCGATTCCGACAACGCCAAGATTATGACAGGTCTTTGCCGCGTGTCAATACGTAGGCGGCATTGATTGTGCGTAAAAGCTACAACCTGTTATACAATAGGCATTTATGTTAGTGTAATTTCGGGCGTGTATTGCGCCTTGGCGCTAATCAACGGCTTCCTGAGTCAGCGGGATAATTCCGTATTTTTTTTTGGGTAGTGGATACGCGGGTTGATCGGCCGGAAACCGTAGGCGGCGGGCGGCCGTTAGCGCTTTGCGTCGACAATCAGCGGGCAATTGTCGAGGTTGGTTCTGAGGGACTCGAAGGATTGGATGGGAGAATTAACGCCGACGGCGAAGTAGGGCCGCCATGCCGAAGACCAAAAGGCTCAGCGTCCCTGGCTCAGGAAGCGCCGTGATGTTGTCCATCCCCATTTCGCCGTCGATCGAGGTTCCGGCGAATTGGCCGCCGGGCGGGCCAACCTGATGTCGGATCAGGAGGCGATTCGTTCCGGACAACGTCGCGTTGACGTCGAAGCCGCCGTCGACGGCGGTCAGGTCCGCCGGCGTAATTCCAAAAATGACATGGTGCCAGTCGCCATCATTAGGGATTATCAAAGGGATGGTGGAGGTGAAGTTGCCGCCGGTGCCGAAGAAGAGCAGCCGAATGCTCAAGTCGCCCGTGGAGCCGAAGTTGCGAAGATCGGCTTCGATGGAGGTTACGCCGGCCGCAAGGTAATCGCCGGTCCACTGGTTGTCGTTGTAAGAGCCCAGCCGACTGCCAGGGCCGCTACCGCCGGTGGCGATCATTTGAAGGAAATGGTCGCCCACGCCGGCGGGACCACCGGTGGGAATATTCGCCGGACCTGCGCCCCCGCTCCAGGATTGAGTCGTTGCATCTTCAAAGTCGTCGATTTGTCCAAAGACGATCGTCGCCTGGGCCGGAGCAACGCCCCAGGCCAATACGGCGAGGAGTGCGAACAGGGACATGGACTCTAAAAGGGGCTTCTTCATCCTCACGCTTCCTCCCCTTGGGCGCATTTCACCCATAGGGACAGCTATTATACGTAAAAGGGACCCCCGCGTCAAGCTTTCCAATGGGGCTAATCCCGTTTCCCAGCGTAAATTATGGATCGTGGCACTAAAATGCCAACGTGAACCTGGACGATCAGATTTGCTTTTGTTACCACGTCTCGTTGCGCAAGCTGACGAACTTCGCGCGGCGCGAGCGACCTCAGAGAGCCAGCCAGATGTCTAATTGCCTGGGGGCGGGGACGGGGTGCGGGTGGTGCATTCCCATTCTAAAGCGCATCTACGAGAGTGCGCTCTCCCAGGATGCGCCGGACGCGGCCGCCTCGACCAGTGGACTTCCGGCGACGGCGGACGATTACGCTGCCGGCCGTCGTGAGTATCTCAAATCAGAAGAAAAAAACGCGTTCTGACGGGGCGGCGCCGCGGCTTGCCCACGCTCGGTGGTTGGGGGACAATTCCGATGGTTTCGTAAACACCGACATGGAGGGTTCCGTCATGTCCAGCGCTGCGATCGAAAAGTCGTTTCAGTATCTGGAGGCGAACAAGGGCCGATTTCAGGGCGAGTTGTTCGACTTTCTTAAGATCCCAAGCATCTCGGCACAAAAGGACCATGCCGGAGACATTCGCAAGGCGGCGGAGTGGGTCTCGCAGCGCTGCAAGGCGGCTGGACTCACCGCGGAGATCGTCGAGACCGCGGGGTGGCCCGCCGTGTTTGCCCAGGGCGAACAAAAGCCGGGGCGCCCGACGCTGCTTGTCTACGGCCACTACGACGTGCAACCGGAAGGAGATCTCAAGCTCTGGCATACCGGTCCGTTCGAGCCGATCGTCAAGGACGGAATGATCATTTGCCGCGGGTCGGCGGACGACAAGGGGCAGATGTTCTGCGCTATCCTGGCGGCGGAAGCCTGGATGAAAACGGCTGGAGCGCTGCCCATCAACGTGAAATTCTGCATCGAAGGCGAGGAAGAGGTGGGTTCGCCGAACCTGGCGGACCTCGTGAAGAAGCACAAGGATCGTCTCGCGTGCGACTACGTCGTCATTCACGATACGGCGCAGTTCGGCATCGACGTCCCGGCGGTCACCTCGGCGACGAAGGGTCTGGTTTACAAGGAAGTCATACTGACCGGTCCGAAGAAAGATCTGCACAGCGGCTCGTACGGTGGGGCGGTGGCGAATCCGGCGGTCGAGCTGGCGAAACTCATCGCGAGCTTCAAGGATGCGGACGGTCGCGTGAACATTCCCGGCTTCTACGATCGCGTGAAGGACATGACGGCGGAAGAGGTCAAGATGATGCGCTCGCTGCCGTACAACGAGGCCGAGTTTCTCAAGGACGTCGGCAGCCCAAAGACCTATACCGAAAAGGGGTACGATGCGCTGCAATGCCGCTGGTCGCGTCCGACGCTCGACGTGAACGGCATCTTTGGGGGGTATATGAAAGAGGGGTCGAGCACGATCATCCCGTCGTTCGCGGGGGCCAAGATTTCCATGCGGATTGTGCCCAATCAGCAGGCGGCCGAGATTGACCGGCTGTTCGAGGAGACCGTTCGAAAACGCGTGCCGGATACGGTGAAGTGCGAGATCAAGTCACATGCGGCGGCTGATCCCTACCTTGCGGACGTAAACTCGCCCGGAATGATCGCCTCGCGCCAGGCGGTGAAGATGGGATTCAGCAAGGAGCCTGTTCTCATCCGGGAGGGGGGCACCCTGCCGATCTTGCCGATGCTCAAGGCAGTTTTGGGCGCGGACAGCCTCATGCTGGGCTACTGCCAGCCAAACTGCAACGCCCATTCGCCGAACGAGTTCTTTCATATTCGCGATTTCGAGGCCGGCATGCGCACGTCCGCGGCGTTATTTGGACTGATAGGAAAGTCCTAAACGTTATTGGACTCTCCCGCGCCGCAAATCGCTCATCTCAAAACAGTTATTCTGCGCTGAATCGCCTCGCGACGCCGACCGATATTTGATTACGGCGAGCCTGGGGTTCGTGGAGACTGGTCTGGCATAAACGCCGGCGGGACTCCGTTGATCAGGCCGCTCAATCGATCGCGACACCGGGTTCGTCCGGCCGCGGATCACGGAGGCAGTCGACCATGCAGCTTCAGCGGATCAGGATCCTGGTATTTGTTACGTTCGCGGTGGCCGCGTCGGGTGAGCCGGCGCGGGCGCAGTTCGGCGGTTTGCAGCGAACCCTCTTTCGCGGCGCGGTTTATACCGGCAACCATAATTTTCTTTCGAGTCCCCAGAATGGCCCGCTCTTCGATAACAACATTTTCGATCAGCGGGTCGAGTTCAACCGGGCGGGGCAAGGTTGGACCTACGAGCAGTTTCACTTCTTCGGGACCGATTCGTTCAACAACCCGAATACCCTCGATCTTGGGCCGTTCAAGATTCAGCTCGGCAGCGATCCAAACGTGCTCTCAACTTCCCAGCCCGTCGGCATGCACAATCGCGTCGGCTATACAACGACGCTCATCCCGGAGGTTTTTTTCGAATCACAGACCGGTCAGCGCGCTTTCGACCAATTCAGCGGTCAGACCGCTTTTATTCCCGTTCCAATCAATTACACCGTGACATTTGACGCCGGAGTGCAGAGTTTCGAGTGGACGGGAAACGTCCTTGTGAATACGGAGGGGACGGTCAACGCGCTGGGGTTTTACGATCTTCAGATGCGGGTGATGAACATCGGTTCCTATACCGCTGATGGTTTTGGGGTTCACGACGAACAGGTCACGGATTTTGATACCGGGCCCGTCAACGTTTCCGGACATATCCTGATGGACGCGTTCGCCGGTCTGGCGCAGGGGCTGGGAAATCCGGACGAGGCGGTCACGCCGCGAGTCGTCTCTGCGGCCACGTCCTCCAGGGGCAAGACCGTGGATGAACTACTGGCGTCACTGGAGGCCGGGGAACGGGTCAGTGACGAGGATATGTCGTTTCTGATGACGCAGATGTTCCAGGCGGCGTTTCTCAACGACCCGCTGGGCTTCATGCAGAACGGTCTTCCGACGAGCGTGCCGGGTTTCGAGGCCCTGACGGTTGAGTTAGCCGAAGAACAGCCCGATGCCTCCGCGGCGGAGACGCCGGCCAACGTCCCGGAACCCGGGACGCTGCTGCTCGTGGCGGGGATTTTGGGCCTTTGGTGGCTGCTGGAGCCCCGTATGGAGCGGCGTCCGAGTTTTTGATGCATGCTCCAATAGAGCAGCAGGAAGGCTCGCCGGGGCGTACTCGCCGATGCCGGTCATCGTCACCCGTTTCAATTTTTAGTCAGGCGGCCGTTGACGATTCTCCCTGCCGGCGGTTTTCTCAGCGTATAATAGACAGGAGCGAGGCTCCCGGGCCGGAGGCCCTGCGGGGGAATTTTGCATACGCGCTTGCCTGATATTCGGGATTAGGTGCAAGCCGGAGGTATCGGCGGGATGAACGTCAACCAACTGCGCGAAGAGATGCCGATCACTCGCCAGTACAACTTTATGGATCATGCGGCCGTGGCGCCGATCTCCGGGCGTGCGGCGGCGGCGATGCGGCGCTTCATCGAGGAGGCCGAGAGTCACGCCTATTCGCGCGGCGGGCTCTACCCGGAGTCCAAGCGCGTACGGCAGCTCGCGGGGAAACTGCTGAACTGCCATTCCGAAGAAATCACGTTCGTCAAGAACACCAGTGAAGGGTTGTCCTACGTGGCCAACGGTCTGACGTGGTCGAAGGGCGACAACGTCGTGACCAGCGGCGTGGAGTTTCCCGCCAACATCTATCCCTGGATGAACCTGCGCTCGCTGGGCGTGCAGCTCAAGATGGCGCCGGAGGACGCGGGCCGCGTGCCGCTCGAGCGACTGGTGGAGCTGATCGACGACCGGACGCGCGTGGTGACGATTTCAGCGGTGCAGTATGCCAGCGGGTTTCGGGCGGATCTGGCGGCGCTGGGCAGCATCTGTCAGGAACGGGGCGTGTTGTTCTGCGTGGATGCGATTCAGGCCCTCGGAGTCATGCCGATCGACGTGCGGGCGATGAAGATCGATTTTCTTAGCGCCGATGGCCACAAATGGCTGCTCGGTCCGGAGGGGGCGGGGCTGTTTTATTGCCGCCACGAGTTGCTGGGCCTGCTGCGCCCGACGAGCATCGGCTGGCTGGGCGTGAAGGACGCGATGAACCACGGCGACTATCGGCTGGATTTTCGCGACGACGCGCGGCGCTTCGACGGCGGCAGCTACAACCTCGCAGGGATCTGGGGCCTTGGGGCCTCGATCGAGTGGCTCCTGGAAATGGGCATCGACAAGATCTGGGAACGCGTGCGCACGTTGACGGATCGATTGACCGAGGGAGTGCGGCTCAAAGGATACCGCGTGGTCAGCCCCCGCGAGCCGGGAGAGGCCAGCGGGATTGTCTCGTTCGTCTCCGCGACGCACGACCATGCGCGGATCGTGTCGCATCTGCGGCAGGAATACCGCACGGTCATCGCCGCGCGCGAGGGCCGGCTCCGCGCCAGCCCGCATTTCTACAACACCGAGGGGGAGATTGACCAGATGGTCGATCACCTCCCCGGGCATTGACAAAGGCCGATCGTAGGCGTGAAGTTGCACCCGCTTTCCATTCGGACAGCAGGGACGGCTCATGATCTTTGACCACCTCTGGACCGTTCTTTACCTCGTCAATTATCTCGCGGTGGCCGTTGCCGTCGTCCACCTGCTGCGGGCGCGGCGCGAACCGCGGGGGATGATGGCGTGGATTCTAGCGCTGGTTTTTCTCCCCTTCATCGGGCTCTTCCTGTTTCTGGTCATCGGTCGGATGCCGATCCAGCGGCGGGTCAAGCGGCGGCAGCGGCGGCGGGGGATGATCGAGCCGGAGTTGAGCCAGCGCCGCGAGAAATGGGTGCGGCCGTTCGACGCGATGGACCTGGCGGAATTGGACCCCTCGCAGCGGTCGTTGATCCGCCTGGCGACACGAGTCAGTGAATCGGTCGTCATGCGGGGCAACGACGTCGTTGTTTATCACGATGCCGAAGCACTGTTTCTGTCCATGAGCCTCGCGATCGAGGCGGCACAGTCGCACATTCACCTGGAGTATTACATTTTCTTCGCCGACGAGACCGGACGCGCGGTGCGTGACTTGTTGGTCAAAAAAGCCAGGCAGGGCGTGGAAGTACGGGTTCTCCTCGATGCGATGGGGAATTGGAGGCTGCCGCGGTCGTTTGTCCGGGAGATGCGCCGCGAGGGGATCAAAGTGGCGTATTTCCTGCCGTGGGGACTTACCGGCCGCAGACTGCACGTCAACTTTCGAAACCACCGCAAGCTGATCATCGTCGACGGCCGCGTCGGATTTGCGGGGAGCCAGAATATCGGCGATGTGTATTTGGGCCGGCTGAAGAAGCTCGGTCCCTGGCGGGACACGCATTTGAAAATCGTAGGGCCGGCGGTCTCTTCCATGCAGGAGATCTTCGTGGAGGACTGGCATTTCGCGACGGGCGAGAAACTCGCGGCGGACCGGTATTTTCCCGATCCCACGCCCGCCGGCGATAAGCTCGTGCAGATCGTGGCCAGCGGCCCTGACCGGCGGCCGAACGTCATGTACCAGTTGCTCAATGCCGCGGTGAATGACGCGCGGCACACGGTCTCGCTGGTGACGCCGTATTTTGTGCCCGACGACGCGATTGCGCTCTCCCTGGCCTCGGCGGCGTGGCGGGGTGTGCGCGTGCGGCTGCTCCTGCCGAGTAAGTCGGATCATTGGTTTCTGATGTGGGCAGGGCGGAGCTTCTATCACGAACTGCTGGAGGCCGGCGTGGAGATCTACGAATACGCCGACGGGATGCTCCACTCGAAGGTCGCGGTCATTGACAAGCGCTGGGCGATGGTCGGGTCGGCCAACATGGATATCCGCAGCTTCAAGCTCAACTTCGAGGTGACGAGCCTGATTTATGATGCGGAAGTCGCGGAACAGGTGCAGGCGGACTTCGAGAGCCTGCGCGAAAAGGCCCGCCGGGTGAGCGTCAAGGACGTGGAGGGTTGGAATCACTGGCAGACGATGGCGGCGGGGCTGGCGCGGCTGGCGAGCCCGATGCTGTGAGGGCCTGTCGAACTGAAATTAGAGTGCCGAGAGGCTCGCGCAGACGATCTCTTCATCGTTTCGGGCGAAGACATGCCGATCGGCAAAGGCCGGATGCGCCCAGCAGACGCCTCCGCGGCGGGACGGGAGCTGCGGGGTCGTCGGTTTGATGAGCTTCGCGCGGCTGATCTCCTCGAAACCCTCCGGCGACAGTCTGCTGATGATCAGTTCACCCTTTTCGTTGAACATCCACACATCGTCGTCATGTTTGACGAAGTGAATCGTCGCCCAGCGCTCGCGCGGCACGGCCTGGTCGCTCTCCCAGACGCGATCGCCGGTCATGAGCTTCAGGCAGCGGAGTTCGCCGTAGCTGTCTACGCCGTAGATGTAGTCGCCGGCAAGGTACGGCGTGGAGATGATCGAGTGCAGACCATCGGTCTTCTTTTCGCTTTCGCCGACGCGATGCCAGACCTTTTCGGCGGCGAGCTTTCTGGCGTCGAGCTTGATCAGCATCGATCCGTCGAAGAAGTTGCTCACGAAAACCATGCCGTTGTGATGGACCGGCGTGGCGATGCCGATGACCATTTGCTTCGGGGGAAACGGCACCTTCCAATGGACCCGGCCATTTGTCGGGTCAACGCCGACCACGTTGTCGCCGGTGTAACAGACCATGATGCGCCGACCGGCCTGCTCGATGACGATCGGCGCGGAATAGGATGCGTTGTCATTCAGGGTGTGCCAGCGTTCGGAACCGGAGGCCTTGTCGAACGCGACGAGGCAGTGATCTCCCTCGCCGCCGAGCTGCGTGATGATCAGGTCACCTTCAATAAGCGGGGCGGCGGAGATGCCCCAGATGGGCATGCGAATCTTGTATTCGCTGTTCAGGTCCTTTTGCCAGATGATTTTTCCGCTCGCGGCATCGAAGCAGATGAAGAGGCCCATGGCCCCCAGCGAATAAGCCCGCCCGCCGTCAATGAGCACCGAGGCCCGCGGCCCGGCGTCGTAGCCTACGCCCTTGTACGGACAATCGTAGGTGTGTGACCAGAGCGGCTTGCCGGTTTTCACGTCGAAGCAATGTACGCGCTCAATCTGCTTGGGCTCGACGATGCGGTCCGTGACATACACGCGGCCGTTGGCGACGGTCGGGCCGCTGTAGCCGCTCGCGATCTTCTGCCGCCAGACGATGTCGAGCTGTGGCTTATCGAACTTCTTGATGATGCCCGTTTCGCGCCAGACTCCGTCGCGCGCCGGTCCGCGCCATTCGGGCCAATCATCCGCGAGGCACGCGGTGCAGACTCCCATCGCAAGGAATACGGCGAGACTTCGAACCAGCGGTCGTTTGTGCATTCGATCCTCCAACCGCGGATGATAGCACACCGGCCATGAGGCGAAAAAAGAAGCCCGCCGGTTGCAGTCGGCGGGCTTCAGCGGCGTCCCGCGTGAGTCGCGGGGGTTCGAGTTTGGAGGCGGGTTCCCGCCCGCCCTACGTTCCTACGCTAGCGATACCGAAAGGTTCGCAGCGGCCGGCGGCTTTCGGACCAGGTCTTGGCGAGGACCGTGCCGTGGGGGTCGGAGCGTCCGCCCGCCGTCGCGCCCGAGATCGAGCCTCCAGGTTGCGAGCGGGCGAATCCGCCGGCGTTAACCGACCGGACCGGGGCATTTCCGGCGACGCTCAGTCCGCCGGAGCTGGCGACGCTTCCATCACGGCCGATGGACAGATTAAACGTGCTGGCCAGGGCCGGGGCGAAGCGGCCGGCGACGGCATAACTGACGGAGAAGTCGATGCCATCACGATCCACTCCAAAGGCCAGGCCCTCAGCCAACGTGACTCGGCCACTGCGGGTCGTCGTTTGGGCCCGGCCGCGGCCTTCGCCCGTGTAGGCGGCGGTCGCGTTCGCCGTACCGGGTCGTGAACCGATCTGGGTCACTCCGGCGGAGGTTGTTGCCTCTCCCGCCTGGGCGGGCAGCGAGGCGATCAGGGTCGAGAGGGTGGTTAATGCGATCAGTGACAAATTGGTTGTTCTGCAACGAGTCATGGCTATTTACTTCCTTTCAACTTGAACCACTTGGAATTTCTTACCCTCACCCCCGACCCCTCTCCCTCGGAGGGAGAGGGGAGCGGAGGCGTTTGCTTACGGACGAACCTCTACCACAGCGGCATCGGATTGGCTGCGGCCCCAGCGTTCCGACCGGCTGATGGCGGTCACGCGGGCGTCGGCATGGCGACCGCGGCGGCTGAGGCTGACACCGAGGCCGTTGGCATTCGCGGAGCCAAACAGGCGTGCGCCGGCATGAGCGCGGACCCGACTGTCGGCGACGCCAAACTCGGTGTCGGCGATGGAGTCGCTGACGGCGACCGCCCGGCCACCGCGCCAGCCGTCGGACACTGCGTGGCTGTCGCTGTTGGCGAAGCCGAAGCGGCTGAGGGCGAGCGACGTCGAGCGGCTGTCGGCGAAGGCGTTGCGGCGGGCGTCGGCCTCGGCCACGCTGTTGGAGATGGCGGTTCCGCCGACCGTGGCGGCCGTGCTCTCGCTGACGGCCAACGCGACGCTGCCATGGCGAGCGCGGGCATCGGCGCGCGAGTTGCTGACGGCCAGTCCACGATCAGCGATGGCGATGCTGTTACTGATGGCGACGCCGTTGCCGCGGCCAACGGCCTCGGAGTTGGCGATGGCGCGGCCGCCGTTGGTGGCGACGGCGTCGGCCGTGGCCGCGGCATTTCCATGGGCGACGGCGGTGGCGCTGGAACTCCCGCCGTTGGTGGCGATGGAGGTCGCGACGGCCTGCCCGGCGTAGGCGATCGGAGCGACGAGTAGGAGAGCGGCGAGGGCGAAACAAACTGCACATGAACGGAACATGAGCCAACTCCTTTCTTGCGGGGTTTACTTTTTTCTTGTTTTCGGTTGCCGGTCCCGCTTAACGGCTAATCGAATAGACACCCGGCGTGGGTCGCCGTTAGAGCGCCCCGCCACACGTCAAAAGGCCCTGCTTGCGGGCCGAAAACAGCGGTGTTGAAATAGGGAAAAGAATCTTTGCAATAGATCGATCGCGGCAACGTTATGGAGTTTTTTCGATGAGTTCGGCAACAGAATCGTTTGACGCGCAGACCGCAAAACTGATCGACGCCGCGCATCGCTGTGACACGTTGCCGTCGATCGAGGATTACCTGCCGTATCACAACTTCGGCGAGATGTGGGAATCGTTGGCAGGGGCGCATGGCCAGCGAACGTGGATGACGTACTATCCGTGTGCGGCGGATGACGAGACGCCGACGCATTTCACCTTCACGCAGTTCGCTGATTTGATCGAACGGGTCGCCACGCTGCTGTCTGAGAAGTTCGGAATCAAGGCGGGCGGCGCTGTCGCGACGCTGACGATCAACCAGCCGCTCACCGTGGCGATTTACTTCGCGGCCTGGCGGCTGGGCGCGCGGGTGGTGCCAGTCAATCCGAGCGAGGCGGACGATCGCGTCGGATACATTGTGCAGAATTCGGGCGCTACGGTTCTCATTGCACATCGCTCCTGCCGCGAAGATTGGGCCGGCGTGGAGGCCGCCATTCCCAAGACCGTATCCCGGGCCATCCTGCTCGACGCCGCCGGCGGACCGGTGGGGTGGGAAGACTTCGGTAGTTTACTTGAGGGCGTCAAGTCCAGCGGCAAATCGACGGTCCCGTCGGTATCGTGGGACTCCGAGGCTTTAGTGGTTTACACCTCCGGCACGACCGGCAACCCCAAGGGAGTCGTCCTGACGCAGAAGCAGATGTTTGCCGACGCCTATGCGATCAGCCAATGGCACGGCATCGACGAGCACACCGTCATGATGAACGTGTTACCGATCCACCACGTCAACGGGATCATCGTGACACTGGTCACGCCGGCCTTCGGCGGGGCGCACGTCGTGGTCAATAAGCGGTTCCGAAGCGGGGGGTTCTGGCGAAAACTGGCCCAAAACAATGTGGCGATCGTCAGCGTGGTGCCGACGCTCCTGCAATTCCTTTTTGAATCGAACGAAGAATTCGCGCCGGAGGATTTGCCGAATTTCCGCCATTTCATCTGTGGGGCCGGCCCGCTCTCGGTCGAACTCGCGCGGGATTTTCAGGACCGCTTCGGTCTCAAGATCATGCACGGCTACGGCCTATCCGAAACGGTCTGCTACTCGTGTTTCCTCCCGACGGACCTGGAGTGGGACGAGCACTGCGCGTGGATGTACGACCACGGCTTCCCATCGATCGGCGCGCCGGTCATCACCAATGAGATGGCGATCCACGATGATCAGGGGCAACCGGTTGAAGATGGCAAGAAAGGCGAGATCGTCATCCGCGGGCACAACGTCATGGTCGGTTATTTCCGCAACCCCGAGGCGAACGCAACGGCGTTCAAGTTCGCCTGGTTTCGCAGCGGCGACGAGGGCTTCAAGCTCCGCGGGGAGGATGGCAAGGACTATTTCTTCATCACCGGGCGGATCAAGGAGCTGATCATCCGCGGCGGGATCAACCTCTCGCCGTTCGAGATCGACGAGGTGCTCAACTCGATGCCGGGCATTCGTGTGGGGCTGGCCGTCGGGTTCGACAACCGCTACTACGGCGAGGAGGTCGGGGCGTACGTGCAGGTGGAGAAGGGCACGACGCTGACCGAGGCGCAGGTGATCGCGCACTGCAAGGAGAAGCTACCGTGGTCGAAATGCCCGAAGGTCGTGATCTTCGGCGACGACATCCCGGTCACATCGACCGGCAAGTACCAACGGGGGAAGTTGAAGCACCTGTACGAGGCGCACAAGGATCGGCAGTTTAAAGAATAGCGAATGTCGAATAGCTAATAGCGAAATGCAAGCGCGGAGTGCGCATCCGCTTATTGTCGGGTTTGGATAATGGGTTCCGTCATCGATTTGACTCATCCCATCTCACACGGTCTGGTGACCGATCCGCGGTTGCCCGCGGTCAACGTGGGGGAAGTCTGGAGCCGCGCGGCGTCGGCGAAGAACTATGCGCCCGGTGTGTCCTTTCAGATCGCCAGGGTGGAGTTCGCGCAGAACACGGGGACGTACGTCGATTGCCCGTGGCACCGGTACGACGACGGCCTGGGGGTCTGGAACTTCCCGCTGGAGCGGTTCGTCGACTTGCCCACGGTCGTGGTGGACGTGCGAGATCATATCGATGCAGCCGGGCGGATTGATGACAGGACCATCGCATCGGCCGCCAAGCCCGGTCGCGCCCTTCTGCTCTGTACAGGTTGGTCCAAACACTGGGGGACCGACGAATACGGCAGCGGTCGGCACCCGTGGATCAGCGGTGCTGCCGCGCAGGCGATCGCCGACAAGGGCGTGACCCTCTACGGGATCGACACGCTCAACGCCGACTCCTTCGCCGACAAGGCCCGCCCGGTCCACAGCATCCTTCTGCGCGCCAGCATCCCGATCATCGAGAACTTGACCAACGTCGAAGATCTTTTGGGCCGCGACGTCCGCCTCTTTGCCGCGCCGTTACCGATTGAAGGACTTGGAAGCTGCCCGGTGCGGGCGTTTGCGATCGCGCGAAATCGGTAGACTGAGACTTGGTCGCACAGGGCTAGGACCCGGTGCGGTGCAGCTCCAGAATTCGAAGAAAGGTCTTTGGATCAACTATCTCGAGCGAAGGAAATCGGGATCGAAACTCGCGTCCCTCCGTGCGCGACCCATCCATCAATGCCAGTAGATCATTGTCGCGCGATACCACGAACTTGGCCGCTGCCGCCAGCGCCAAATTTACATAGTGAGCGTCATCAGGATCCCTCTCATAAACAAACTGCTCAGGCACCTGCGCCAAGACCCGCCCGACCTTTTCGACATTGGCAATGAGCCGATTCAATCGTTGATCGGTGATGTGACGGAACTTCGCCCGCAAATCAAGGTCCATGCCGGTACGCCGAAGTTCGTCAATAACAAATCGGCTGATGTAAAGTTCAATCTCGCCGTGCAGCGCGGCGGAAAGACATCTTCCCGCAGGACCTTCTTCATTAATCAGAGCTTGGAAGTAGACGTTGCAATCAAAGACCGCGCGCGTACCATTCACGGAGTCGCTCTCCGCTCCCTGCGCATCCGATGCTTTGCGGCTTCGAGGAGTTCACCTAATTCCTCGTCGCTCATGCCGGAGGCTTTGAATTCGTCCAACAAGGGACCGCTGATGTCACGGAGGCTCAGAGGGGCGTCTGCCATTCGTTCGAGCACGCCCGCCGCGTAATCAGAGACATCCTGCCCCACGGCGGCGGCCTTTTCGCGAAGTTTGGCTTCCGCGTCCGACGAAATGGATACCACGAGCGTCATTAGACGATCCTAACAATACCTCACGGGGGATGATAGAGAATACGAGATCATTTGGCAACGATTTTGGCAAACTGACACGGCGGCAATCTTTTTATTGGCCGCGAGAATCTCGAAGACGTTAGGGCGACGCGTCGGCGACGACCGGAGCGGCAGCGGTGGTTGCGGCTGACCGCGAGTCGTCAAGAATCTGCGTTCCGTACAACGTCTGGTACAACCCGCAGCGTTCGATCAACTCGTCGTGGCGGCCGACGTCCACAATCCGCCCGCGATCCATCACCACGATCCGATCGGCCTGGAGGATCGTCGAGAAACGGTGCGCGATGATGAGCGCGGTGCGGCCTTCCAGGAAGCGCTCGACCGCCTCATGAATCTTGTGCTCGCTGTCGCTGTCGATCTGGCTGGTGGCCTCGTCGAAGATGAAGATCGGGGCGTTGCGGAGGATGGCCCGGGCGATGGCGATGCGCTGCTTTTGACCGCCCGAGAGCGTCACGCCGTGCTCGCCGACGTCGGTGTCGTAGCCCTGAGGTTTCTCGCGGATGAATTCGTCGGCGAAGGCGGACTGGGCCGCGGCGCGGATGCGCTCCTGTCCCTCGGCCAGGTCGTATTTTCGCTCGGGGTGGCGCCGCTTTAGAATCAATTGTCGCAGCAATCGGTCGTCGCCATATGCGATGTTCGCGGCCAGCGTGTCCGCGAAGATGACCGTGTCCTGCGTGAGGAGGCTCATCTGTCGCCGCAGCGAGGGGATCGAATAGTCGCGGATCGGGCGGCCGTCGATCAGGATCGTGCCCTCATCCGGCTCGAAGAAGCGCAGCAGCAGTGACATCAGCGTCGTTTTGCCGGAGCCGTTGGGACCGACGATGGCGACGCGCTCGCCGCGGCGGAGGGTCAGGTTGATGCCGTCGAGCGCCGGCCGTTCGCCATGCGGGTAGGTGAAGCGGATGCCGCGGAACTCGATCTTTTCGGCAAACGGCGGCATGGTCTCGCCGGCCCGCGAGCCGGTCGTTTCATCCGGCAGATCGATGATTTCAAAGACGCGGTCCATGGCCGCATTGGCGCTCTGCACCCGATTGTAGAAGGACGAGAGTTTGCGGATCGGGTCGAACATGGCGGCCATGCAGGCGGCCAGCGTGGCGAACTTGGAGAATTCCATCAGGCCGTCGAACATTTGCTGGGCAAAATAGAGAATCGCCCCGGCGGCGATGAATTGGCCAATGGTCTCAAAGACCGGGCTGGACAAAGCGTCGATGCGTTCGATCTTAAGCTGCTGGCGAAGCATCTCGCGGTCAACCGTGTGCAGACGGACGCGCTCATACGCCTCCATCGTGTAACCCTTGACGACGCGGATGCCGTTGACGGCGCTTTCGAGCGTGGAAAGCATGCGGCCGTAATTTTGAAGCAGCCGCCGGTTGGCCTTGCGGATCATCTTGCCCAGCCTGCGTATGAGCAGGGCGGCGAGCGGCGCCGACACGACGGTGATCAACGTGATCCGCCAGTCGATGGCCAGGGCGACAAAGAAGACGAACATCGCCTTCAGCGGCTCGCGCAGGGATTTGACGAAGATGAAGTTGAGGCCGCGATAGACGTCCTGGCTGTCCGCGACAAACCGGCTGATGGTGTCGCTGACGCCCCCTTGGGTCGCGAAGTAGGAGACCGGCAGGCTCAAGACGCGCTGGTACATCCGCTTGCGGATGTTCAGGACCGTTCGCGCGGCAACGACGGCGATCAGATACTCGCCGAAGAAACGGCATATCGCCCCGATGATCCCGATGGACAGCACGCCGACAAGGATGAGTTGGAGCGTCAGCATCCGAGCGTCGGCGCCGGTTTCCTGCGGCAGCCAGGATGCGCCCCACCGAAACCAGCGGTCCTGCCTGGATATATCCTCCGGTACCGCGCGAAATTCGAGAGGGGCGGGTTCGCCCGCGCGGCGAACGCGCAGCGCGACTTCGCGACCGTCCGGGCTATAGGCTAAATCCCGAAAGATCGCGTCGGGCGGAAGCACCTTACCATCAACGGCCTCAATCTCGTCGTTTCGCTTGATGTGTCCCTTGATGCTCGATGCGGGCTTGACCTTCGCCACCCGAATGCTCGACTGGGCGTCATCGGTTGTGAGGACCAGGTCCAGCCGGCGCTCCGCGATGCTTTGATTGACCCAGGCGGGCACACCCTGTCGGTCGGCGATGAGCTGCACGGCGGGCAGGAGGGCCGCGATATTGACGGAATAGGTGACCGCGACCATGGCGATGCAACCGACGCCGACGGCCAGCATTGCGAAATAGGGACGAGCAAAACGCAGGACGCGCAGAAAGTGAAAGGGGGATGCGCCTTTGGCCGCGTCACGTCCTCGCGTTGCAGATGGGCCGCCTAATGCCATTCGGAAAGGGCTCCAAGCCGGTGCGGAATCTCGTCGCCGGATGGCGACGATTGGGTGCATTGTAGGGCGGAAACCGCGGCGGGGAAACACGAAATCGCGGGCCGGCGCGGGGGGCTACCGCTCAATGATCGTAGCAGTACGGCGATGGTAGGCGGCTTCGCTTGCGTCGAAGCGCAGCGCACCCTCGGCGCGGAGCCGCGGTGCGTGGCTGGAAAGATAGGTGTTCAGGCTGTCACGCGAGGCGAATTCGTATTGCACGACGTAGGTATGCGGCGCATCGTCGATGTGCAGGAGTCTTCCGCTCGCCGCGCCGGCCCGGACGACATCGGCGATGTGTTCGTCGAGGATCCAGCGCACCCAGCGCTGCGCGACGCCCTCGTCCCGGAGGATCGTTGTGACCTCATACAAAATGCGCGGAGCCATCAGTTGAGGAAGATATCCACCAGGGAAGGAATGTCCAGCCCATCGATAACGGTCGACTGGTCGAAGTCGGCCCGCTGGACATGGCACGCCGTAGCGTCCAATTCGAGCAGCACGTCGACGAAGGTTTCAACATCGCCCAGGGTCAGCACGCCATCGCAATTGACGTCGCCGGGGACTGCGGCCGCCCCGATTTGTATTTCGAGAATCAGGCTCATCGTCGCCGTCATCTCGCCGGGCAGGTCTTCGTCGCTGACCTGGACATTCAGGTTGGCCGTATAGGTCCCCGCCGATAGCCCGGTCGTATCGATGGAAAGCGGGATGATCCCGGCGCCTGCACCGATGTTGGTCGGGAGCGCGCCGGGCAAACCGAACGGAGCGCTCAGACCATCGATAGCGTCCACATCCAGGGCCGCTTGCAGGTTGTCGTAGTCCAGATTGTACAGATTGACGTTGACGGCCTGCACGCCGGTATCGGGCTCCATCGTCTGTGTGATGTTTAGGACGTCCTCATTTTGCACAGAGGAGTAGCTCGCATTGGCATGGCGGACGACGGTGCCGTCGGTCGGGAGGAGAATGGAGGTGTCCTGAACGGCCTGACTCGTACTGGTTACTTCCACGGCCCCGCTGACGCTGCCCACCGACGATGTATCGACGGGAAAGGAAGGCATGGCCGGCGGGAAAAGTGCGGCCACGCTGCCTTCCGCGGTACCTGTCAAGGCGCCTGAGGCGACCGCCACGTAATCCAACTCGTCCGCGCCTGCCGACACAAGGACGTCCGCCGCGTTGGCGATGCTCACCGTCAGAACGAGGGACGCGCCCTCAATAATGCGATCGAAGTCGGACACCATCGTTGCCGACATCACCGCGGGGAGTTGGTAATCCGCGACGACCGGGATGTGGTCGCTGGCGACGTAGAGATCGGCCGCGAGGGCATTGGAGCGTGTGATATCGCCGGGATAGTACGTGTTGTTTCCGGTGTTTATTGCCTGATCGTAGTGATTTCCATCGTTGCCGAACGAACGGTATGTGCCGGGGATCAGGCTGAGGCCTTCGCCGTCTTGAAATGCCGCGGTCGAGAGCTGGTGGTCGAAACGATCATCCATGCCGCCCCCGACGAGCGAACAGCCCGCCGCACACGGTGCTTGGGTGTGCTTAATGGCGTTGGCCGACCCGGCCCAGGAGCCGGTTCCCAAGGGGTCGAAACCTTGTGCGTTCCCCGTCGAAAGATACTTGAGGTAGGCGGCTTCGCCGTTGTGGTAGACGTTGAAATCGCCGGCATAGATGACGTGCGTGCCGGCCGGAAGGGCGTCGGCGTTGTTGCGGATGGCCGTCGCGCCCGTCAGGCGAGTATTCGCGTCGGCCGACGAGTTGCTTGCTTTAAGGTGCGCGCTGTAGATGTAGAACCCCGCCGCGGGCGACGAATACCCGGCGAGCTGCAGTTTCCAACGGTCGGCGTAACGGCTCGCCTGCGTATAGATGTCGGCATGTCCCGTCACATCCTCGCTGAGCGTGTCGGCGCGATAGAACATCGCCTGCGCGCCGCTCGCCGCGTTTTCATTGTTGTTCGTGTAGGTTCCTTGCGAATAGGCGACCCCCGGCGGGGCAGACGCGTTCAGCAAGATGAGCAGCGGCGCGACGTCGGAATCGTGGACTTCCTGGAAGACGTACACGTGCGGGGCCACGGCGAATCCGGGTTTGTCGTCGGCGGCGAGCGCCGCGAACACGTCCTGCAGCGCGGCCGGGTTCCCGTTCAGGCCGGCGATGTTGTAGTTGACGACGCGGACTTGTGCGGCCACCGGATTGGCGAGTGCGAAACCAAGGACGGTCCCGCACATGAGACCGGCGATCAGAGTACGGAGTGCCACTCTTTCATCCTCGTGGGCCGTAGTTTCGTCGGGTACCCCCTCCGTCGGTGACCGGCTACTCCCTGGCGGGCTTAGAGATCCATTATAACGGATTCGGTCGGTGGATGCGGCGTATTAGACGGCAGGTCATACAATGAAACTCGATGCAGTATGTGGGCGGGGGGCGGTTTTTTCTTGACCCCCTTCGGCGCAAGTGACTAAACTAGCTTTGCGGACGTGGGTTCCCGATCGAGCGGAACGCCGAAAATGGGCGGCGGACCTCGACGGGAGTTCCATTCGCCTCGGCCGGCAGTGATGCCGCCGGGTGTGTCCGCCGACGACGGCCGGCGGATGGGTCCATTCCCGAGAGTCGCTTCGGCGACGGCTCGGGGTTGTCGCCCTGTGAAAGGGAGGTGATCCGTGGATATTGGTAATCGTAGGTGGCTGCCGTAGTGCAGCGAACGTGGCTGCTACGGCAGCTTGTAACGAATGTGCCCGCCGGCCCGCGATTGCTCGCGGCGTTCGGCGGGCCATTTTTTTGCACCGTGGCAGCGAGGTCGTCTGACTCTATTTCTCCGTGGTTACATCATAATACTCGAAGTCCGGCGGTCGTTTGAACACAAAACGCTCGGGATCGATCTTGGGATCCACCTTTATCTCGGTCAGCGTCGTCCACTGAAAGGGCCGGTCGTACTTGTCGTAGCTGACTGTCTTGACCATCAAGGGGATGTCCTTGCGGAAATAAGTAAGCATGCGCGCGGCAGGCGTTTTTTCGGGGTCTTTCGGTCGCGCCTCCAGCACCCAGACCTCCTTGCCATCGAGATTTTCGTCGGGGAGGATTTTCGTTTCGAAGTCCTTCCTCCACTTGTCAAACATCTCCTTGCTGGGGACCGCCACCTGTATGGGGTCGGTATCCAACTTGAACGCCATCTTTGTGCCATTGGTCTCGCCGACATCGAAGGTGTATTTTCCGTCTCCGTACATCGTGTGGACATCGCGAGTCGTGGATTCCGACGCGCCGATGGAGGCGGTGCTTTCGCTGGTGATTTCTACGCGCGACACGATCTTGTCGCCCTGAATGAGATACTCGACGGTTCCCCGGCCATCGCTGCGATCCCACGATTGCACACCGGAGAAATCGATTTTCAACGTGAGAGTGGCCGAAAACGTCTTGAACCGGGGAACCATCTCCAGGAGTTGTTTTTCAATTCTGCGCAGATCATCGCTGTCCTGCGTGGTGGGAGGCGCAAAACAAGCAATCGCGGCGACTACAGCGGTGAAGTAGTTCATGGTTTGGACTGGCCGTCGTTCACCATCAGGAGACGTTGCAATCGTCCAGGGCCTGTCGGGCCTTGCCCGACGGCATGGATTATTGTCCGCAACGTCCGCAACGTCCAGTCCACGCGTTGCCGAACCCGCACGGTCTTGAGTTATCGGCGGTGGTTTTCGATTCGTTGTCGAACTCGACATTGAAATCAGCAATTGGCGCGGAGTAGGATCAAGTGGCCCGGTTTTATGGGTTTGGGATTCGGGGCGGCCGACGCCCCTTCGCCCGCATCGGGGGATATACACATTAACCCAACCGCGTTCAGGGAGGTTGCACTCTGCGGGAGGGTCGCGCTCGCAAGAGGGGGCTATGAAGAGGCTCGTGCCGATGTTCGTACTTTGCCTGGCGGGTTGCGGCGCCGATTCGGTGCTGCTGCCGGTCCCCATCCCGATACCGATCATCCCGCCGTCCGCGAGCCTGATCCCGCTCGATGGTAGGTGGGTCCTGGCCAACGCCGATGGGCGACGGTCTTGTCTGGTCATCCAGGAATCGCGAGTCTCGATTCTCGACCTCTCCTGTAGCAGCGACGGTCTTGGACTCGTCGCCCGAATCCGCGAGTCACCGTTGATTGCCCGCAGTGGTCTGACCATCGTCTTGGACGTTTCATACAACCCTGACACCGCGGACGAGACCGTTTCGCGTTTGACGTTTGTTGGGGAGCTTCAAGTCGACGGCAACTTTGTCGGCTTCCGCCGTGACGAGACGTTTGTTCCTGAAGAGGACGAGGTCTTTGTGGTTGAGGAATTTGCCCTACTCTCGCGCTCCTAGGGCACCCATGTGTACATTTGCCCAATGGGGGCGGCGGACTGTGTGCTGGGTCTTAACGTCCCCCCTGATCCCATTGGGGAATGTCCGAGAAAGACGAAAAGGGCGATAAATCAGTCCGCTTTTCCGTTTATTTTGGGGTCGCTACCCGATATAATTAGTCGCTCGGATCAGGAGTCTTGAGTCCGAGTTGGGGGTTCCCCAGCCGCGTCAAACTCCATCTGGTTCAGGAGTGGGAATACGTGTCGAAATCCATATCTCCCATAGTAACAGGGCTCATTGGACTATTCTTGTCGGCGACCATGACGTGGGGGGCGGGACCGGCCGCCGAGCCGCTCGATCCCACGGCGTTGCACCTGCGAACCGGCAAGGTTCGGTTGGAAGCTCCCACCTCGCTGCACGTTAAGGCGACGGCGGCACCGCTCGCCACGGCAGGTTATTACGTCGTTCAACTCGACGGTGCACTGACACCGCAGCGGGTGGCCCGATTGGGCGACGCCGGCGTCACCCTGGGCACGTACCTCCCTGCAAACTCTTACATCGTCCGTCTGCCGGCGGGATTCGATGTCAAGGCGAAAATCGGCAGCATCGATTTTGTCCGATGGATCGGCCCGTTCGACAAGTCGTGGAAACTCGAACCGACGATTGGTCAGTTTCCGGTGACGACGCCCGAACGACTCGCCTTGAAAAACCAGGAAATCGTCAAACTCACCGTGGTTTTGTTCGACGGTGAGGATGTTCAGGCCGCGGCCAACGCTATCGCGACGCTGCCCGGCGCGGTCATCGCCGACGCCACGACTTCCGGTGACGCCGGGGCGATCGAACTGACGATTCCGCAAGAAGTCGTTCCTCAACTCGGCGACATGCCGGCGGTTCAGTGGGTGGAGGAGGCGGGCGAGCCGGCGCTTCGCAACGACACGAACAAATGGATCTTGCAGAGCAATGTGAGCGCCCAGACGCCCGTCTGGGACCGCGGATTGCACGGTGAGAATCAGGTAGCCGGTCACATCGACGGCGGCAGCACCACCGGATTAAACTTTGATCACTGCGCGTTCCGCGATCCCGCAGTGGCCACCCCCGGACCCACGCATCGAAAGGTCGTCGCCTATTTCGGGACGACCGGCGACGACACGCACGCGACTCACACCGGGGGCACTTTTTACGGCGACCCGGTTCCTGCCGGTGGGGCGGCCACTTATCGCGGAATCGCTTACGCGGCCAAAGTCGCCTTTACCAATTATGGCAGTGCGGGAAGCGTCTATAACAAATTCCTCCAAAACCACAATGCCGGGGCTCGCGTCCACAGCAATAGTTGGGGGACCGACGGGACGACCGCGTACACATCGGTGTGCCGCGACGTGGACAAGTTTAGCTTCGACATTGAAGATGACTTAGTTCTTTTCGCCGTGACCAACCAAGGAGGCGTGGTTTATACCCCGGAGAATGCCAAGAACTGTCTGGCCGTGAACCGCGGTTCTGACACTCCCAGCCAAGGGAGCGCCTGTGGTTCGATTTCAGCCGGTCCCACCGCCGACGGCCGCCGAAAGCCGGAGATTATGGCTCCGGGATGCAGTACGGTTTCTTCCTCCACGACCGGGGCAACATGTACCTTCAGCGGAAGCGGTTGGACGGGTACGTCGATGGCCTGCCCCGCCGTCGCAGGCTGCGGCCTCCTCGTTCGTCAATACTATACGGAGGGGTTTTATCCGACAGGCGCGGCGGTGCCCGAGGACGCATTTACGCCCTCCGGCGCGCTCATCAAGGCCACGCTTCTCAATTCCTCGACGGACATGACGGGAATCGCCGGGTTTCCCTCGAATAGCGAGGGCTGGGGTCGCGTCCTGCTGGACAATACGTTGTTCTTCACCGGTGATGCGAGAAAGTTGGTTGTTTTGGACGACATTCGAAACGCCAACGGCCTCACCACGGGTCAATCCTCTGAGGCCTACAACGTCAACGTCGTCAGTAACTCTCAGGCCCTGAAAATTACGCTGGTCTGGACCGAAAAAGAGGCGGCGTTAAACGCCAACCCCGCCTATATCAACAATCTCAACCTGGAAGTTACCGCCCCCGGTGCCGTGCTGTATCGCGGCAACGTCTTTTCCGGCGGGCAGTCTACCTCCGGTGGTGTGGCCGACGCCGTTAACAACGTCGAGCAGGTGTTGCTCAATACGCCCGCCGTCGGCTCGTACACCGTCCAGGTGAATGCCCCCACCGTCAACACTGTCGGCCCGCAGGGGTTTGCTCTGGTCGTGAGCGGCGATGTTTCTACTAGCCTGCCCACGCCGACGGTCATATCGATCCTGCCGAACAGCGGGGCCGCCGAAACTGTCGTCGCGATTTCGGAGCTTCTGGGAACGAACTTCCAGTTGAGCGGGACGACGACCGTCAAGCTCAGGAAGATCGGCCAGCCGGATATCGTCGCCACCGGCGTAGTCGTCGTGAACAGCACCAAGATCAACTGCTCGTTTGACCTGACCGGCGTCGCTGAGATCGGCGCCTGGGACGTCGAGGTGACGAACCCCGACCTGCAAGTCGCGACCCTGGCCGATGGCTTCACAGTCACCGTCTCCTGCCTGAAGGCCGACGTGAACCACGACGGCCTGCTGGATGCCCGGGATATCAACCGCTTCACGGAAATTCTGGTCGAAGGCGAGGAAGTCGCCTTGGCGATCGCCATCGAAAAGTGCGCCGGCGACGTCGAGGGGACACCGGACAACCAGATTGATGAGGACGACATTCCGAACTTCGTGGATTGCCTCTTGTTGGAGGGCTGCCCCTAACGCAACGGGACGGCAAGCGTCGCGTCATTGAGCCAGTCCGCTTGACGCCGGAGGGTGTCGGCGACGATAAGATCGTCCCGGTGTATCCGTGGCGCGACTGAGCCCCGAGCTTCTCATCTCCGGCTATGTTCAAGGCGCCTTTCCGATGGGCGTGGCCGGGCAGATTCGGTGGTTTTCGCCGGACCCGCGGGCGATCATTCCGCTCGAATCCTTTCACGCCTCCAAGACGTTGCTGGCCACCGTGCGGCGCGGGGTCTATGAGATTCGCGTCGACTCCGCTTTCGCGGAAGTGATGCGGCGGTGCGCGGAACGCGACGAAGGCTCGTGGATCACACCGTCCATTCATCGCTCCTACGGCGAACTTCACGAGGCGGGCCTGGCGCACAGTGTCGAAGCCTGGCGCGGCGGCGATCTGGCCGGCGGTCTCTACGGGGTCGCCCTGGGCGGCGCCTTCTTCGGCGAGAGCATGTTTCATCGGCATCGCGACGCCAGCAAGGTTGCACTCGTCGCCCTGGTGCAGCGCTTGCGCGAGCGCGGCTATACGCTGTTGGATGTGCAATGGTCGACGGACCACCTCCGGCGGTTCGGTTGCGTGGAGTTGCCGAGAGAGGAATACTTGCGCAGACTGGCCGCTGCACTTCAACAGAATTGTACTTTTGCGCCGCATAGCAGCAGCGAACGCGCATAGAAAAACGCCCCGTCGACACCCTGTGTCGTCGGGGCGCTTCTGTTTCGATACGTCAATTGCGCGTCGTTACCGTTGGCGCGAAATTGTGGGTCGCGGCGCTTTTACTTTCGGCCGGTGAGGATCGCATCCTTCGCGGCCTTGGCGACGCGGAACTTGACCACGCGCTTCGCCGGGATCTTGATCGCTTCGCCCGTCGCCGGGTTGCGGCCCATTCGCGCCTTGCGATTCACCAGGACCAGCTTGCCGATGCCGGGAATCGTGAAGCTGTTCTTCGCCTGCTTGTAGGCGGTCTCGACCAGCGCTTCCATGAACGCGATCACTTGCTTTCGCGTCATTTCGTTGGTCTCGGCCAGGTGGCTGATGAGTGCGGATTTGCTCATGGATTTTGAGTTTGCCATCGTGTCTCCTCGGTGCAAAAAAGCCTATGTTCGAGCCTCTTCCATAAGGCCCATTTGCAGGGCAATTTAACCAACTCGCCGGCGAATGCAAGCGAATAAGCCCATTTTGCAAGGGTTTTTTGCATCGCCCCGAACCTGTCACGCCTGCCGTACAAGAATCCGCCGACGGCGAGCGGACCCCGCTGAATGTATGAACGAATTCGAATCGGGTGGCCAGAGCCTCCGAGGGGGGGGCAATCGTGCGGCTGTTCCCCGAATCCAGGCAGCTTTTTGACATGGACCAAGACGTAGACCACTCGATCGATCAGGGGCGGGACACAGCCAATCTACCCGGGGGAATACCCCGCAGGATAAGCTGAAAATGGGGATTTGAAGGCATTACCCGGTCAATGATCCGCTCTTCCCAATGGAAGCTGACCATCGGGTCCCCCGGTGGACAAGGATCGCCCGCGAGCGATTGGCGCCAAGAGGCTGGCGCCGATTACGGCTCGTTCCGCGTCGGTTGCCAAAGGGCGCGGGGACCGCATGCCGGGCGAGTCCGCCGGGAGCCCATCCGACTTAGGGCCGTGAGGCGATGGCATGAGCGAGAGGGCTTACGACGAGGGGGACAATCTTGGAAGCCGCCCATTCTTCGGCGCGTTCGGAAAGCTCGCGATGGGCATCCAAGAGAGCATCGGCGCGGTCGAATCCCCAGTATCGCCGGAGTGTCAGAAACACCGACAGCGGCTGGGCCTCGAATTGCTGGGTCCGAACTTCGTATGTGGACGTCCGGCTCTTTACCTCGAGGTAGAGTTGTGTGTCGCAACTTTCTGTCAGGGATACCCCAAGAAACGGCTGAGAGTCGATGGCGTGGAGAACGCCTTCCTGATTGAGCAGGCCTGAAAGGGGGCCGTCGGCGAAGAGCGTGTCGGCCACCAGTTGATCGTGGTTGCCGCGATACTCCAGATCAAACCCGAAGACGACCTCCAGGTGGTCGTAATCGAGTTCGCCGAGGGTCAGGTGGTAAGGAGCCATTTTCAGCACCACCTGCCCGAAGCGCATCGCCTCTTCGAGGGAAGGGGGGTTGTAATGTCCGAGGCGCAGGGCGGAGCTTTCCAGCCGCAGCCAGCGCCGCGAGCCGTCCTCCGTCTCGTCTTCTTCCAGAAGGATGCTGCCGTCATCGCGACGGCGCAGCTTTCGCAGCGTCGGGAATTCCCGCTTCACGCTGTCGAAGAAATGAAGGACCGTCTCCCGCTCCAGGCCCAGATCGAGCTTGAGAAATAACCGGGTGGCCGTGTGAAAGTCGTCGCAGTGCGCGTCAAACTCCATGCTCATCGCTTGTCCTCCCCGCGCCGCATCCGGGATCGTCCCTTCCCTGATTATGCGCGGGCCGTTCGCGGCGATCAAATATCTTCAGGCCGGCCCATTTCAGCGTCAACTTTTTTTGCCCCGTCGGACGCTCTTTCTTATCCGGAGCTGCCGCCTCGATTTGCCCCCTCGGCTTGACGCCACGCATCGACCGAGTGAAAATGTCCGACTCAGCAATTCCTTTTTTCACTCCGCCCCGAGGAGGCGACATGCCCAAACGCAATCTCGCATGGATTCTCGTCATTGCGATGATCACCCTCCTGATGTGGCAATTGCCGCAGACGATCGCCGGTCGCGACGCCGTGTACAAGGCCTTCGGTCCGCTTGCCGACGTTCGGGCCCAGATCCGCAAGCGTTACGTGGATGAGGTCGATGACGCCGAGATGACGGGCGCGGCCGTTCGCGCCGGAATCCACGCCATGGTGGAGGGGTTGAACGATCCCTACGCGGTTTATTTCAATCAGGCGGAATACGAGCGGTTCAAGAGACGGGCCGATGGCCTCTTCGGCGGGATCGGGGTGGATGTCTGGGCCGCACCGGAAGGCCTGGAGATCATCAACCGCGCGCCCAAGTCGCCGGCCTCGGAAGCGGACCTGCGGCCGGGAGACGTCATTACCCACATTGACGGCATCGCTGCAAAAAGGCTCTCCATCGTCGATGCGGTCAACAACCATCTGAACGGCCCGCCGGGCTCCGACATCACGCTCATTGTGATTCGACCGGGCGAATCGACCCCGCAGGCGTCGAGGGAGATCACGTTGCAGCGGGCCACCATCGACCTTGATCCCGTACGCGGTTGGTCGCGAGACCGCACCGGCGACTGGCGGTTCATGTTGGATACGGAGAACCATATTGGATACCTCCGCTTGACGAAATTCACCCATGACGTGGCCCAGCAAATGGACGCGCGCATGGAGCGGCTCCTGCGCGGAAACCTCCGCGGGCTCATCCTGGACCTCCGCGAAAACACCGGCGGGCTTCTGGACAGCGCCCGCGACGTGGCCGATCGATTCCTGGAAAGCGGGCTGATCGTCCGCGTGGCCGGCCGCAAGGTGGACGAGAAATCCTGGTTCGCGATGCGCGACGGCACCTACCCGCCGTTTCCCATGGCGGTGTTGATCAACGGCTCGTCGGCCAGCGCCGCCGAAATCGTCGCCGGGGCCCTGCGCGATCATCAGCGCGCGGCCGTCGTGGGCGAGCGCTCGTACGGGAAGGGGAGCGTGCAGGAAGTCGTGGAACTGGACCAGAAAAACGGCGCGATCAAGCTCACGACGGCCTATTATTATCTGCCGAGCGGCCAGTGCATCCATCGAACGGCGAACAGCACGGCGACGGATCGGTGGGGCGTCGAACCGACGCTGCCGATCTCGCTCACCCCGCAGGAACGAGAGAAATGGCTCTCCAAATGGCGCCGCATCGGACGCGAGCCGGTTCCCGAATCGGCTCCGGCGGGAACCGATGATACGCTGGAGGACTTGGATCACCAGGCCGCGGCGAACTTTGTGGAAGGCGATCTTCAATTGCAGGGGGCGATGAAGTACTTACAGGATCACATGACTCCGAAACGGCCCGCGAATTCCGCTGCGCCGGCGAATTCGGCATCGGCAAGCTGACCGCGAGATGCTCAACCACCCATGACATGTCTACTGGGAATCGAAACGTCCTGCGATGAGACGTCCGTCGCGGTCGTGGAGGACGGCCGTAACGTCCGTTGCAACCTGATCGCCACGCAGTTTGATCTGCACGCGAAATACGGCGGCGTCGTTCCGGAGATCGCCTCGCGGGCCCACCTGCAAACGCTGGACCTGATGGTGGAGGAGGCCTTGCGCCAGGCATCGTGCAGTCCCGGCGATATGGATGCGATTGCCGTGACCTATGCGCCGGGCCTGATCGGTTCCCTGCTCGTCGGAGTGACCGCCGCAAAGACGCTGGCCTGGTGCTGGAATAAGCCCCTGGTCGGCGTTAACCACATTCACGCGCACGCCACGAGTGCGGCCATCGACCTTGATCACGATCCCTGGCCCGCGGTCGCCCTCGTCGTCTCGGGCGGACATACGTCGCTCTATCGGGTCCGTGATTACGACGACATCACGCTCCTCGGCGCGACCATTGACGACGCGGCCGGCGAGGCCTTTGACAAGGTCGCCATGATTCTGAACCTCGGCTTTCCCGGCGGCCCCATCGTCGATCGACGCGCCAGGGCGGGCGATCCCGAGGCGGTCAAGCTGCCGCGCACCCTCCTGAAACCCGGTTCGCTCGATTTCTCATTCAGCGGCCTGAAGACGGCGGTCCTTTATCACGTGCATGGGCCGGGTCAAACGAGCGGCGGGTTGGAGCGATTGGGCGAGCAGCAGGTGAACGACCTCTGCGCATCATTCTCCGCGGCCGTCGTAGATGTCCTGATGGAAAAGACGCTGATGGCCGTACAGCAGACCGGCGTTCGAACGGTTGTCGTCGGTGGGGGAGTGGCGGCGAACTCCATGCTCCGCGAACGGCTGGGCGATCGCTGCGCCGCCGAGGGGTTATCGCTTCATCTCACGCCGATGAAATACTGCACCGACAACGCCGCGATGATTGCGGCGCTCGGTCACCATCGTCTCCAGCGTGGACTGACCGATGATCTCTTGCTCTCTGCACGCGCCAATGTCGGAACTGCGTGAGTCGTCATTTATTCGTGGACATAGTTTCCGACGAGCGAACAGCCTCTATCAGTGCGGAGCGCATCGGCTGGGCGCCGCCCCCGTGGCCGGCCGCCTCCACGAAAACCAGTCGAGATCCCGGAATGGCCTTGTGTAGCTCGTACGCAATTCGCGGCGCGCAGATTACATCGTAACGCCCGTGGACGATGACCGTCGGGATGCCGGCCAACTTGCCCGCGTCGCGCAGGAGTTGGCTTTCCTCCAGAAAGCATTGATTCGCCATGTAGTGGTTTTCAATCAGCGAAAAACTGGCCGGGTCCCAACTTTCGAGTGATTCCTGGACTTCTTCGTCGCTGACCTCGAGGGCGCCCACTTTGGTTTCGTACTCGGCCCAGGCCCGAATGATCTTCTTACGAAGCGCCTCGTCCTTCCCCGTCATCATCTCCAAGAGCTGCCGGGGATAGTCGAGCCGTTTCGGATTCGGCAGAACCGCTTGAAGCCTTTCATACACCTCGGGAAAGTAAACTCCGACCGGCCCATGATAGAAATGGTCGATTTCTCGCTTTGCCCCGGTAAAAATGCCCCGGATCACCAGCGATGACACATTCTTCGGATATTTTTCCGCATACGCCAGGGCCAGCGTGGAGCCCCACGACCCCCCGAAGAGATGAATCTTTTCCAGCCTGAGAAGCCTGCGCAGCTTCTCGATGTCTTCCACCAGGCTGGGGGTGTCGTTCTCTTTCAACTCGCAGTACGGCTTACTCTTGCCCGCTCCGCGCTGGTCATACGTGACAATGTGATACTTTTTGGGGTCGTGGAAACGCCGCAGTTCCGGATAGCTGCCGCCTCCCGGCCCGCCGTGCAGCATGAACACCGGCAAACCCGATGGGTTTCCCGATTCTTCGTAGTAGATCTCGTGAAGGTCGCTGACCTTCAGGTACCCGGTCAGGTAGGGTTCAATTTCCGGGTAGTAGTCGTTCAGCGGCTTGCCGTCTCCCGGCCCTGCGCTGATTGCGGTGCTCTCTGCGAGAAAAAAGACGATGGTGAACGCGACGATTCTGCGCATAATTCCGGGCTCCAGGCTGTTTCCGCTTTGGCCACAACGCCGCTGTCGAGAGCCGTAGCGTAAAGAATCTCCGCCCGGGCGAAAAGCGAGCTGCTCCGTGATGCAAAACCCCGATCTTTGGCCAATCAGTACCAGGCCTGTACGTACCTAACGAAATACCCTGACATGCACATCCACCGACCCTTAAAATGCAGTGTCGATCGACTCAGACAATCGGCCGTCACTCTCACCTTGGCTGGGGTCGTCGCTACGTGTTCGAGAGAAGGCCCTTTTGTTGAGATGAAAACATGAGCACTCCGGAAATCGATATCCGTCCTGCCACCAGGAGCGACGTGCCGCTCATCTTCTCTTTCATCCGCGAGTTGGCAGAATACGAACGCCTTTCCCAGGATGTCGTCTCGTCGGAGGAGCGCGTCGCGCAAACGCTTTTCGGCCCCAAACCGGCGGCCGAGGCCCTAATCGCCACCGTGGACCAACAACCCGCCGGCTTTGCCGTCTATTTCCAGAATTATTCGACGTTCGCGGGCCGGCCGGGGATTTACCTGGAAGACCTCTTCGTTCGTCCCGCTCTTCGTGGAAAAGGCATCGGCCGTCGCCTTTTGGCCCGGCTGGCTACCATCGCGCGGGACCGGGGATGCGCACGCTTGGAATGGGTGGTCTTGGATTGGAACGAGCCGGCGATTCGATTCTACGAGACCCTCGGCGCCAAGCCGCTGGACGGGTGGCGCGTGTTCAGCCTGTCCGGAAAAGCAATGGACGATTTGGCGGGTTAGTTCCAACGGCGGCCATCGCGTCGCGCGATCCGGTCAATTGGTGAGTCGACCTTTCGGGGATACGAACTGCCCGGGACAGGGATCGAACCTGCACTCCGTATAACCGGAACTAGGCCCTCAACCTAGCGCGTCTGCCAATTCCGCCACCCGGGCTGGGGGGATCCTGAGGGCAGGATGAAGCGTAGCCGTTGAGTCTCCGTGCGTCAACGAATCGTTCGTAGGCACACGATTCGCCATCGACCCAATCGACGTCGGGCGGATTGCTGATAGGTGAGTCGTTGGACCAAGTTGATGGGCGAGGCGGGACTCGAACCCGCACGTCCTTACGGACAAGGGATTTTAAATCCCCAGCGTCTGCCATTCCGCCACACGCCCGACCGGACCGACCCCTTCCTGCAGTGGAAAACGCCGGCCCTGCCGGATTATACTTAATGTCTCGTCCGTTTCTAACCGGTAGGGAAAGAGGTCGCACCTCCGATAATCGGCCTGGGAGTCCCCGATGCGCGTCCCGTTAAAGCGCCGCCTTTGCGGCCCGGTATTGGTGGTCGCCTTTGCCGCCTTCGGGCCGTGGTGCGCGCGGGCGACGGCGCAATCGACGGGCCCGGATGTGATCGTCAGCAAGCTGGCGGGCAACGATGACGCCAGCGACATACTGCGCCGCTCATCGACCGGCGGAATCTCCGCCTACTCCATGGGCACGCAGTCCTGCAACGTCGGCAGTCTGCCGGTGAACTGGTATTCCACCAGCGCGTTGCACCCCGTCATCTCGCAAAACATGTTCCGGCTGAAGGACGGCCGCTTCGAGCAAATCGGCCAGGCCTGGCTCAAACACGGCTTTCTTGCTGAAGACGAGCCGTTCTGCGGTGACTGTATTCCGACGGAAGGAAGCGATACGCTCGGCGTCGGCTGCTCCGATACCTATATTGCGTTTCTCAACGGCAACCAAACGCTTCTGGGCCCGAAGTCGCAGGTCAACGCCTCGCGCGGCACGTTTCCCTACCCCTTTACGGCGCCCAGCGCGCCGCCCGGCATTGGTCGTCGGCTTCAGGTCCATGACAGCGACCTCGAAGCGGCCCTGAATCCCGGGGCGCGCTACTTCGTCGAGGGCCACTATGTCGCGTCCGACGACGCCCTTTTCAACAACGCCTGGAACAACGCCTCGTGGCGTGAGATTACCTTCACGCCGACCTTTCCCTTCGAGCCCTCGGCGATCGGCCCGACCTATCAGATGGAGCCGGGAATCATGGCGTGGGTGGCGGACGATCCGACCGTCCAGTTCGCGCAAATCTTTGTCACGGACGATGGAGGCCCCGGCTACCTGGGCTTCTTCTGGGTCGCCGGGCAGGCCACGTTCCTCGGCGGGTGCACCTGGCACTACGAGTACGCCGTGCAGAACCTCAACTCCTTCCAATCCGGCGGGACCTTTTCGGTGGACCTCCCCGAGGGAGTGACCGTCACGAACATCGGGTTTCACGACGTGGACTATCACAGCGGCGAGCCGTATAGCGGAGCGGACTGGCCCGCGACGGTCTCGTCGAATTCGATTTCCTGGGCCACGCAGCCCTTTGCGGACAACATCAACGCCAACGCCCTGCGCTGGGCGACGCTGTACAATTTCCGCTTCGACGCGGACGCGCCGCCGACGTGCTACGGCAACGTCTCGCTGGGTCTGTTTCGCACGCCGAGCCGGACGCTGAACACGCTGATGATCGGTCCCGGAGCCGGAACCGGGTGTTTCAAGGATGGGGATATCGATAAGGACTGTGACATCGACGGCGACGACTTCGGGCTCTTTCTCGCGGCGTTTGGATATTGTCAGGAGGCATTTGAATACTCCGCCGGGGCGGACATGGAAGACAACGGGTGCGTGGACCTGGTGGACTATCAATTCTGGTTGACGCGTTATCGCGAGTTCATCGGCGATCCACTGGCTCCGCCGCCGGAACTCGGCCTCCCGCCACTCCTGGGTGATATGAACGGCGACGCGCAGATTAATCTCTTCGACGTCCCGGACTTCGTCGACGTACTGCTGGGTCTCGATACCGAAGACCGGCGCATCCTTGCCGCCGACATGGATGAAAACGGCCTGCCCGACGGCCGCGATGTCCGGTTGTTTTGCACCGCACTACTTTCCGGAAATTGAAACCAGCGCGCGAGGGGCGCCGGGTGATTCGTGGCCGGCGCCAATTTGCGATCGGCCGGGGAATGGGCTAGTCGGCCTCTTGCATCGGAATCGCCCCGCGCAATCGACGGGTCGTCGCATCATCGAGCGATCAACGGTGCCGGACCCGGCCTAGTATCGATAGTGCTCCGACTTGTAAGGCCCGTCCACGGGGATGCCGAGGTAGTCGGCCTGCTTGGGCGTCAGCTTCGTCAACTTTGCGCCGAGCTTGTCCAGGTGCAGCCGGGCGACGCGCTCGTCGAGGTGTTTGGGCAGCGTGTAGACCTTCTTCTCGTAGTTCGCGTGGTTCTGCCAGAGCTCGATCTGGGCGATAACCTGGTTCGAGAAGCTGTTGCTCATCACGAAGCTGGGGTGGCCCGTCGCGCAGCCGAGGTTTAGGAGCCGGCCCTCCGCGAGGACGATGATCGAGTGACCGTCAGGCTTGCCGGCGGTGGGGGGGAAGACCCATTCATCGACCTGCGGTTTGATGTTGATTCGCTTCACGCCGGGGAACTTTTTGAGGCCGGCCATGTCGATCTCGTTGTCGAAGTGGCCGATGTTGCCGACGATGGCGTTGTGCTTCATCCGCTTCATGTGATCGACGGTGAGGATGTTGAAGTTGCCCGTGGCGGTCACGAAGAGGTCGGCGGTCTCGACGACGTCTTCGAGGGTGAGGACCTGGTAGCCCTCCATCGCGGCCTGCAGGGCGCAGATGGGATCGATCTCGGTGACGATGACGCGGCAGCCCTGACCGCGAAGGCTCTGGGCACAGCCCTTGCCCACGTCGCCGTAGCCGCAGACGACCGCGACCTTGCCGGCGAGCATGATGTCGGTGGCCCGCATGATGCCGTCCACGAGCGAATGGCGACAGCCGTAGAGGTTGTCGAACTTGCTCTTGGTGACGGAGTCGTTCACGTTGATGGCGGCGAAGAGAAGGGTGCCGGCTTCTTTCATCTGATAGAGCCGATGCACACCGGTCGTCGTCTCTTCGGAGACGCCGACGATCTCCTTGGCGATCTTGACCCACTTCTGCGAGTCACGCTTCTGTTCGACGGTGAGCAGCTTGAGAATGATCTGCATCTCCTCCACGTCGGTCGAGTCGGGGGAGGGGACCTTGCCGGACTTGTTGTATTCGACGCCCTTGTGGACCAGCAGCGTCGCGTCGCCGCCGTCGTCGACGATGAGCGTCGGGCCACGGCCGTCCGGCCAGACCAGCGCCTGAAGCGTACACCACCAGTATTCCTCAAGCGTCTCGCCCTTCCAGGCAAAGACGGGGATGCCGGCCTTGGCGATGGCCGCGGCGGCGTGGTCCTGGGTGCTGAAGATGTTGCAGCTCGCCCAGCGGACGTCCGCGCCGAGTTCGACGAGTGTCTCGATGAGGACGGCCGTCTGGATGGTCATGTGCAGCGAGCCGGTGATGCGGGCTCCCGCGAGCGGTATCTTGCCCGCGTATTGTTCGCGGATGGCCATGAGACCGGGCATTTCATGCTCGGCCAGTTCGATCTCCTTGCGACCGAACGCCGCGAGATTCATGTCCGCTACTTTGAAATCTTCCGTCATCGTCGCTGTCGCCATTTCATAGTCTCCGTGGTAGGGCGTGCTTCGCACGCCATTCGTATCATCGGCGGGTAGAACCCGCCCTACATGCCGTCAAAACAAACAGACCGGGCGAGTCGATCGCGCCGGATTTGGCTTGGACCATGCGCAGGTCGTGATGACGGACATCGCCGAACCCGACTGCCGCGACCTGTCTGGCCAAATCGCCGCGCTCGAAGCCCCACCAGCGGTCCTGCATCATTTCGTAGAAGGCCTGGTTCTCGTGGGCCCGTTGTTCGATCACCAGAATGCGGCCGCCGGGTTTCACGACGCGGTGCATCTCCGCCAGGGCCCGCCCCGGCTCGGGGACGTGGTGCAGGACCAGGCAGGCGATGGTCAAGTCGCAAGTGTGGTCCTCGATCGGCAGGCGATCCAGGTCGCCCGCGTGGAAGTCGATGTTGGTCGCGCCGCACTCGGCCCCGCGCTGCCTGGCGCATTCGAGCATCGTCGCCGCCGGTTCGACGGCGATGACGCGGTCAAAATTGTCCGCCAGAATGGGCAGCAGAAAACCGGTGCCGGTGCCGATGTCGGCGACCGTCCACTCGCGCGGCAGAAGGGCGGCGAACGCCTCGGTCGCGAAGGCCTCGCCGAAGGCGGCCTCGCGGAGCTCGTCCCAGCGCTTGCCGATGCGCTGAAAGAAACCGGCGGCACCGTCATCGCGGCGACGAAGGACGCGTTGGAGCCGCGTGACAAGCGGCTGGGGCAGGGGACGACGGGCGAGCCAGCGGTGGATCGCCCCGCGCAGGTCATCGACGTCGTCAAGCGGCGCGGCCGTGTAATAAGTGGTAACCCCCTCGCGGCGGTCGCGAACGAGGTCCGCCGCGCGGAGGACTTTGAGATGCCGCGAGATGGTAGATTGAGGAAGTCGCAACACCGTGATCAGTTCGGTCACGCTCAATTCCTCGGAGAGGAGGATCTGAACCAGCCGCTGGCGCGTGGGCTCGGCCAACGCGCGGAACAGCTCCGGTTGAGCAGCGGCGGGGGTAAACGATGTTGCATCCATATATCCGGATTGAAGGATATATAGCCCGGTGTGCGATGTCAAGCGCGGAATGGGCCATGTGCCCTCCGTGGCTTTCCCGTGGCTGATAGAGGGGCTATTTAGCGGATTTCTGGAGGTAAACGATGGTCTCGATCGCGGGCGTCAGCAGGGGGCTTTGCTCGCGTTTCTCCGCCGCCTCCTTGAGCAAATCGTAGGCCAGGGCCCTTTCCGTTGCGGATTTCTCGGGGTCGCTGGCGTGGATGGCCGCAAGGAGCAGGTGAACCGCGGCCTTGCCCACCTGGACCTGCCAAAGGTAGTTTTTGCCGCTGATTGACGTGTTGTCGGCCTTGTAACTGGCCTTGCCGATCAGCGCGGCCGCCAAGTCATACGATTTAAGGGCGTCGGCGGCCTCATTGGCGGCGTCGGTCTGCAGCTTATCCATCTCGCTGACATTCGCCGTTGCCTCGCCACCGGTTGCGGCGGCGAGCCATCCCGTGATCTTGGCTTGTTCGCGAAGGGCTTGGATTTTTTCGCTGCGCAGCAGGGCCATCGAGTAGGCACACTCCGCCGCCAGACAGTGCATCGAAGCCTCCGTGTCGACGTCCTGGCTCACGCGCTGGAGGCGCTCGTCGACGTTGCCGCCCGCGCTCGCGGACTGACGAGCCTCGTTGGTCACGTCCTTGGCGGCTTTCACGGCATCCTTCGCCGCACGCGCCGCTTCTTTCAAGGACTTGATCGCATCTTCCGCCGCCTTGTCCGCCTTTTCTTCATGTGCGGCCGCCTGAGCCAGGACTTCCTGGACTTGAGAGGACTGGCCGTCGATCTGCTGAACGATCTCGCCGCGCCGGCGCTTCAACGATTGCTCCAATTCGGCAACGCTCGCGCGCTGCGACTCCAGCTCCTTCTGCATGTTCTTGAGGGCGGATTCCTGACCCTTGAGTTGCTCCAGACGAAACGTCAGGGTATCCAAGCCGGCATCCGGGGCCCCGCCTTCGTAGACCGGCGGCGTCGGATCGGCGGTAAAGGTCTCCACGGGCTTCGCGCCGCGCAGCGTACCCGTGCGCAGGGCGGTCGCTTCGGATTCGGCCTTGCGGGCCTCCGCGGACAGCTCCAGATAGCGGGACGAATAGTCGCCAAACGCCATGCGCTGCGTACCGAGTTCGGCCAGGCCCTGGCGGGCTTCGGCGGAGCTGCGCTCCAGTTCGGCGACCTGCTCCTGTCGGGCGGCGACGATGCCGCCGAGCTGTTGAATTACGCCTCTCAACGCGGCAAGCCCGGTCTGCGTTCCCTGCAGCCGTTGGTCGATCGCCGCGAGTCGCTCTGCCGGCATCTGGGCGTCGATTGCCTCGACCTGACGCTTGAGTTGCAGCAGGGCGGGGACGCGCTCCTGGGCCGTGCGTCGGAACGCCGTCGCCCGCAATCGCTCGAACTCCGCCCCGTTGGCTTGAATCCGGCCCTTCGCCAGAAAGAAGATGCCCTTGATGCGATTGACGCCCAGGTGATTGGCAGAGGATGCGGTGCCGCGAGTGACGGATCGGAGCTGGCTCAGTCTCGACTCCGCCTCGCGCAGCAGCTTTTCCCCGGACTTCAGGTACTTGTTCTTGAAGTCGGTGACGGTCCGGTCGACCTTCAGTTTTCGGCGCTCGATCGTCTCGGTTCCGAGGACGGTCGTGCCGCGCTCGCGGTCGTGCTCCTGGACGCGCTGAAGCATTTCAATCGATTGATTGAGATCTCGGATCAACGACTTCTTAAAGACGGGATCGTCGTCAGGAAATCCCGGTGGGGTGCGATAGCCCTCGTCGGCGGGCTCCTCGGCGGGCGGTCCCACGGACGCGGTCATGCTCACGTAGGCGGCAAGGTCTTCATCGAGGTTGAGGACGGCGCGGCGCACCGCCTCCACGTCCTCGCGCACCGCGTCGTCGAGGGCCTGCGCATCCGACCGGAGTGTCCCCATGTAGAAAGGAGTCGCCACCAATGCGCCCACGATGACGAGCGCGACGACGAAACCGACGATCCCGGCGGGTTTGTTCGCCACGAGAATTTGACCTCACGGTTCCGAGTTTCGGGCCAGCAGGCTTCGCGTTCGACGAAGCTGGTTCCCCAATGGCCAGGCATGCAGCCAACACGTTGTGAATGCTATATTTATCACGTTTGTGGCGTAAAGTCAATGGGAGAGTGCGCCACTCGCGAAGGGCCGGCATTTTTTGGGGCGTGACGGGTCCGATAGACAGCGGTTACCGGGAAGAAAGTCCCTTGCCCGTGGGAGCCTCGATGTATTTCAAGGCGTCGCGCAAGGCCTGCGGCGACCAACTGATGACCACGTATCGATCCGTGACTTTAAGCGCCGGACCGAGAATGCCCGCCTGGAGGTACCAGATGCCATCGTCGTCCCGTTTGACTTTGACCCTGACCAGCACCGTCTGATTCCGCTCGGCGCGATCGTCAAGATACTGGCTCCAGGCGCCCAGCAGGGCGTCGGTTGCCATCCGCACGGCCCGTTGGTTCTTGATTTCGATGGCGACCGTCAGGGCGAAGGGGATGTCCAGCGGGTGGGGGGGGTAATCAAAGATGACGATGGTCTGGCCAAGGTGCTCGATGAGGTTGCCGCCGATATCGATTCCGGTTTCCTGCTCAAGGGTCCGCCAGGCGCGTTTCCACTTGCGCAAGTTGCCCTCGGATTGGGCCGCGATCCAGGCGCGGGGCAGATTGTCCACGAGCCAGCGCGTGGGGGCGTTGATGATGGCGATGTGCCGTGCGGTGTCCGGGACAATACGCCGATGGTGGGGGGGGTAACTCGCCGGTTCGCTGTAGGTGCGAATGAAGTCCTCGCCGTCGCGGTGGTAACAGCGATACCACGTGAGCGCCCGACCCTCCTGGCCGATCGTCCAGAGATCGTGGGTCATGTTGGAGGCCTGCAAGGCATCGGCGACGCGCGCGACGCGGCCTTGCGCCGCATCGCCAAGCCCCTCGCGAAGCCGAGAGAGAGCAAAGAACCCGTGGACCAGGGCCTTGTCGCCGTGCGTCTTGGCCAGCGCGCTGCGAAACCAGGCATCGTCGGCCAGCCGCTGCACTTGACCCGCATGGGTCTTCGCCACTTTCATAAACGCGCCTTCGCCAAAGCTCAGGACGTAAAACTCGTCCAGGCGACCCCATTCCCAAATAGCCCAGCCGGGAAGGCGTTCGTCGACGAGACGCTGGTAGGAATAGCCGGCTTCTTTTTGCGTCGTGAGCTGCGCCACTCCCTGATTGGTATAGCGGCCGATGACGCGATCGAGTTGTTGAAGGACGGCGGACGATTGTTCGCCGGTGCGAAAGATGACGGCGGTTTGTAGACTTTTGAGTCGCAGGCTGGGGCCGAGTTCCGCAGGGGCGCTCGCGGTCAGATCTTTGCGCTCCACGACACGACTCGACACTTCCAGGAGAACGACGGCATGTTCGAATTGACCGAAAAGGGGCAACGCGCCGGCGATGTCGGCGAAGACCTGTCCTTCATTGGGAATGAGTCCAGCAGCGTTCAGCGCGGCGGCGATCGACGCGATGGAAAAGGTCGGCTGACCGTCAGGGCGCGAGGTGGGGAGCAGTCGTTTGTAGGGCTTGGCGGCATAGACAATAAGGCTGTCGGCAGGGACGAGGTCCATGAGGGGCCGGGCCGCCAACGTTGCGGGGGCGCTCAGCAACGTCACCAGCAGGCATAAAAGTCTATTGGGCACGCATTTGCCTCGTTTCAATCAGCCGCCGAATCTCGACGGAATATGAAAAGGAGTATAAGGGCGAACTCACTCGGCAGCAGGTTGCCACGCGGGCAAAATTACCGGCTTATTTCAATTTGCGGATCTCGTCCAGAACCGTCGCAGGATAGGGGCGATCCTGGATCCGGCGGGGGAGGTGGCGCCAGGCAATCGACCCACCGCGCGCGATCAACAGGTGCGCGGGGATGGCGATGTCCTCGTGGTGTGGGCCGCCGCCCTTGTGCACGAGGCCGTAGGCGGTGATGACCTTGCGATCAACGTCGGCGAGGATCGAGAACGGCAGTTTCTTCTGCTCGACGACTCTGGCGGAATCTTCTGGCTTGTCCACAGAGACGGCGATGAGCCGCCCGCCGCGGCGCTGCATCTCATCCGAAACTCCGCGGAGCCCCACGAGCTCCGAGACGCACAAGGTTCACCAGAAGCCGCGATAGAAGACGAGAAGGACAGGACCGGTGGAGTAGGCGTCGCTGAGTTTGACGGGCTGGCCCGTGTGATCCGGAAGCGAGAAGTCGGGCGGCGAAGTCAGAGCGGCGAAACTCGGGGACTCCGGTACGGCGCCCAGACCAAAGAAACCATAGATGCCGAATACCAAAAAGAGCGTCTCGATGATGGCGAGAATCCGGATGCGCCATCGTGGGTCCTGGAGTGCTGCAACCCAGCCGAGCAGCGTGCCCGCGATCAGCAATCCGAAACCTGCGAGGCCGGTCGAGCGAAGGAAGGGTTGATCCAGCAGGGCCATGTAAGCGAAGGGGGCGGCGAGGCACAAGACAACCCCTAACACGGCCAGCCATGTTCGCCGGGGAGGGCGCGCAGTAAATGGGGTTGTTTCGTTTGGAAGCGTGGCCATATTCGGTTTCACTTTTTACAGAATAACAGAATAACCGATAAACATCGGGGAGGCATCGTACACGGGAGACCATGATATGCCGAGTCTGCGCAAGAAGTCGAGGGCCACGACAGGAGGGCCGGTAGGCGGCACAATGCCGCGCAATGCTCGCGTCCTCAATACGGCGATCAGGCGGAAATCCGTCCGGCAAAGCAAGAGCCGCGGACGGGTCGGGGCAGAGTCGACCGCACGAACACTCTTTCCGGAGTTCGACCGGACGGGCCATCGATTCGGTCTAGGCATCTTGCTGGCCGTTCTGGAGCGTGAGGGATCGGAGGCTGAAATTGGATTCGCGCGGGTGGGGCGGTTTCATCCCACGCCGGGACGGCGACCCAAGGCGGCGATATTCGGCGCCGTGGATGCGGGACACGTCGCCCGGATGCTGGCCGGTCTGGCCCATCCGGATCGGATCCGCATCCTTCGGGCGATTCTGCAGGGTTCGGCGACGCATTTCGCCCTGCACAAGGCTGTCGGCCTGAAGACCGGGCCGCTGTATCACCATTTGCGGGCTTTGGAACGGGCCGGCGTCCTTACGATGGCGACGAGAAATGCATACGAATTGACGAAGCGGGGACGGGTCGCGCTACTGGTCACGCACACCTTAGGGGCGGTCTTCGGAGGAAACGGCCGGAGCTGGACTACTCGACGGATGAATTGGGACCGCAGTTGAGGAGGACAACGTCCTGGATGGCAGATGCAACGAGGAATTAAACGTCCCATAATGACTGTTATGTTGCGTTCGATGGGGGAGCCGCGCATACAAACACGGATTAAGAACCTCATCGACCGGCCGCTCCCAAGGCCGTCCGCAGGTCGATCGAATCCCATAATGTGAATTGACGATTCGTTGCGTTGTAACTGTAAATGTTCATCCGTTGTGCGGCGGCATCCGTGACATAGATCAATTCCTCGGTGTCACTGAACTGGCCGGTCACCATGACATAATCCCCGCCGCGATCGAGCTGGCCGAGGGCCAGGGCCTCATTGCGTCCGCCCATCGTCGAGAAAACCACGCCGACGAACAGGATTGTTGCGGTCACGGTCAGGATTCCAATAGCCAGGTTGCGGTTGTCGTTCATGGCATTCTCCACTTCTTCGGCCGGCACGGGGGCCGGCCGCCACGGGCCTAGCGGGCGCCGCGAAACTCCTTGTTCAGATCGCGCCAGCCGGAATGAAAGATCCGGCGGTTGATTTGATCGCGGTTGGGTATGAAGACGTGAATCCGTCTCTGGGCCAGGTCGATGACGTACAGGCCGTCGAGTGCATCGCGGATCTCACCGGCGACCATCAGGTAATTTTGTCCGAGCGGCGCGGCTTGGGCATAGGCCGCGGGCGGTCGCGACGCGGAGAGAATCAACGTTGCCGCCAGGAGCAGGTTGAGCCCCACGAGCAGGACAATGACCGCACGTTTCGTCATGATGGCACCCTATTCACTTCCCGCCCGTTTGGTGGGCTTGAAACCGACGGCCAGCGCCGCCAGGAGGAACCCCCCCGCCAGGACGTATTCCACAATGGGCCTCTTTTCCGGGAGCAACTGGATGTTGCCGTCCTTTACGGACGGGTCGTTGATCTGCGCCCCCGCCACCGTCGTTGCGGCCGCCAGAAGCGCGGCCGACAAGACCAGTCGCCGCGCCAGTAATCGGAATCGGTATTTCATGCTATCCTGCCTATCGGATTGTACGCCGCCCTTGCGACCGTGCAATTGCTAAAGATGCAGTCGTGGGCGGTTGATTTCCCTCAGCAAGGGGCCGCCGGCCATACCGTCTCCAGCGAACGGCTCAGCTTCAGAAACTCGTCTCGGGGAATGCAGACGGTATCCCAGCTCTGCGAAAGCCGCTTGTAGTGTTTGGAATACTCCCCCACTGGGGCGAGCCAGAATCGATAGCGCCTACCCGAGAATCGCAGCACGTCATCATCGTCGAAGAGCGGAGGCGGCAGACCGTCCGGCTCGGCCAGCCAGTAGGCGAAGACAAAGACCGCCTCGTAGCCGTCGCCAAACAGCTCCTGCCAGGTGAGCAGGCCATCGACATCGGATCGCGTCACCCAGTTTTTCTGGCGGCAGTCGCCACTGTCGGTGCGCTGCGGAAACTTCCGCCCTTTGACATCGACAAGGCAGGCCGGTCCCGCGGCGGGATAGACGACATAGTCAAACGCCTTGGCCCCGGTCCGTCCCTTGACCATGTGCCGCACGTCCTCGACGGACACATACGGCGTCCCCCGGCGATCGAGGTAGGCCTCGAAGGCCAATTCATAATGACTGCGGCGGACCTTCATTTGGCCGGCCCAAGGAATCGAATCGGCTCCGCGCACAATTCCTTTAAGGATACTTCGCGCTCGCCCCCCCCCGCCATGTTTTTTATTTTGACGACCTGTCGAACGCGCGTGTCTTCGCCGACGATCACGACGAATTGCGCGCCGAGCTTGTCGGCCAGCTTCATCTGTTTGCCAAAGGCCTGCGGCGCGTAGGAAAACTCCGTAGTGACACCTCCTCGCCGAAGATCCGCGACAATTCGATATACGTGCGGGCGCATGCCGTCGATGGCGTCCGCGACAAACGCGAGCCCCCCCCGCCGCACCGCCCCGAGCAGTCCCTTCTCTTCCAGGATCAGCGACAACACCACGTCGCCCATGCCGAAGCCGACCGCCGGCTCTTTGGACTTGCCCAGCTTGCCCAACAGGTCGTCATAGCGCCCCCCGCCGCAGATCGCCCGCTCTTTTTCCGAACGATCGTAAAACTCGAAGACCGGCCCGGTGTAGTACGCCAGGCCGCGGACGACGCGAAGATCAATCTTACAGAATTCTGTAATTCCAAAATTATCGAGAATGGTCATCAGCCGGCCGGTCTCGGCCACGGCTTCATCCAGCGCGGCGGTTCGCTCGCCGAGGCGTACTGCGACGGATTCCAGTTCAGCGAGGCCTTTGGCTGCCATCAACTCCGAAAGGGCTGCGGCCGAGAGATTCGTAGCAAACGCCCCATCCCAACGCCGGGCGAATTCGGCAGCATCGAGTTTGCCGGCTTTGTCCATCAAGGCGAAGGCCTGGTCGTGACGATCAGGGGCAATCCCCCCCGCCGCCAATAGTGCGGACATGAGCCGCCGATTGCTGATGTGCACCGCAAAATCCGCGGCGGTCAGGCCAAGTTCGCGCAGCGCTTCGACGCCGACCAGGATGCACTCGGCGTCGGCCAGCGGATCGGCGGTCCCGATCACGTCGATATTCCACTGGTAGAACTCTCGGAGTCTCCCCCGCTGGACGTTCTCGCCCCGAAAGAGCGTCGGGATACTGAACCACTTGATTGGCTTGGGCAACGCGCTCACCTTCGCCGCCACCATCCGCGCCAGCGTCGGCGTCATCTCCGGCCGCAGGGCCAGCTCGCGTCCCCCGCTGTCGGTCAGGCGATAGAGCTGACCGACCAATTCCTCGCCGCTCTTTTCCCGGTAGAGGTCGAGGTATTCGAGCGTCGGACCCTCATACTCCTCGAAGCCGTGACGGATCGAGACGCGCCGCCAGACGTCAAAGATATGCCGGATCGGCGCGAGCAGCTCCGGGTACAGATCGCGCGTTCCCTTGACACCTTGAATCTTCATGCGGCGAATCCCGAGTGGACGGAGCCGATTCTAGAAATGCCCTCCCGATGCGTCAAAGGTTGATGCACGCCGTTATACTCGCCACATGCGCGTCATCGCCGGAGAGTTTCGCAGACGATCGTTGGAGGCCCCGCCGGGTTGCGGCACCCGGCCCATCCTCGATCGCGTCAAAGTCGCCCTGTTCGACTGGCTCGGTGCGCGGCTGGCGCAGCCGGGGCATCTGCCCCCCTTGGCCGTCCTCGACATCTTCAGCGGCGGAGGAAGTCTGGGCATTGAGGCCTTGTCGCGGGGTGCGGCGACCTGCGTCTTTGTCGAGTCCGACCAGGCGGCGCTTCGCTGTCTCCAATCAAACCTGGAAAAACTCGGGTTGGTCAAGCGAACCCGTGTATGGCCGGAGCCCGCCGAGCGGGCCGAGCCTCGACCGCTCGCCGCCGAGGCCTTTGGGCTGATCTTTCTCGATCCCCCCTACCGGCTCAGCGAGGATGTGGCGCCGAATTCCATCATGGGCCGATTGCTCGGAAAACTCGGCGCGAGCGTGCCGGTCGCGCCCGACGCGCTGGCTTATTGGCGGCACGACGCGGCCCTCGCCTTGCCTCCGGAGCTGCCCGGTGGCTGGGCTTCGATGGACCGTCGCGTCTGGGGTACGATGGCGATTACGTTGCTGGCCCGTACAGCGACAATGTAAAACCGCCAGGAACGCCCAAATGCCTTTCCGAACGCACTTCAAGTCGCCCTGTTTTTTTTCCATCCTGTGCACTCTGTTCGCCGTGGGATGTGCCGCGCCCGAAGAAAGTGTCCGACCGGGCGTGAATCAGGAATACCAGGAGACGCCGCTGCCGACGTGGGTGGAACGATTCGAGTCCGAGAGCCGCGAAATCTATCGGGAGCGCGAACGAATCGCCCGGGCGGCGGGGATTCAGGAAGGCATGCACGTTGCGGACGTCGGCGCGGGAACGGGCATCTTCGTCGAAATATTCGCAAAGGCCGTCGGTGCGACGGGACGCGTCTATGCGGGCGACATCAAGACCGAATTCGTGGAGAGGATCGAGAAGGAGGCGCGGTCTCGCGGCCTTGACAACGTCACGACCGTCCTGGGGGCCGAGCGCTCGGCGAATCTTCCCGCCGGGTCAATTGACCTGGCCTTCGTCTGCGACACGTATCACCATTTTGAATACCCCCGAAGCATGCTGGCATCGATCCGCCGCGCGCTGAAACCGGGCGGAACGCTCGTCATCGTTGATTTTGAGCGTATCCCCGGAAAGAGCCGAGCGTGGGTCCTGGACCACGTCCGCGCCGGCAAGGAGGAGGTCATCAAGGAGATCGAGGCGGCGGGATTCGACCTCGTCGACCAGCCCGCGACGCCGTTCCTCACGGAAAATTACCTGCTTCGATTTCGCAAGAAAGGCCGCTAATCGATCGCGCCGGAATGAAGAAACGCCTCGACAACCCCCGACCGGCCACCACCCCGCACGCCGCGGCGATAAGCGTCGTGCGTCATTTGCAGGCCGCCGGCCATGTCGCGCTGTTCGCCGGCGGCTGCGTCCGCGACATGGTGATGAAGAAGCAACCGAGCGATTACGATGTGGCGACGAGCGCGGAGCCGCGTGAGGTTGTCCGCCTCTTTCGCCGCACACAACAGGTCGGGGCCAAGTTTGGCGTGGTGCTCGTGCGGATCGGCCGCCATGCGATCGAAGTCGCCACTTTTCGACGGGACGTGAACTACCAGGATGGTCGGCATCCCACAGCCGTGCAGTTCACCGACGCCCGCGAGGACGCGATCCGCCGGGACTTCACCATCAACGGGATGTTCTACGACCCCATCAAGCGGGAGGTCGTGGATTACGTCGAGGGGCGCGCGGACCTCAAGAAAAAAGTCGTCCGCGCGATCGGCGACCCGGCACAGCGCTTTGCAGAGGACCACCTGCGGCTGCTCCGCGCGATCCGCTTTGCCGGCAGGCTGGATTTCGAGATTGACCCGGCGACATGGGCGGCCATCCGCGCGAATGCCCCGAAGATCATCGACATCAGTCCGGAACGAATCCGCGAGGAACTCGACGCGATGCTCAGCCATCCCAGTCGGGCCCGCGCTTTTCGGCTCATCGTGGAAAGTGGACTCCTGCCGCATCTCTGGCCGCGGGCCAAAGACATCGCGGCCAGTACGTTGATGTCGCGCGACATCCTCGCCGCGCTCCCCGCCGAGGCATCGTTCGATCTCGCCCTGACGGCGATCCTGCACACGCTGCGTCCCTTCGAGGCCGGGGAGGTCTGCGACAATCTGCGGTGCAGCAACCAGACCAAGCGGACCGTCAGTTGGCTGCTCGCCCATCTGACCGACCTCGACGAACCGAAAAGGGTCACGCTTGCCGACCTCAAGCTGCTCATGGCCGATCCAGCCTTTCCGGACCTGCTGCGGCTCCTGGCGGCGCGGCTCGAAGCCGCTGGCCTCCCCCCCACCGCGTACAAAAAGATTTCCACGAGGGCGAAGCGCATCCCCCCCACCGCCGTGGCCCCCCCACCGCTCGTCTCGGGGACCGATCTCATGCGGCTTGGTCAAAAGCCGGGGCCTCTTTATAAGAAGGTCCTCGATCGTGTGTACTACGCCCAGCTCAACGGTGATGTGAAGAAAAAGTCTGAGGCGATGGCCCTGGCGCGACGGGTCGTGGACGAGGTGAAGTCAAAATGAAGCGAATTGTGCCAGGCGTCGCTGTATTGATTGGGTGGATGGCGTTGACCGGCTGCGCGCCTCCCGGCGACCCCATGATCCACAAGATCGTGAGCGATATCTCCGAGGAGAACATCCGGCAGAGCGTGGAAAAGCTGGCTTCGTTCGGCACGCGGCACACGCTCAGCGACGTAACGAGCGCGGCGCGCGGCATTGGAGCCGCCCGGTACTGGATCAAGGCGGAATTCGATCGTTATGCGGCGGACAGCGGCGGCCGGCTCGTGGTCGAGACGCAGTCTTTCATCGCCCCGCCGGACGGCAAGCGGGTGAATCGCGATGTCGAGATCGTCAATATCGTCGCCACGCTGCCCGGCAAGGACTCCGACTCACGCGATCGCATTTACCTGGTCAGCGGCCACTACGACTCGATTTGCAGCGACGTCATGGACTCTGCCAGCGACGCCCCGGGGGCCAACGACGACGCCAGCGGTGTGGCCGCGGTCCTGGAGTTGGCCCGCGTGATGTCGAAGCATGAGTTCGATGCGACGCTGGTCTTCGCCGCGGTTGCGGGCGAGGAGCAGCGGTTGATCGGCTCGGACTACATGGCCAAAGAGTTTCGAAAGCGTGATGTAAACATCGCCGGGATGTTCACCAACGACATCATCGGCAACACGGTGGGCGGCAACGGGGTGCTCGATCGCACGCATGTCCGCGTCTTCTCCGAGGGCGTGCCGATCACGGAAAGCACCGAGGAACAGAAAAAGGAGCGGATGGACACGGGCAATGAGAACGACTCACCCGCGAGGCAGCTCGCTCGCTATATCGATACGATCGCCGGCGAATACGTGCCGGGTTTAGACGTGGTGATGATCTACCGGCGGGATCGATTCCTGCGAGGCGGGGATCACAAGTCGTTCTCCGAACAGGGCTATCCCGCAGTGCGCTTCACCGAGATGAACGAGGACTACCGCCGCCAGCACCAGAATGTCCGCGTCGAAGGCGGCGTGCAGTACGGCGACCTGCCGCAGTTTGTCGATTATGGCTACGTCGCGCAGGTCGCCCGCGTGAACGCGGCGGCCCTGGTGAGCCTGGCCCTGGCCCCGGCCCCGCCGGCGAATCTGCGTGTATTGACCGAGAAGTTGGAAAATACGACGAGGCTGGAATGGGACGTCGGCAAAGAGCATGACCTGGAGGGCTACGAAGTCGTTTGGCGCGAGACGACCGCCCCGCAGTGGCAGCACACTATGGACGTCGGGCCCTCCACTGGTTGCACGCATCCGCTGTCCAAGGACAACTACATCTTCGGCGTCCGCAGCGTGGACAAGACGGGTCTCCGGAGCGTCGTGGCCTATCCGCGGCCGTGGAAGCCGGAGTAAGGCAGGTTCCACCCGCCGCGAACACCAGCAGATTGCGAAATCGAGCGAGTGCGGGTAGAGCCCGCCCTACTTTTCAGCACGAAGCTCCGCTCGAACTTTCATCAGAATCTTCCCGAGATGATTCTCCCCCTGACCGTCGCAGACGCCCCAGAAACGATCGCCCCAGGTGTTTCCTTCGATCAGTTCGGCGTCGCCGGTCGCCAGAAGTTTCTCGCGCAGGTCGGCGTGGTGCGTGAACTTGTAGCGCACGCAATCCTCCATGACACCGATCTTGACCTGCTCCCAGTCGGGTCGTAGCCGCAGCGCCCTCCCCGCCCGCTTGGCATCGCCGGGCTCCACGATTGCCGCAATCCGCCGCCGCTCGGCCATGTCCAAGGTTTTGGCCGCTTGATAGGCGTGCTCGACGCTGGAGAAGGTAATGTTCTCATACTCGACGACCGCGGGCCAGAAGTTGGAGAGGAAGCGGTACTCACCAAAAAACGAGCTAATCGGCGCGGGACTAGACTGAGCGCCCGATTGGGGATCTGGCTGAGAACAGCTCGAAACCGAGATTAAGGCCGCGATCGCAAGCCACCGCGCGGCATTCATTGTCCAGCCCACTTTCGTAGCCGTTGGTGTGCATCCTCGAGCGTCTCAATCTTCTTGCAAAACGCAAACCGCACCTGCCGGTGGCCGAGGCTGGCCGGGTTGTAGAAGCTGCTGCCGGGGACGGTCGCGACGCCGGCGTCCTTGACGAGCCGCAGGGCGAAGGCGGTGTCGTCCTCGCCGGGGCGGGCGAACCGATCGATATTCACCATGATGTAGTACGCCCCCTCGGGATAGAAGCCCTCGAAGCCAATCTCCTTCAGGGCTGACCACATCACACTCCGCCGTTCCGCATACTCGGCGGCAAGCTGTTCATAAAAACTTCGCGGCAACCGCAGCGCCGCCGCGCCGGCGACCTGCAACGGGTGCGGCGCGCCGACCGTCAGGAAATCGTGCACCTTGCGGATTGCCGCCGTGATCTCCTTGGACGCGATCGCCCACGCGACCCGCCAGCCGGTCATGCTGTAAGTCTTGGAGAGGCCGCTGATGGTCACCGTTCGCTCGGCCATTCCGGGCAGCGTAGCCAGCGAGACGTGCGGTCGCCCGTCGTAGAGGATGTGCTCGTAGATCTCGTCGGTGAAAGCCAGCACGTCGTGCTTTATGCACAGGTCGGCGATGAACTGCAGATCCGCGCGGGTATAGACTTTGCCGGTCGGGTTGTTCGGCGTGTTGACAATGATGCCGCGGGTTCTTGAGTTGAAGGCGGCGGCGAGTTCGTTTTGGTCGAATCGAAAGCCTGGACGTCCGCCGGGGACGGCGGACGCTACAGGATGCAGTGTCACATAGCGCGGCACTGCCCCGCAGAGGATCGTGTCGGCCCCGTAGTTCTCGTAGAACGGCGACGTGACGATCACCTCGTCGCCGGGATCAATCGTCGCCAGGAGCGACGCGATCATCGCCTCCGTCGTCCCGCAGCAGATCGTGACCTGCGTGTTCGGATCAATCTCCATCCCCTGGAACCAGCGGACCTTCTCGGCCAGGGCCTCCACCATCTGCGGAGCACCCCACGTCCGCGCGTATTGATTGAACCCGTCGCGAATCGCCTTGATCGCGGCCTCCTGCAACTCCGGCGGCGTCGGAAAGTCGGGGAATCCCTGGGCGAGGTTGACGCCGTGATGCGCGAGGCAGACCTGCGTCATCTTGCGGATGACGGATTCCTCGAACAAAGCGGCCTTTTTCGAGATGTAACGGCGAATCCCTTCCCGGTCAGCCATGAAGGCGTAATATAGCGGCCGGAGCAGGAGAGCAAGCCGATGAAGCCACCGACCAAAGCCAAGCCCTCTGCTCCGTTATCGACCCCCCCACCGATCCCGACGGAACCCTCGCCGCAGCGCAGGGACAAAACCACCCTCCCCCCCGCCATGCGGCAATACATCGAACAGAAGGCCAAGGTCGGCGATGCGATCCTGCTCTTCCGCATGGGCGACTTCTACGAGACGTTCTACGACGACGCCAGGACGATCGCCCGCGTCCTGGGACTCACGCTGACGGCCCGCGACCGGAACAGCCCGACGCCGATCCCGTTGGCGGGCGTCCCCTACCACGCGGCGGACCGCTACATCGCCCGGCTAGTCAAGGCGGGTTTCAAGGTCGCCGTCAGCGAGCAGTTGGAGGACCCCAAGACGGCCAAGGGCGTCGTCAAGCGCGACGTCGTGCGGATCATCACGCCCGGCACGCTGACGGACGAAAACCTGCTCGACGAACGGACCGAGCAGCCACTGGCGGCGATCTTCCCGACGGGGGCGGATTGGAACAGCCGCGAGGCGGGGCTGGCGTGCGTGTGCCTGTCATCGGGACAGTTCTTTGCACAGATGCTACCCACGGCGGCACTCGTCGATGAACTTGCCCGTCTGCAACCCGCGGAATTGATCGTCCCCGAAACGATGATCGACGAATCTGAGACGTTGGTGGAGACGCTGCGCGAGGTCGTCTGCCCCAACATCTCGACGCGGCCGCAACACGTCTTCGATCGCCACCTCGCCAAACAGTCGCTTTGCGAGCATTTCAAGATCAAAGACCTGGCGGGATTCGGCTTCGATCGCTTTGACGCCTCGCTGGCCGCGGCGGCGGCGGTGCTCGACTACCTGAAGGAGACGCAGAAATCGGCGCTGGAACATATCCTGACCATTGCGCCGCGCGCCAGCGGCGACGGCGTAGCCATCGACCCCTTTACGCTCCGCTCACTGGAAGTCGAACGCACCCTGCGCGACGGAGCCCGCGACGGCGCATTATTGGGCGCGATCGACATGACCTCCGGCCCAATGGGCGCGCGTTTGTTGCGGCAGTGGTTGTGCTATCCTCTGAGCGACGTAACCCAGATTACCGCCCGACAGGACGCCATCGCCGCCCTGCTCGACGAGCCGTCGCGTTTGCAAACACTTCGTGGACTTCTGGGCGATATGGGTGACATTGAGCGCATCCTCGCCCGCATCGGCGTCGGCCGCGCGTCGCCGCGCGATCTGGCGGGATTGGGCCGGACGCTGCGGCTCTGCGCCGACGTGGCCACCGCCATCGGCCCACCGGTGCACGACGCCGGCAAGGATGCAACCGACTTGCTCAGTCAGATTGCCGTTGCCGCAAGCGGCCACGACGAACTGGCGCAGTACCTCGCCGGTGCCATCAAAGAAGATGCCCCGCCGGTCCTTCGCGACGGCGGCTTCATCGCCGACGGCTTCAACGCCGAACTGGACCGCCTCCGCCAGATCGGTCACGAGGGCCATCGTTACCTCGCCGAATTCCAGGCCCGCGAAATAGAGCGGACCGGCATCCCCACGCTCAAGGTCGGCTACAACTCCGTCTTCGGCTACTACATCGAAATCACGCACCAGCACCGCGAGAAGGTCCCGGCCGATTATGTCCGCCGCCAGACCGTCCGCAATGCCGAGCGCTACATCACTGATGAACTCAAGCGACACGAGCAGGACGTACTCGGCGCGGCGGACCGGGCGACGGCGCTGGAGCTGTCGCTCTTCGAAGAAATTCGCGGCCGCGTCATCCGCGATCTGCCCCGGCTTCAATCTGCCGCGCGGGCGCTCGCCACGCTTGACGTCCTCACGGGTCTGGCGGAACTTTCCCGCCGCCGCGACTACAGCCGACCGGTGTTTGAGAACCCCTCAAGCCTCAAGTCTCAGGCCTCAGGCCTTCTTGAGATCATCGATGGTCGCCACCCCGTCCTCGACGCCGCGCTGGCCGATCGCTTCGTGCCCAATGACTGCAAACTGACCGACGACGGAGATCGCCTCCTCATCATCACCGGCCCGAACATGGCGGGGAAATCCACCTACATCCGCCAGGTCGCCCTGCTCACGCTCCTCGCCCACACCGGCAGCTATGTCCCCGCCAAGTCGATGCGCCTCGCTGCGGTCGATCGCATCTTCGCCCGCGTCGGTGCCAATGACGAGATTGCCCGCGGCCAGTCCACGTTCATGGTCGAGATGGTTGAGACCGCGCGGATCCTCAACGGAGCAACGGATCGATCGCTCGTCATCCTCGACGAGATCGGCCGGGGCACCAGCACCTATGACGGCCTGGCGATCGCCTGGGCAGTGACGGAGCACCTCGCCCGGCGGATTCGCTGCCGCACCCTCTTCGCCACGCACTATCACGAGCTGACGGACCTCGCGGGGAAACTCCCCGGCGTTGCCAACTTCAACGTCGCCGTCCGCGAGCAACTCCGCCCCGCCGGTGCGGGCCGCGATGTGGTTTTCCTGCATAAGATCATCCCCGGCCCGACCGACCGCAGCTACGGCGTCCACGTCGCCGCCATGGCGGGCTTGCCCAAGAGTGTTGTCGTCCGGAGCGAACAGGTGCTGATGGGTCTGGAGAGCGGATCGTCCCGCCGCACGATTCAAGCCGTTTCTTCCGAGGCCGACCAGATGCTGCTCTTTTCGCCGGCCGCCAGCCTTCCGGCATGGTGGAACGAGTTTCGCGAACGGCTGCGAGGGGTCAATATCGATAAAACGACCCCGCTGGAGGCCCTGAAGCTCCTGGAAGAACTCCAGTCGATCTCGGAACGGGACGCTTGAAATAAAACGGCTTCTCCATTATTACTCGGCACTTTGGCGAGTTCTTGGCCGGCGGTCAGGCACGCCGTTCTCTTGAGTGGTGAATTGTGATTATTTTTCGATTAGGGCTGCGGACGCTTCCTCTCTTCGTCGCGTTGCTGGTCACCGGCTGTGCCGATCCCAAGGAACGGTTCGGCCGGACGTGGTACATCGACGGCGCGGGCAATTGGGGCTTCGGCGTCCTGGACGTCCCGTTGGGGATGGAAGACGCGGGATACAAGGGACTGGTCAGCAATCACCATTGGTCGCTGACCATGAATCCGGCGCTCGATCAGACGCTTCGCTTCATCGCGCGATCGTCCGGCGCGCTGTTGGGCAGCGATATCAGCAGCTATCTGAAAAATAACCCCGGCGCCGAAGCGAATATCATCGCTCTCTCGGCGGGGACAGGCGTGGCCATGTGGGCCGCGGAAAGCATGACACCGCCGTACAAGATCAATAACCTCGTGCTCGTCGGTTCCAGTATTTCGTCCAAATACGATACGCGCAAGGCGCTGGAGAACATGAAGGGCAACATCTACGTCTATTACGCCTCCAGCGATCCCGTGCTCCAGGGGCCGGTACGGCTGCTCGGCACGATTGATGGCACTTTTGACGATGCCGCCGGCCTCGTTGGCCTCCGCGGCGCGGGAAAGGCGAGCGGCCGGATCGTGAACATCGGCTGGAGTTCGCGCTACAGTTCTCTCGGCTGGACCGGCGGCCACGCGGACTGCACGAATCGCCGGTTTGTTCGCGGCGAGATCGCCAAGCGCATCGACCCGGCGCTGGGTTCCGGGCGCAAACCTGCCCCTGTCAGGACCGCTGACGCGAGGCCTGCGGCCGCAGGGCAACTGGTAAAGCGCGGCTCGATACCCTGATCGCACTCGCTGCACCCTGAACTTTGCAACCCCGCAGTCGGCCGCTACTATAATCATGTTTTGCGGGACACACCTCGCCGAAGAGTCAATTTGATGCGCACATGGTTGATCGTGGCTGCCGTCGTCGTCGTGATCGGCGGATCGGCCCTTTTCATCTCCACCACCGGCGGCGGCGGCGATTTCGAGATTTCCGTGGCAACGGTTGAGACCGGCCCCCTGACGATGACCATCGAGACCAGCGGCACCGTCGAGCCGCTTTCGACGGTCGAAGTGGGCTGCGAGGTCACGGGAAAGATCATTGAATTGCCGGTGGACAACGATCAGCCGGTCAAGAAGGGGCAGGTCATCTGCCGGATCGATCCGCAGCTTTCCCAGGCGGAAAACGATCAGGCCAATGCGGATTTTGAAAGAGCGAAAGGCGCGCTGGCGGATGCCAAGATCGCCCGCAACGAGCAGATCGCCAATCTTCCGGTGATGACACGACAGGCCCTGTCCGAGAAAGAGGCCGCCGAGGCGGCGTTGGTCAGCGCGGAATTTAATAACAACCGCGTGGAGAATCTGGCCAAGAGCGGCGATGCCCCCGAAGCGGAATTGGTCGCCGCCAAGTCCACCTACCTCCGCGCCAAGTCGGCAGTCACGGCCTCGACTGCCGCCTATGACCGGGCCCGCAACAATGAAAAACTGCTGGTCCAGCGGGCCGAGCAGGTGGTCGCGCAGGCGGAGGCCACTCTCAACCAGGCCAAGGCCCGGCTGGACTTCACCACGACGCGCGTGGAGCGCTGCACGATCGTCTCTCCGATCGACGGGATCGTGTTACGCCGATATCTGGACGAAGGCCAAACGGTGACGGCTGCGTTTCAAACGCCGCTGCTCTTTCTCCTGGCGCCGAGCCTCGATCGCATGAAGGTCAGCGCCAAGATCAGCGAATCCGACATCAGTCACATCGAGATCGGCCAGCCGGCGCGGTTCACCATCGAGGCCAAGCGGCCGGTCAAGTTTGAAGGGAAGATCCTGCACAAGCGCAATCAGCCGGATGTCATCCAAAACGTCGTGACGTATACCGTGCTCTTCGAGGTCGATAACGACGCGAAACGAACGTTGGTTCCGGGTCTGTCGGTGAATGTGGAGATCGAATGTGTGGCGAAGAAAAACGTGCCACAGATCGCCAACGCGGCCCTCCGCTTCAAACCGCCGCTGTCGCTGGAAGAGCGCCAGGACTTGCTGGGCGACGTCGAGTGGCCGCCGCAACCCACGACCGACGCCGAGGGCAATCCCGCGGACTATTGCTCCAAGGCCAGCGTGTGGGGTTTCGATACAAAATCGAAGACGTGGCGCTTCGTGCCGATCTGGGTGGGCATCACCGACAACGTCTCGACCGAGATCCTTTCCGGGCCTAAACCCGGCGAATCCTTCGTCAAACGTTTCATCGACAACTCCTCGTCGAGCTTTGGCCTCAAGGAGGCGATCAAGATGGCCCGGCCCGACAACCGCACGCTCTGATCATCACATCCATGACTCCACCGCATGAGACCAACGCGAACGGCCCCGCCGGGCACGGCCGCTCCAACGGGGCGGTCATCGAACTGCATGATCTGCACAAGATCTACGAGGCTGGCGACGTTCATGCCCTGCGCGGTTTGAATCTCACGTTCGCCGAGGGCGAATACCTGGCGATCATGGGCGCCAGCGGCTCCGGCAAATCGACGTTGCTTAACATCCTCGGCGCGCTCGACGTGCCCACGCGCGGGAGCTATCGCCTCGCCGGCCAGGTGACGAGCAATCTCTCGCGCGACGAACTGGCCATCCTGCGAAACACCTACATCGGCTTCATTTTCCAGAATTTCAACTTGCTCACACGCAGCACGGCTTTGGAGAACGTCGAACTGCCCATGGTCTACGCCGGCGTCCCCACAGCACGACGCCACGCCGCCGCCATCGCCGCGCTCGACAAAGTCAGCCTCGGCGATCGCCGCCACCACCTGCCGTCGCAGCTCTCCGGCGGTCAGCAACAGCGCGTCGCCATCGCCCGCTCGCTGGTGAACAACCCGCGCATCCTTCTGGCCGACGAGCCGACCGGCAACCTCGACTCGCACACCAGCGGCGAGATTATGAAGATCCTGGCGGACCTGCACGAGCGCGAGCATCGCACCATCATCATCGTCACGCACGATCCCGGCATCGCCTCCTTCACGCAGCGCGTCATCGTCCTCCGCGACGGCGAAGTGATCGCCGACCAGCCGACGCCCCGCTGCGGCGGCCCGGCCGTCCCCGACGTTCGCGCCCTCGAAGCGGAGGTGGCGTGATGCTCCCCACTTTGTTTTCACCACAGAGGCACAGAGGCACAGAGGTAGTACGGATTTTGTTTCAGGATTGCAGTGCGAATCATCACCGCCTTGTCGATGTCCTTCCCTTTGACCGGCCCATCGTTCCGTCGTCTTTGTGTCTCTGTGCCTCTGTGGTGCAATTTCTTCCATTCCCCATTCCGACTTCCGCATACCAACTTCCGCATTCGATCCTTGGAGAATCCCGCTAATGCTCGCTCTCTGGATCGAATGCTTCAAGATGGGCCTCCGCGAGTTGTGGCGGCACCGCCTCCGCAGCATGCTCACCATGATCGGCATGATCATGGGCGTCTCCGTCGTCATCATCTGCGTCAGCGTCGTGCAGGGCGTGAAGGACTCCATCATTGGCGACATCCGCAAGGCCGGTCGCAACATGATCTTCATCATCAGCCAGGAGACCAAGAAGACCGACACGTCCCTGCCGGGAATGGCCCTCAAGAGCAATCTGTCCCGCTCCGACGCCGCGGCCATCGAATCCGAGTGCGACGCCATTTCCATGGCCACCGGCATCCGCAGCCACAGCCTCCGCGTGGTCAACGAATCGGGTCACACCAACGTCGCCGTGACCGGGGCGAATCAGAACTACACGGCGATCCGCAACTGGGCCGTCGCCGAGGGCCGCGATCTGGAGCCGTTCGACATCGTCGCCCCGCGCCGCGTCTGCCTGATCGGCCAGACCGTCGTCCGCGAACTCTACGGCGATCGCAGTCCGCTCAACCAGAGCGTCCGCGTCGGTCAGCTCACCTTCAAGATCGTCGGCGTGCTGGAGCCGAAGGGCGTCAATCCCCTCGGCATGGACGAGGACAAGGCGATGATCGTCCCGCTGCCGCTCGTCCTGCGCGATCTCATGGGCGTGCCCGAACCCGACGTGATCCTCTGCTCGGCCCGCAGCGACGCCGACGTGGTTCCGGCCGTTGGTCAGATCACCGACCTGCTCCGCCAGCGGCACAAGCTCGCCGAGGCCGACGAAAGCGACTTCAAGGTCACCACGCTCAAGGAAAAAGAGGAACAGGCCCGCACAATCAGCAATCAGATGACACTGCTGATGTTCTTCCTCGCCCTGGTCAGCCTCGCGGTCGGCGGCGTGGGGATCATGAACATCATGCTCGTCGCGGTGACCGAGCGGACCCGCGAGATCGGCATCCGCATGGCGATTGGGGCCTCCACCAAGGCAATCAACCGGCAATTCCTGGTCGAGGCCGCCGTGGTCTCCACGTCGGGCGGCGCGGTCGGGATCGTCCTGGGCGTCATCGGCTCGATGTCCATCTCCGAGGCGATCGGCATCGAGCCGCTGATGTCGGGGTGGCTCGTGCTGCTGGCCTTCGTCTTCAGCGCGGGCGTCGGCGTCGTGTTCGGCCTGCTGCCGGCGCGCCGCGCGGCGGGGTTGAATCCGATTGAGGCGTTACGGCACGACTAGCCCCTGCTTTGGTTCTTGAGATCAATCGATTCAGCGGGACGAATGCGATTGAGCAATATTCCGGAATCCGCCCTAGCCCATGCTGGCCCATTTTGACGGTGGTCGGATACTTCACCGGTCCCAAGATTGTACGTCGCAATTATCGAGCGGGATTCCGAATCGACGATCCAAAGCTTCGTTCGATTGTCGTCGGCACGAATCTCGATGTTCTCAAATCTAAGAGGCCCAGCCTTCATTCGATCTAGGCCATAGCGATAACAGAGTTCCGCATCATCAAGACGCGATCCATCTTCACGTAATACCCGAAGTATGGCGCGCGAATAGGTAAGAACATCACCAGCCCAGAGCGGGTAGATTGAATCGAAAGTCACAATTTCGATTTTTCGTTCCGAATCGAGCCGCCACTCCGATAGCTGTGCCCTCGTACATCCAAACGCATGATGGCACCCCGTCGCGCCAACACTCGATAGGGCTACACCGGCGACCAAGAGTCCTGAGAAGGGTTTCATGATAGGATCCTTTCATACATTCAGTCGCTTAGGAATCGCCGACGCAACGGGCATTTTCCGGGTTCCAACGCGAATGTCGATTTGGATTGCAAATTTCGTCGCGCGTGAGACTTATGGCTTCGTTGATTCCTAATCGCTTCCTCTTCAAGTTCGAATTCCCCCTCCTGCGCTGCCCCAAGCCCCCTTCCATCGACGGCCGGGCGGACAAATGGGACCGCCGCTATCTCCTGCCCCCGCTGCACGAGCTGGAAGGCAAGGAGCCCTTCGGCGACGTACTCATGACCTGGGACGACGCCGGTCTCTATCTCGCCGTCAGCGTCGGCGGCAAGCGACGGCCGCTCAAGTGCGAGCCGGAGCATTTCAAGCAGTCCGACTGCCTGCGGCTCATGACCGATATGCGCGACACCCGCGACAGCCGCCGGGCGAGCCGCTTCTGCCAGCATTTCTATTTCCTCCCGACCGGCGGCGGCGCGAAGGGCCGCGAGCCCGTCGCCGCCGCGGCCATCGTTCCCCGCGCCATGCAAAATGCCCCGCTCGCCTCCGCCGGGAGCATTCCCATCGCCGCCGACGTCCGCAAGGACGGCTACAGCTTCACCGCCCACCTGCCCGCGGCCATTCTCGCCGGCTTCGACCCCACCGAGAACCCGCGGATCGGCCTCTACTACATGCTCGAAGACACCGAACTCGGCCAGCAGTGGCTGACCGTCGGAGATGATCTGAACTGGTGGATGGACCCGAGCACGTGGGCGACGGCGGTGCTGACGGAATGACGAAGTGCGAATGGCGAAGGACGGGAGCGGCGAATGCGACTACGTGTTGCCCATGGCGTTTTACGACGCCACCGGCTTCTCTTTTTCGACGCAAGTACGGACAAATGCGTTGAACTCGTCCAATGGCAAAGAATGCCCCCACACTTTGTAGTATCCTTTTGGTCCCAGCGGCTCGATGGCCTTCCGATAAGCGAGAGCAATCTCGCTGCAAACGCTGAGTCGCTTGCCCCGATATCGACCTAGCGTTCTCCAATTTTCTCGTCGGGCTGCCACCAGGCGTTTCTTCGCGATTAACTCCAGGAACTCTCCCACTCGGCGGACAGTGATGAGCACGTCCTCATGGCTTTCGTCTGTCGCGTGAATCTGGTCCTTCCCAACGGCAGTAGTTTTGGTAAGGCTGCGGATTAAATCGCCCAAAGTGTCACATAGCCAAGAACACTTGATTTGGTGCGTTGAGCGGCCGGCACTCAGCGTGAGATATGCCCAGCCCGTTGCGTCGGAGTCAAAGGCCAGATGAACTTGCAGCGACGATCTGGGGTCGAGACGATTTCGTCGCGTTTTCATGCCGTCGCTTTGATCGGGGTCAGGCGATAGATCGTCGCCAGACGCGAAGCGCTCGACAAATCACCTTGCCGCAAGGCAACCCGCACCGCATCGAGCCGATTCGCGTCGGAGAGCGACAGGTATGGACCCCATCCCACCGGATCGTCGGTGAGTTCGACATCCACTTCTGCGACGTAATCATCCTGTCTTACGAATTTCTTGATAAACCGGCTCATTGTTTCCTCGACTTGAAATCGACCGACCATTTGCTTGGGTCAGGCCGGTAAGCAGTGACAAGGACAGCGGGCCCTTCGTATTCACCAGGGATTCCCCATAAGACGTGTATCGGATTACCCATTGTATCTCTTTGCAGTGTCAACACACACGGACCCTTGGGGTACGTCGGGTAATCCTCGACGACCTCGGCCGCCGCGAGCCCGGCGAACACGTCTTCCGCCAAGAGATCATCGGCCGCCAACTCATCATAGCCGTGGTCGGATACCTTGACCTCGCCGCCTGCTACAAGCACTTTGATCCGGTCAAGCGTCTCGCTCATTCGGCCATTCTACCACGACACACCATTAACGAGCTATCGCCTGCAGCCCGTTCCGCACCTCAATGTGCCAGTCCGAATCCACCGGCGGGGCTTTGCAGTCGTTATGGAAAAACGTGGCGGTCGGCTCGCCCGGTCCGGCGTTTTCAAAAAATGCGACCTGCTTGGACCATCGCCTTGGTTTGGGCGGCCGCTCGCCCCACTCGCCGTTTCGATCGTAAAACAACACGGCGTCCCACATCACCTGCTGATCGGGCGGACTCTCAGCCCAGGCCTGAAGGTCCGCGTGAAACGGGTGCTCCGGCGGCGTCGCCCGCAGAGCGTCGTGAATGCAGTTCGGAAATACGTCGCGAGGAAAGGCCAGCCCCAGCAGCCGCTGCGGATCGTAGAACTGCGTGACCCGCTCATCGCGGAACATCCGCGCCGCCTCGCGAGCCGCTTTTGCATTGTCCGTTTCGACCATGGGCAGCCATACGACGATCACGCGGACGTCGGCCCTCGGCGCCGCCTCCACCACTTCCTTCAGCACCGCACGGGCGCCGTACACGCAGCCCCCTCACGTCGGGGAAAAGACGGCCACGACCCGCGGCTTATCCCGGTCGGCGTTAAAGGTGCTGCGGACCGGTTCGATCGAATCGCCGAGGGTAACAAGCCGCGACGGCCCACTGGCGCACCCGCCCAGGTAGAGCGGAAATAACGCAACAGCCAAGTGCCGGATGCGGCTCATGGGAGCCATAGTAACGCCCGAACGATAAGTGCACGACCGGCGGCAATTTGGCGCCTTCGCCGTGAAGTTATTATTGTAATTCCGTTCGATATTACAATAGACAACCATGACCCGAAACCGCCAAACCTACTGGATCGACGAACAGCGGCAGATCGCCGCCCTCGCCTCCCCCCTTCGCCAGGAAATCGTGGACGTCGTCACGGCGACCGGGCCCTGCTCCATCGCCCGCATGGCCGCCGCACTCGGTCGGCCGCCTGACCGGCTCTATTTTCATATCCGCAGACTCGAGGCCGTCGGCCTCCTGACGCAGAACGGCACGGTCGGCAACGGCCGCACCGCCGCCGCCCTCTACGACGTCCCCGGCCGCCCGCTAAGGATCCGCTACGACCGCCGCGACAAGAGCCGCACGCGCGCGATCGGCGCCGTTCACGACGGCGTTCTTCGCCTGGCCCGTCGCGACCTCAAACGGGCGATGGCCTCCGCCCGTTCCGTCGTAAACGGCCCGCTTCGCGACACCTGGGGAGGTCGCTCCCGCGGTTGGATGACGTCGACCCAGATCCGGCGCCTGAATCGCCTGATCGAGCAGATGATCAACCTCGTGAGAAGCGGCGACGCCCGCAAAGGTGCGAAGCCCGTCGCCTTTACCTTCGTCCTGGCCCCGCCGCGCCAGCGTCCGGCGAAACCAAAATCAATCGGAGTGAAAAAATGAACTCGCCCCTGCCACGCAAAATTAATTGGCCGCCCATCGCGGCGACGATCTTCGTCCTCGCCGCTCCCCTGCACGCGCACGACGCCGCCGAGGTGGTCGAAAAAGTTCGCGCCGCATTGGGCATCGATGCCTTTGAAAAAAGCGACCGCGCTGTTCGACTGAGCGGCCCCTTGGAGTTTGCCGGCCTGAAAGGCACGCAAACCGCGATCTTCGACGCCGCCGGTCGCTTCAAGGAAAAGTTCGACGCGCAGCTCTCGCGAGCAACGGTGTTTGACGGAAAGACCGTTCGCGCCCGCGACATCGGCGGCGAGGTGGTCGATCAAGCGCTCGGCGACCGCACCGAAGCCCTTTTTGGGGCGTGGGCCGCGTCGGGCCTGTGGTTTTCCGGCGATCGCGCCACCTCGCTGGTCCTGGACGACGACGCCGGCGACGAAAAGACGGTGGATCTCACGTTCAGCCTCGATGATGGCCGGGCGGCGGGAAGCGTGACCATCGACCGGAAGACCTGGCGGCCGATTCGTTGGCAATTCGACGACCCTGTCAGCAAGTCCACCATGGAGTTCGAAGGCGAGCTGCGCGTCGGCCCGCTCCGCCTGCCCCGAAAGATCACCGCCAAGACGGAAAATGGCAGCGTTACGATCTCCGAATTCACCCAGGCCGAGCTGATTCCCATACCAGACTGGTCAGCGGAACTTGCGGACCTTGCGCCCACAACCAGCAGCAGCGTTGACGCGGCGGCCGCCGCGCGCCTCGAGGTCAGACGGGCCCCGACGGGTCACCTCATGGTGCACCCGCGTGTGAACGGCAAAGACCTCGGCTGGTTCATCTTCGACACCGGCGCGGGACAAAACGTGCTGGACCTCCGGGCCATCGAAGAAGCCGACCTGGAGACGTTTGCCGAAGTGCCCGCCGTCGGCGCCGGTGGCGCGACGACGGCGTCGTTTTGCCGCCCGAGGACACTTCAGCTCGGGCCGTTGACCCTCCGCAACTCACTCGCCGCCGGCATGGACCTGGCGTTTCTCGACGCACACATGGGCGAAAAGATCGCCGGCATCATTGGCTACGGCACGCTTGCCCAATGCGTCGTCGAATTCGAGGTCAGTGCTGAGTCCATCAGCGTTTTCGATCCCGCTACTTACAAGCTCGCCAAAGGCGACTGGACGCCGCTCATCCTTTACGATCGCGTGCCTGCCGTCCCCGGCCGCTTCGAAGACCATGACGCCGTATTTCGTCTCGACACCGGCGCCGGCGGCACGGTCATGTTCCATGCCCCGACCGTCGAGCGCTTGAAGCTGCTTGACGGCCGAAAAACGCAAACCGCCATGTACGGCGGTGTGGGTGGAATGAAGTCCAGCCGCAGCGGCAGGATCAAGTGGCTGGAGTTCGGCGGCCAGCGGCAAAAGAAAGTAGAAGCGGGCTTCGCAACCGAAGCCGTCGGCGCCTTCGCCGACCCCTACATCGACGGCAACATCGGCACCGATCTCCTGTCTGAAAGCGTGATGGTCCTGGACTACCCGCATTCGCGGATCGCCTTTCAGTGGAAGCCCTCAGCGAAGAAAAAAGCCGCCGAAAGGGTAGCCGCCCATGCACCCCAGTCGAACAAGCGCGACGAGGCATCGTCAAAGCGCCGTTCCTCACCTTCGTCAGTATCCGTCACACCGATGAAAATGGAAAACGACCGGCCGGTCATCGATGTTCGCGTCCAGGGGCGCGGCCCGTTCCGTTTCGTCTTCGACACCGGCGCGGGCGTCGCCATTCTCTCCCCTGAACTCGCCGAGAAATTGAAAATCGAGTCGAGCGGAAAGACCCGGATCGGCGATCCCGCCGCCCCGCACGCCGTCGAAGTCGATACGGCCACCGTCGACTTCGAAATCTGCGGCGAGAAATTCAAGGACGTCTCCGCGGTCGTCTGGGGCGACAAGGCCATTCTTGCGGGATTGGGCGATGTGGACGGCATCGTGGGCCTTCCGGCGATCAGCGATCGCGTGGTCACGCTGGACTTCGCGAAAAAGGAGCTGCGACTCAGCAAGGAACCCCTGCCCGAAGGCGACGGGACAGTCACGTGTTGGAGCCCGCACGGAATCCCATTGCTGGATCTGTCCATCGGCGGCGAGACCGTTCCAGCGCACCTGGACACCGGCATGACGCGCGACCTGTCCGTCCCGTCGGAACTTCGTGACAAGCTGACCTTGAAAGGCTCTCCCACCCCCGCCCGCGCCCGGACGGCCAGCGGCGAGTTCGAACTGGAAATCGCCACGCTGGACGGCCCGGCGGAGATTGCAGGGCAAAAAATCGTCGACCCGGACCTCGAGTTCAACAAACGCTTCGAACATGCCGTGGTGGGTACCGGCGTGCTCTCGCGGTTCACCGTGGAACTGGACCTCGACGGTGGCCGCGCCCGGTTCACTCCAATTCCCGGCTGGAAGCCCGATCCTTCGCAAAAACGCCGCTATGGCATGATGATGTCGATGAGCGATGGCCCCGTAACCATTGCCGGAGTCGTGCCGAAAAGTATTGCCGAGCGCGCGGGTTTGAAGACCGGCGACCGCATCGTGAAAGCCAACGGCAGGGTCTTCGAATCGCTGAATTTCAGTGAGCGAGGCAAGGTCCTGAAACAGTCGCCTCTGGCGCTCGTCATCGAACGCGACGGAAAGCCAATTGAGATCACGCTGGCCTTTGACGACGTGGCCCAATCCGGCGACGATTCCTCGCCGTAACGTCGGGCCCGAAGCCTGCCCGCCGGCGGGCGCCGGACGTGGTCGATTCAGGTGTGCTCGCCATGAACGCCAAGCTCTTCCGCGTCATCCTGCCCGTTTCAGGCATCGATCGGGCCGCAAAGTTTTACGCCGCCGTCCTCGGCGCGCCGGGCTTCCGCGTCTCCGACGGCCGCCACTACTTCGACTGCGACGGCACTATCCTGGCCTGCTTCGACCCACAGGCCGACGGCGACGACTACCAGCCCACGCCACAGCCCGAGTGGCTCTACTTCGCGGTCGATGACCTTGAGGCGACCTACTCAGCGTGCCAAGTGGCCGGCGCGGCTTTCGCCCCCGGCGACGTCCACGGCGACCCCGCCGGTCAGATCGCGCAGCGCCCCTGGGGCGAGCGGTCGTTCTACATCCACGATCCGTTCGGCAACAAGCTGTGCTTCGTGGATGCCAAAACGGTCTTCACTGGGCCACGATAATGACTTGCTTATCGGGCCGTTGCGCCGACGGTGCCCGCAATCAGCGCGCCGTCATGACCGGCAAAGTTTCCGGCGCGAGGATCGTTCCTCATTTTCGCAGTTGTAACCGCGTTGGAGCTGCGTCCTAATTCACTCAATCGGTTCGCGCGACAAGAAGTGGCCCACCCCTTGCAGGTATAATCTCCCGGAGCGAAGGGGGAAGTCCGAATGTCTCGCCGATTAGGACCTGCGCGTATTGTCTTGATTCTTTTGGCCGCCGCCGGCCTCGCCGGGGGCTGTGCGTCATCGAATTCGCATTGCTGCGACGATGCTTACGTCTATGACGACAGCTACGCCGTCGCGCCAACGCTGCTGTTCGGCAAGCACCCGTCAGCCGCCCTCGCGACGCAAATCGGCCGCGAACCCTGGCCTGCCACGGCCGGCCAGGTCGAGAGCGTCGAAGACACGATCTACGTTGAGTACTACCGCGACTACTTCGGCGGGAACAACTGGCAGGACTACAACAACCCGCAACGTCAATTCCGCAGCTATCGCATCGGCGCCAAGCAGCGATGACGCATCCCGTCGCTGGCGCTCCGGGCTCCGATCAGGACGCCACAACCCTTCGCAAAGGCATCGTCATGCACCGCGGGCCACCCAGGCCCCGCACCAGTTCCGAGCCCCCCACCGCAATGCACTCGATCCCGGCCTGCTCCATCGCCTTGATCGTCCGCGCGTTGCGCTTATAGGTGCAGGCCACGCCCGGCGCGATGGCCAGGATGTTCGTCCCGTCGGTTCGCTGCTCGCGGCTGGCGAAGTGCTCGTCGCCGCCGCCGGTGCGAATGACCTTCAACTCCTTGCCGAATTCGTCGCTGAGAATCTGCGTCAGCGACCGCGACTCGCTCTTGCGCACCACGCTGCCCGCCTCGTCGCACGCAAAGTGATCAATCCGCTCGATCTGCTCCATCACGCCCGGATACCATACGACGACGCCGCGATCGACGATGGTGAAGACCGTGTCGAGGTGCATGAAGGTCCGCTGCGTCGGGATGGGGATCTCGTAGAACCGTTTGGCCTGCCCACTGGTAAACACCTTGCGGGCGAGCACCTTGATCGTCTCGGATCGCGTCCGCTCGCTGACCCCGACCAGCACCGCTTCCGAATTGAGCACAATCAAGTCGCCGCCCTCGATGGTGAACGGACGGTCTTCCGTCGGGTTGTCCGAGCCGCCGTAGGCGACGTTGTGACCGGCGAACTCGGGATGGTGCTCCAGCACCGTGCGTACCAGGATCGCCTCGCGGACCCGCTCGGGATAGTGCATCTTGCACGACACGACACAGCGATTGACCACGACAGCAGGATCGCGGCTGAAATAGGCGTTGGGGATCGGCGGAAGGATGTACGCGGCCCGCGCCGAACCCGCCAACGGCGGCCGCGCTGTTAGTTCGTAATACTCGGCGTTGGTCAGGCCGTGGAAAAAGACGCCGATGAGGGCGGCGTTCGAGACGACCTTCTCATCGAGGAGGTCCGGCACAATCGCCGGTGCCTGATCGGTCGTGCAGACCTGCTCGACCAACCGCGCCTTGGCCAGTGGATGTTTCTCCAGTACTTCAAGGAGGAGCTTCTCCAAATAGAGCACGCGGATGTCGCGATCGTGCATCTCCCCGACGAATTCGTCGTGCTCCTCCTGCATCCCGGCGAGGTACGGAATATCTTCGAAAAGGAACCGCTTCATATTGTCGTGCGTCAGCCGGTCGATCTCGTCGCCGGGGCGATGCACGAGAACCGTCTCCAGGCGATCGTACTCATTGGCGATATTGAGCTGCACGGAGCCGTCCTTGAACTAAAGCCCCCGGCAAGTTTGCCGGGTCTTTTTAGCATTCTACGTGAAGATCGGGAATCAGCAACGCGAAGAAATCCCTATTCCATCAGCGCAAGCACATGCGCGGCGACACTTCTCTGCAGCGCGTCGAGATTGTACCCGCCTTCGAGACAACTGATGATGTGGCCCTGACAACGATCCCCCGCCAGTTGTTTCAGCCAGCGAGTCAATTGCCCAAAGCCGGTCTCCGTCAACTGAAGATTGGCGAGCGGATCATCGCGGTGCGCATCGAATCCGGCAGAAACAAGCAGGAACTCGGGCTTAAAGGAAAGTACGGCCGGCAGCACCCGCGCTTCAAACGTCGCCAGGTATTCCGACTCGCTCGTGAAAGGAGCAATAGGGATGTTCAGCGTCATCCCCTTTCCCGGCCCCTCGCCAATTTCGTCCGCCATCCCGCTCCCCGGCCACAGCGGATGCTGATGCAGCGAGACAAAGAGTACATCGCCGTCACGGTAGAAAATGTCCTGCGTGCCGTTACCGTGATGCACGTCAAAATCGACGATGGCGATCCGGCCGATCTTGTGGTGCTCCTGTAAATAGCGGGCGACAATGGCCACATTGCCAAAGAGGCAGAACCCCATCGCCGCATGAGGCAGCGCATGGTGCCCCGGTGGTCGCATCGCGCAAAAGGCGTTGTCGGCCTGCCCCGTCATGACCGCGTCGGCAGCTGTCAGCGCCGCGTTCACCGACCCCAGCGCCGCCTCGTAGCTGCGCTCGGAGACGACGGTATCGCCGCCATCCAGCAGCGACTTACCGCGCCGGCACGCCTCCGCCACCCAGTCGTGATAGGCCGATTCGTGAACCCGAACGATCCACCTGGGCGCATCATGATCCACGACGGCCCGCGCATCGAGTTCCGGCACCTGGGCCCTCATCGCCTCCGGCCGCAACCGCTCGGCGCGTGCAATCTGCTCGACATGCCTGCCCGTATCGTGTTCAAGGCTGATCGCGTCCCAGTAGTAGGCCGTCCGCGACATGAATTGACTTTGGCTCAGTGCCCGCCGCCACCGGACAACTCTTTAACCATCTCGCCCACGAATGACTTCGCATCGCCAAACAACATCATCGTCCGATCCAGGTAGTACAGCTCATTGTCGATCCCCGCGAAGCCGGGGTTCATGCTGCGCTTAATGACCATGACCGTCTTGGCCTTGTCACAGTCGATAATGGGCATGCCGTAGATGGGGCTGGCCTTGTCGTGGCGGGCCGCGGGATTGGTGACGTCGTTGGCCCCGATGACCAGGGCCACGTCCGCCTGCGGCAGGTCGGAGTTGATCTCGTCCATCTCCTTGAGCTTCTCGTAGGGAATGTCCGCCTCGGCCAGAAGCACGTTCATGTGCCCCGGCATTCGGCCTGCGACCGGATGAATGGCGAACTGTACGTTGACGCCGCGCTTGGTCAGTTGATCGTAGAGCTCGCGGACTTTGTGCTGCGCCTGGGCGACGGCCATCCCGTAGCCCGGCACAATCACGACCGAACTCGCCGCCTCCAGGATCTGGGCCGCATCTTCCGCGGTCGCGCTCCGATAGGTCTTCTGCTCGGCGGCCGCCGCTTTGGCCTGCACCTGCCCGAACGCGCCGAAGAGCACGTTGGTAAATGACCGGTTCATCGCCTTGCACATGATGATCGACAGGATCAGACCCGAAGAGCCGTCCAGTGCCCCTGCCGTAATCAGCAGCTTGTTATCCAGCACGAACCCCATCGCCACCGCCGACAATCCCGCGTACGAGTTCAAGATAGAAATGACCGTCGGCATGTCTGCCCCGCCGATCGGCAGGACGAGCATCCCGCCAAATGCCAGGGCCAAAGGAATAATCAGCGCAAAGACCCACGGCGACCACGCCTGCGCCGGGTTGAGGATGAGGGCGATGCCCAGCCCCAGGGCCAGGGCGAACGCGCCGAGGTTGACAAGATTCTGCCCCTTATAGACCCACGGCCGCTGCGGAATCCACTTGATCTCCTGCAGCTTCCCTGCCGCAATCAAGCTTCCTGTAAACGTCAGATATCCCAGGATGATTTCCGCAATAATCGCGGTCATGCGAAAGGCGGTGAGCATCTCCTGCTCGTTGTGAATCCAGTAGTAATATTTTGCCGTGCCTACGAGGCCCGCGGCCAATCCGCCGAAGGCATGTGACAATGCGGTTCGTTGCGGGACCGCCGTGAGCGGCACCAGCGACAGCCAGATGCCAATGGGCACGGCCAACAGGATCGGCACGATCACCCACCAGTGATGCGGAATCTCTTGCGCCCACTGCGGCCACCAAGTGGCTGCGACGGCAAGAATCATCGCCGCGACACCCGCGAACACGCCGCGCCGCGCCGTCTTGACTTCCGCCATCCAGTGCAGCGAAAAAACAAACAGGGCGGTCGCGACAAGGTAAGCTAGTTGTGTGTATACCGCAGATTGGGGGGCAGCGGCCACGATCGCCATCACTTCGCCCCCTTCTGCGTGCGGAACATCTTCAACATACGATTGGTGATCAAAAACCCGCTGATGATGTTCGTCATGGAGGCAAACAAGGCAACCGCGCCCATGACGCGGATGTGCGTCGGATAGTGCTCGCCACCGGCGACGATGATCGCACCGACGACCGCAATGGCCGAGATCGCGTTCGTCAGCGACATCAGCGGCGTGTGCAGCAGCCGCGAGACCCGTCGGATCACGCCGATGCCGATAAACGTGGCGAGCATGAACACATAGATGCTCATCTCCATCTGTGATTCCATTCAATTGTCTCCCTGTAGGGCAGGTCGAGTCTTCGAGAACTGCCTTTGTGGTACTGCTACGCGGCCCCCACCGGCTCCGGTGGCCGTACTTCCAACGCCGCCAGTCCCATCCCCTGCCGCACGCGGGCGTTGACGACCTGGCCATCGCGCGTGACCAGCGTATCCCGTACGATTTCGTCTTCCATGTTGAATTCGATCCGGCCGTCCTTGGTCATGTTGAGCAAGAACGCCGTGAGGTTCCGCGAGAACATCTGGCTGGAGTGATACGGCACGCTCGCGGGAAGATTTTTCGGCCCCATGATCGTCACGCCGTTATCTACGACGTTTTCGCCCGGCCGCGTCAACTCACAATTCCCACCCGCCTCCGATGCCAAATCCACAATGACCGATCCAAGCCGCATGTCGCGGACCATTTCCGCCGTAATGAGCTTCGGCGCCGGCTTGCCGGGGATCAGCGCCGTCGAGATCGCCACGTCGCATTCCTTGACATGCTGGTGGATCGTCTCTTTTTGCTTTTGCTTGTACGCCTCAGACATTTCCTTGGCATACCCGCCCTTGTCCTGCGCATCTTCCGCCGGCGCCTCGACGATCACGAACCGCGCTCCGAGGCTCTCCACCTGCTCCTTCACGACCGGCCGCACGTCAAACGCCTCGACGACCGCGCCCAACCGCTTGGCCGTGGCGATCGCCTGCAACCCCGCGACACCCGCGCCGAGGATCAGCACCCGCGCCGGTTTGATCGTCCCCGCGGCGGTCATCATCATTGGAAAGATCCGGCCGAGTGTCGCCGCCGCGAGTACCACCGCCTTGTACCCCGCAATGCTGCTCATCGAACTGAGCACGTCCATCGCCTGTGCCCGCGTGATCCGCGGCACGAGGTCCAGCGAGATCGCGCAGACGCCGCGATCCGCGAGCGTGCCGACCAGATCATGGCGAACCAGCGGATTCAGGACGCTGATCAGGATGGTGCCGGAGCGCAGATGGGCGATGTCCGCCTCGCCGGGCGGATGAACGAGCGCCACGGCATCGGCCTCGCCATAGAGCGCTTCTGCGTCAGTGACGACGCGAGCCCCCGACTTCTCGTAATCAGCGTCTGCGTAGGAGGCCGGTCGGCCGGCACCCGCCTGGACGAGCACCTCCAACCCGGCCTTCGTCAGCTTCGCCACGCTCTCGGGGATTAAGGCGACCCGCGTTTCGCCTTCACTGGTGGGTTTGGGTATGGCAATCTTCATGCTCATTCGTTCCCCAGCAATTTCCGTACCAGCCGCATTCCGGTCCCCTACTGAAGGCGACTATCTCCAACAGGACCGGCAGTTTAGCGGCTTCCCCAAAAAATGTAGAGCAGCCGCCCCAACGGCTTTATTTTCGCTTCTGGTATCATCGCCCGGCAGGTGGCTATGGCCGATCGCTCGGAAAAGCAGCTTTTTGTCGATGTGCGGGCGGGAGACGACTCGGCCTTTGAGCGCATCTATGACCTCTATCACCAGCGCGTCCGCCTGAGCGCCTGGCGGATTTCCCACCGACCGGATTGGGTGGACGAACTGGTCAACGAGGCCTGGTGCCGCGCCTTTGAGCAGCGCAAGCGCTTCAACCCCGACCGCCCTTTTTTGGTCTGGATGGCCGGAATCGTCCTCAACGTCTATCGCGAACACTGTCGCCAGTCCCCCACCACCCTCGGCGGCCCCAACGACCTCCGCCCTGCCCAGACCGGCGAGCCCAGCCCGGAGACGATCGCTTCCGAGGCTGAATTGCTGGTCGGCCTCAACGACTGCGTGGCCCGGTTGAGCCCCAAAGACGCCGAAATCGTCCGCCGTCGCTTCTTTGCCGGCGAAACCTTACGCCTTGTGGCACAAGAGGTTGCGATCCCGGAGGCGACGCTTCGCGAGCGCGACCTGCCCCGTATCCTCGCCGACCTCCGGCGGTGCATGGAGGCCAAGGGTCTGAAAATCTCCGACATTTTTTCTGCGCAAGGGGGCCTCGACCTGCAATACCCCAATGAGGAATCGTCATGACCCCAACGGATCTCGATAGCCTGCTCGCCCAGCTCGGCCAAGCCCATCGCGATGGCGCTCTGGCCCCCTCGGCGGCAGCCTATCCTTGGCGTGCGGACCGGCGCTCCAGTGCGAGCCGGAGCGCCGCTCACGCCGGCCACCGATGGGTCCGCGTCGCGATTCCCCTGGCCGCCGCCGCGGCGGTCGCCGTTTTGTTCGTCTTGCCTGGTCTCTTTGGAACACGCTCGGTTCGTGAGATGGCCCACGACGGCCCTGCCGGCGTCAACCCCGAAACAGCGAACTTGTTCGCCGATGCTGAACCAGCCGCAACCCAGGGTCGCTCCCCGGACTGCGACTACAACGGCGACGGGGTGATCGACGGTCGGGACATCCAGGCCCTCATTGACCGGCTTCGGGACAGCGATGAAGACCCCGCACTTAAGGCGGAAAAGCTTCAGCGCTGCCTCTTAGGGAGTTAAGCGCTCCTTAGTTTTTCTCTTGCAGCGTAAGGCCGGGCTGGTATTTACCGGAATGCCAACTCGGCCTTACGTTTTTTTACTTTATCGATTGACGCGATACAGTGGCTGGATGGACTGGATCGCCGACCCCCAGGTCTGGATCGCCCTCGGCACGCTGACCGTGCTGGAGATCGTCCTCGGCATCGACAATGTCGTGTTCATCTCCATCCTCGCCGGAAAGCTCCCGCGCGCCCAGCAGGCCAAGGCCCGCCGGATCGGGCTGGCCCTCGCGATGCTCATGCGGATCGCCCTGCTGTTTTCGCTGGCGTGGATCATCCGACTGACCAACCCGCTGTTCTCCATCCTCGGTCATGCGATCTCCGGCCGCGATCTGATCCTGCTGGGCGGGGGCCTCTTCCTCCTGGCCAAGAGCACCCACGAAATCCACCAGAAACTCGAGGGCGACGAGGGCGGGTCGTCGGCCCGCGTCCGGCCCTCGCTCGGCGGCGTGCTGGTGCAGATCATGCTCCTGGACATCGTCTTTTCGCTGGACTCGGTCATCACCGCCGTGGGCATGGTCGAGGCCGACCAGATCGCCGTCATGATCGCCGCAGTCGTGATCGCCGTCGCCCTGATGATGGCCTTCGCCGGTCCGATCAGCAGCTTCGTGGAGAAACGGCCGACCGTGAAGATCCTCGCCCTCAGCTTCCTGCTCCTGATCGGCCTGACGCTGATCGCCGAAGGTTGGGGCCAACACATTCCCAAGGGCTACATCTATTTCGCCATGGCGTTCTCCCTGTTCGTCGAGGTGCTCAACGAGCGGCTGCGCAAGACGAAGACGGCGCCGGTCCGGCTCCATGAGCCGTACACCGGGTCGGATCGACCCGCGTAAGAAAGTGCGGCACCACTTGGTGCACCGAAAAAGACAAAAATGTGCGATGCCGCTAAAATGCGATGTTAGAGGTTTCGAGACCATGGACGGACGAATCCCAATTCAAATTGCGTTATTCGATATCAAGCCTCTCTGCGCGAGGTGGAAGATCAGGGAATTCGCGATCTTTGGCTCGGCGCTCCGGGATGATTTTGGGCCCGAGAGCGACGTCGACGTGTTGGTCAGTTTCGAGCCCGGCGCGGGTTGGAGCCTGTGGGACCTGTTCGATCTTCAGGACGAACTGGAAGCCCTTTACGGGCGGCACGTAGACCTGATTGAAAAGGAAGCCCTGCGCAATCCTTTTCGTAAACACGAAATCTTGAGCACGCGCAGGGTCCTTTATGCCGCGTGAGCAAAGCGACGCATCCTATTTGGAAGACATGTTGACCGCCGCGCGGGCGGTAGTGTTCTTTACCCGAGATCGAAGCTTTGACGACTACGCAGGGGATTTACTCCTGCGTTCGGCGGTCGAACGCCAGATCGAGATCATCGGAGAAGCCGCCCGTCGAGTCTCCGCCGTCCTCAAAAAACAACACCCCGAAATCCCCTGGGACAAGATCACCCGGGCAGCGACACGTTTTGGCGCATGATTACGGCGAGATCGAACATGAGCGAATCTGGCGCGTGGCGACTTTTCACATCCCGGCGCTCATCACGCAGCTTGAGCCCCTGATTCCACCGTCGCCCCCTTAACGGGCCTCACCCCAGCGCGATCATCTCACTTGTTTCTTGTCTCCAGTCTCCTGTATCCTGATTTAATGTCTTCCTACATCGCCCTCCTCCGCGGCATCAACGTCGGCGGTCACAACCTCATCGGCATGTCCGACCTTCGCGCCATGCTCGAATCCCTCGGCTTCACCGGCGTAAAGTCGCTCCTCCAAAGCGGCAACCTTGTCTTTCAGGCCGGCAAGCGCTCGCCCGAGTCTTTGGAACGCCTGCTTGAAAGCGAAACGAAAAAGCGCCTGAAAGCCGCGCCCGACTACTTCGTCCGCACCGCCGACGAGTGGCAAACCCTCATCGACCGCAACCCCTTTCCGAAAGAGGCCAAATCCGATCCCAGCCACCTCCTCGTCGTGTTCCTCAAGGACGCCCCCGACGCGAAGCTCGTGAAGGCCCTGCAAGCCGCCATCAAAGGCCCGGAGATCGTCCGCGCCGACGGTCGCCACCTCTACGCCGTCTACCCCGCCGGCATTGGCCGCTCCAAACTGACCAACACCCTCATCGAAAAGTCCCTCGCCACCCGTGGGACCGCGCGGAATTGGAATACGATTATCAAACTCTCATCGATGCTGACGCTGCCATCAGGTTGAACTGTGCGCGGATACAATTACGCATCAGACCTAGCGATTGTATTCGGCCGCGGTCATTCGTTAGAATAAAATCTGACCTACCAATCGTTAGGAGAGCAAGAAAATGCGAAGTTGCGTGTTTGCTGTGTTGGGACTCGTCGCGCTTTCGGCAAATACGTCTGCATTGGAGGACCCGCCCCAGGGCTCTGCCGAGTTTGACAAATTCGTCACCTACTACTACTTGGACAAAGATACTTCCTCCGTCGTCAATTTCCTCAAATGGTTGCAAGAGAGTGAGATGCTCGACGACAACGCGTCCGCATTAACTCCGACCGCCGCGTTCCTTGCAATCGTATTTGCAGATAACCCCTCAGAAGTCGGCCGATTTGCGAAAAGCGCGGATTTCACCGGCAGGACGAAGGAGGCTGTACAGATTGCGCTTTGGCGCTCCGGCCACGCGAAAAAGGTCGCCGAAATCTTTGGCGAGATGCCCGCGTTTGCCAAGAAAAAGCCCGTCAATCTCAAAAAGAAGAAAATGAAAGGGCCGGGCGATCTCGACATGATGTGGGGCGCTTTCTTGGCTTCCGGCGACGTCGTGTATGTCAAAAAGGTAATCGACGTGCTGGATGAGAAGCATCCGCTGAGTGGCGACGCAACAAAGGATGAAGTGACGCGCGGCGCCGCCGAATGGTCGCTGAAAAGTAACATGATTCAGCATGAGCTTGTGTATCGGCTGATCCACAAGGAGTCTATGTCGCGAACGGGCGACGTGAAGAAAAAGCTCCAAGAAATGGTGTCCTATGCAAAACCAAAGGACGCGCTACCACACAAGGACGGACCCTTCTCCGCGGACCTCTACGTGATGGCTGACAAGGAAATGGCGGAGTTCGACAAGCCCGTCGATGATGCGCCGCGCATTGGCCACAAGTCGACGGCCAAGCGTGGCGATATCGTCGGCATCAAAATCGTTTTCGGCGGAATCGAGTTGGCAGATGATTTGAATGCGAACGTGACGTATGATTTGAAGATTCTCAACCCGGATGGCGACGTCTATGAAGAAGCGGACCTCAAGGATTTGGAGGCGCTGTCTGGGAAAATCCCGACACGCTTTCGAGTATTCGATAATCGATTGGTGATCAAGATACGCTTCGAGCCCCACGACAAGTTGGGCGTGTACAAAATCAGCGCGACAATCCGGGATAAAATCGGCGACAAGTCAGTCTCACTGACGCGTGAAATCGAACTCAAGGGTTAGCCTGCATTCCCATCAAGCACTACCAAGCGTTTTTCCGAGCGCGCCTCCCGAGGTCCCTTTCGCCGTGGAGATAACGTCCCTTGAAACCTTGCATCAACTGTCGTTTCGACCGCACCCGCAGCATCGGCTTGATTTCGTTGATCGTTCTCTCCGCGGACTGTCGTGTCTTGGCGAACAAGCGGGTGATTGGGAGCGGCAAGCGAAGACCCCTTTCTTAATCTGCGTTCATCTGCGCCATCTGAAGAAAGCGCTCTCAAACTCCCGCCGCGACCGCCTTCGACGGCGAAAGGACCGCCAGTGCCCCCTCCAAGTCCGCGACCAGATCGTCCGCGTCCTCGATACCGACCGACAACCGCAGCAGACCGCCGGTGATGCCCCGCGACTCGCGCTCGGCCGCGGGAATCGAAGCATGGGTCATCGTCGCCGGGTGGCCGATAAGACTTTCCACGCCGCCGAGGCTCTCGGCCAGGGCGAACAGGTGCGTGCGCCCCGCGATCTTCCGTGCCGCCGCCTCTCCGCCCTTCACGACGAACGAGACCATACCGCCGAAGCCGCTCATCTGCCGACCCGCGAGGGCATGCTGCGGATGGGAGGCGAGACCGGGATAGACGACCTTTTCGACGGCCGGGTGTCCCTCGAGGAACTGCGCGACCTTCGCCGCATTATCGCAGTGCGCCTGCATCCGCAGGGCCAGCGTCTTGAGGCCGCGTAACACCAGCCACGAGTCAAATGCCCCCGGCACGCCGCCGACCGCGTTCTGGTGGTACTTGATCGTCTGGTAGCGCTTTTCGTCGCTGAGCATGACCGCCCCGCCGACGACGTCGGAGTGGCCGCCGATGTACTTGGTCGTGCTGTGGACGACGATGTCGGCGCCGAGTTCCAGCGGCTGCTGGAGGCAGGGGCTGGCGAAGGTGTTGTCGACGACGCTGATCGCTCCGGCTCGCCGGCCGATCTCGCAGACCGCCGCGATATCCACGATCTTGAGCAGTGGGTTGGTCGGCGTCTCGATCCAGATCATTTTTGTGTTCGGCCGCATCGCCTGCTTGACGTTGTCTGACCGCGTCATGTCCACCCAGGAATAGGTCAGTCCATAGCGCTTCAGGACGAGCTCGAAGAGCCGATAGGTCCCGCCGTACACATCGTCGGCGCAGACGATGTGGTCACCGCTGGACAGGAGATTCATAATCGCCGCGCTGGCCGCCGTACCCGAGGCGAAGGCCAGGCCGTACTGCGCCCCTTCCAGCGAGGCGAGGCACTTTTCCAGCGCCGCGCGCGTGGGGTTGCCGGTCCGCGAGTATTCAAAGCCCTTGTGTTGCCCGATGCCCTCTTGAGTGTAAGTTGAAGTCTGGTAGATGGGGACGATCGTCGCCCCGGTCGTGGGATCGGCCTCTTGTCCGACGTGAATGGCGCGTGTGGCGAATTTCATGGGTACCTCCCGGTAGTATTTCTCCAAATGATACTTGAGCTGCGGAGCTTCGTCACTTTGCTGAACTACACCCGCTTAAACTGCCGTTCTAAATCCCGCGTCGACAGTTGCAGCGTCGTCGGGCGACCATGCGGACAATTCGACGAGCGGTCGGTCAAGTGCCGCTGCATCAGCAGGGCCTGCATCTCCTCGGCTGTCAGCGGATCGCCCGCTTTGACCGCCGCCTTGCAAGCCATCATGTCGAGCGCCTGGTGCAGCAGCGTCTCATCGGAGGGCGGTTCGCTCTGCTCGGCGAGCTTTTCCAGCAGGTCGGCGACGAACTCGCCCGGCTCGACGGTCTTGAGCAGGCTGGGGAAGCCCAGCACCGCCAGCGTCGTCGGCCCGAAGACCGACAGCTCGATCCCCAGCCGCAGGAGCAGTTCGCGATGGTGCTCCGCCGCCTGGACCATCCCGGCCGACGCCTCGATCGTCGGCGCGATCAGGAGCCGCTGCGACTCCAGCGCTCCGGCCAGGATTCGATCGCGAAATCGCTCATAGAGAATCCGCTCGTGCAGAGCGTGCTGGTCGACGATGATGATCCCGTCCTCCGTCTGCGCGACGAGATAGGTATTGTGGACCTGGATGACGGAGGCCTGCGCTTCAGCGGCAGTTCGCACCGGAGGCACATTCGCTGGAGGTGGCTCGAATGATTCATTTTCCCCCGAAACCGGTTTGCCGTTTGGCGGCCGCTGTTCCGCAGCTGCGCCCTCACCCGAGTGAGTCACTACTGTCGAATGAGTCGGCCGCGCGACGGCCTCTTCAAACGAAGGATAGCGCGTCGTCAACGTCTCCGAGATGGATGGCCGCACGCTCTCCGACGGAAATCGCGGCGGCTGGAACGCCAGCCGCGCCTGCGTCGGGTCGATCGACTTGAGATAGTCGGCCAGCGCCGCCCGGGTCCGCTCCTGATGGCCGAGATCGTCCTCGGTTAGTGCCGCCGCCCCGCTCGATGAGCGTGCCAGGCTCAGCCCCGGCGTCAGGTCGCGCGACAGCAGCGTTTCCCGCAAAATCGCGAGCACCTGCGACTGCACCAACGCCGCATCGCGCCAACGCACCTCGATCTTCGTGGGATGGACATTGACGTCGTACGCCTGAGGATCGGTCGTGAGAAAAATGAAAATAACGGGATAGCGATCATGCTCGACGAGACCGCGAAAGGCTTCACGGATCGCAAATCCGATTCGCCGGTCACTGATGAATCTCCCATTGAGAAACAGATATTGCCATTTGGTCGAGGCCCGCGACTGGGCGGGCGGAGCGATTAACGCCTCGATCCGCAATCCGCGCTCCTCGCGGTCGATGGGAATCAGGCACTCGGCGAGCTCCGCGCCGTAAAAATCCGCTATCCGCGCCCGTCGATCAGCCGTCGCCGGAAGGTTCCGCGACGCGCGATCGTTGTGCGCGAGGGTGAAGGCGACCTGCGGATGGGCCAGCGCCAGCCGGGCGAGCTGCTCGGTGGCATTCGTCAGTTCCGTCGGCGCCTGGCGCAGGAACTTCCGCCGCGCGGGCACATTGAAAAAGAGTTGCCGTACCTCGACGCAGGTACCGACCGGCGCGGCGCAGGGCCGCGGCCCCTCGATCTGTCCATCAGTGCAGATGATTTCATGTCCTTCGATCGCTCCGACGGTCCGACTGGCCATCCGCAGTCGGCTGACGGAGGCGATCGACGCCAGCGCCTCGCCCCGAAAGCCCAACGTGCGAATGTTGAAAAGATCGTCGCTCGTATGAAGCTTGCTGGTCGCATGGGGCGCCACAGCCAGGGGCAGGTCCCCCGCCGCAACCCCGGAGCCGTTGTCCGCAACGCGTATGAGTTGCGTGCCCCCCTCCTCCAGCGCGACATCGATGCGCGTGGCCCCAGCGTCGAGGGCGTTTTCCAGCAATTCCTTGACGACGGAAGCCGGCCGCTCGATCACCTCGCCCGCGGCGATCTTATTGACGAGGCTGGGGTCGAGCTTCCTGATCTCGGGCATGGCATCCTTGCTGCGCAATGGGTTGCGTTGGGATTACACCGAAGGTGAAACTATACAAACGAGCACCGCGCCCGGTCAACGTGCCAGGAACAGACGTTGCCAATTGGACGACAATTGCAGTCTGCCCTACGATGCCTACGGGCGTATTGTCGACGCCGTGGAGGATAATCGTTGATGGCGACGATGCCGAAAATCGAGCCGACCCGCCTCGAGCGTGAAGACGTCGGCGGCGATTTGTGGACGCTGAACTTCGGGCCGCAGCACCCGGCCACGCACACGACCCTGCGCCTCGTCCTCGAACTCGACGGCGAGACGGTCGTCGCCTGCACACCCCACATCGGCTACCTGCACAGCGGCTTCGAGAAGCTCGGGGAGCACCTCAACTACAACCAGTACGTCGTCGTCACCGACCGGATGAACTACATCAGCCCGATGGCCAACAACATCGCCTGGCACCACGCCTGCGAGAAACTGTTCGGGATCGAACTGACACCGCGGTGCAAAGTCCTGCGGACGATCATCGCCGAACTCGCCCGGATTCAGGACCACTTACTCTGCATCGGGACCGCGGGTCTGGACCTGGGGGCGTTCACCGCCTTCCTCTACACCTTCAACGAGCGCGAGCACATCTACGACCTGTTCGAGGAAATCTGCGGCGCCCGCTTCACGACGAGCTACACCCGCGTCGGTGGGCTCATGTACGACATGCCGCCGGAGTGGCCCGATCACGTGAAGGCGTTCCTGAAGCGCGTCCCCCAGGCCATCAACGATACGGAGTCCCTCCTGACGCGCAACCGCATCTTCGTCGAGCGGACCCGCGGCATCGGCGTCCTGACGCACGACGAGGCCATCGCCTGGAGCTGGACGGGCCCCATCGCCCGGGCCAGCGGAGTCCAGCGCGACCTCCGCAAGGATGAACCGTACCTGTGCTACGCTGACAACTGGGACGGCAAGGGCTCATCCGCCGTCGACTTCAAAGTGCCCGTCGCCTCGCACGGTGACGTGTATGACCGCTATCTCGTGCGGCTGGAAGAAATGCGCCAGGCCATTTCAATCGTCCATCAGCTCATCGACAACATCCCCCCCGGCTCGGTCAACGTCCTGCCCAATGACAAGCTTACCCTGCCGGACAAGCGTGAGATCTACTTCTCCATCGAGGGCCTGATCCATCACTTCGAACAGATCATGACCAACCGCGGCTTCTCGCCGCCGATCGGCGAGGCCTACGGCGCCAACGAGACCGCCAACGGCGAACTCGGCTTCTACTTCGCCTCCGATGGCGGCAACGCCCCCTACCGCGCCCGCTGCCGCCCGCCCAGCTTCATCAACTACCAATGCTTCCCCAAGCTCGTCGTTGGTCACTGCATCAGCGACGTCGTCGCGGTCCTCGGCAGCCTCAACATCATCGCGGCGGAGCTGGATCGTTAGTAGCGCGTCGGCCTATTAAGCCTCGTTCAACAAGAAAACTCGCCAGGGCCTCGGCGATGAGCTTCATCGTCGCCGCCGTGGGGTGCCCTTCATCAATATAGATCGCATCGCCCGACACTCCGCGGCGCTCGCCCTCTTTCAGGATAAGGGGCAGCGGATCGAACATCGGGACATGATGCTCGTCAGCCCACACCCGCAGGCGCCGCTGCGGCCGGAGGTGGGCCACCTTCGGATCCAATTCGGAGCGCGGCGGCGTCACGATGAAAGCCCACGGGACCGCGCGCGCCTTGCACAACGCGTCAAACGCGGTCAGATCGACGAGCACGCGCTGCCAGGCCTTTTCCACCGGGGCCGGCGGCGGCTCCGCGAACATGGACGCAAACGAGCCGAGCTTCGCGACCGTCGCCCGATCGCCTTCATCAATCCATTCGAGGTTTTCCCGAGCCTGTCGCCAGTAACGGCGCGCGCGAAGTGAGGTAATCGCCCGGACGATCCCCGACCAATGGGAAGAATTTGAGAACTCGAATTCTATCCGCCGGCCATGCACGCGGCCGGGCTCAACGAGTAGCACATCGAGGATGTCGTTCAACGAAAACTGGAGCACGATCAAATCGGGCCGCAGCGCGAGCCCGTCGTGCTCGAGATAATGAAGCTCCTGCCACGTGGTGTAGCCGCTGACGCCGGCATTGACACACCGAACGGCTGCGCGGGATGACCGGCCGGTCAAGGCCGCGCAACAGCGCGCCGAAAGCGTCTGATCGTCGGACAAATCGTAGCCAAAGGTGACCGAATCGCCGACGAACAGGATGCGAAACTCGTCCGCCGGTTTGTCACGCGGCAATTCGGCCCCGCGGAGTCCGAGGGAGTTCGTCCGCGCATGGACGCCGGCATCCGTTCCCACCGCGCTGCGACGCAGGGTCCAGCCCCTTTCCGGGTGCGGCTCCAGAAGCGAATTCAACTCGGACGGCGGTGGGAAGACAAAGGCCAAGGCCCGGTCCGTCAGAATCATCCCCAGCGCCACCCCTGCCAGCAAGAACAGGCGCGCCAATCTCGCCGACCCGCTCGCCTTGCGGCGCACGACGAGCGCCCCGCCCGCCGTTACGGCGGCCAGTACGCCGAATATCCACATGCCCACATATAACTCGGGGACCTGCGACGGCGCAAGAAAGGGCCATCGATCTATCCATTGTAACGCGGCGAAATGCAGCAGGCTCGCAACCGCTGACAAGCCTGCCGCAAGACCGAGCATAACGACGCAAAGGCGTCGATGCCGGATCGACGCGGCGCGCATCTCCGCGGCAACGGTGGATGGAAGGGTGTCTACATCGACGGCCGCGCGCTCCATGGGCGAATTCTATGCGACTTTCGTCGCTCGCGCCGCGCTCATGGCCACCAGGTTTGGTCCGGACCGGTCTGCGGCAATGGGCTGGTCGAGATGTATCGGAATCCGTTACCATTGTCGGCGCCCGATGAGGGGTGAGGGACCAACCAATCAACAACGACAAACGAGGGGACCGAATGGCCAAGACTCCCGAAGAAATGCTGGCAACCATGATTTCAAACTTGAAGGAAAAGACGGGAAAGCCGCTGGATGCATGGCTCAAAATTGCAACGGCTTCCAAAAAGTCCAGGCACGGCGAGATCGTCGCATTTCTGAAGTCGGAACATGGCATGGGCCACGGATACGCGAATCTGGTCGCGCAGAAGACGTTGCAGGCCGCATCCGGCGAGGCGCCGGTCGAGGGTGAAGACCTTGTCGACGGGCAATACGCCGGCGCCAAGGCGGGCCTGCGGCCGATTTACGACGCCCTGCTCACCGCAGTCGGCAAATTCGGCGGCGACGTCGAGATCGCCCCGAAGAAGGCGTACGTCAGCCTGCGGCGGTCCAAGCAATTCGCGATCGTCCAACCGTCAACCGCAACGCGCGTGGACGTCGGGATCAACCTCAAAGGCGAGTCGTCCACGCCGCGCCTGGAGAAATCCGGTAGCTTCAATGCCATGGTCAGCCATCGCGTCCGCGTAGAAAAGAAAACCGATGTCGACGCTGAACTCATCCGTTGGCTCCGCAAGGCCTACGAGGCGGCGTGATCGCGAGTTCAACAGGGCGATTCGAAGGGATTACAAATGATCGCGTCAATAGGCCCCACGATTCCGTCATCCGGTCTAGTTCGAATTAGTATTGCCGTATCCGGCGTCGTCCTCATTCTTGTTGCCGGCGGGTGTGGTCCGCAGCCGCCCAAAGTCCTCCTCGAGGCCCCGCGCGAGGTTTCCGCCGAATACCGAGGCCGAAGGCTCTTTCACACCCCGCAAGCTTTTATCTACGCCCGAAGTGCCGAATCCGCGGGCGAGGCCGATCGCTGGGTGCGCGATGTGCAGAAGTACATCAAGCGGAATTTCAAGCGCGAACTGGAAAAGGGCCTCGTCGTCGTCATGGACCCGGGGGATCCGCCGGTCGCGGCCACCCTCGAAGACGCCCATCTCCTGGAGCGCGACCCCGCGATCATGGTCACCAGACCGCGCCACGCCAGGAGCGTCGCAGAGGTCCGCAAAAAGATGGCGGCCGAGGGTCTACCCGAGCCTCCCATGCTCAAGGGAATGACGCTGGTCCTTCCCCCGCGCAAGCGAGTGGAGCTACAGTTGAGTACTCCCGAGACAACCTGGGCCGCCGTCGCGCCCTCGCACGCCCTGGCGGTCGAGTGCGGCATCGATGTCGGCGCGGCGGGACTGCGCAAGAAACGACCGGATTGGTCGGAGGAACAGGCGCGAAAGGCCGCGTCGATGTTCAAGGACAGCTTTGCCAAGGCCTTCGAAATTGGCCGCGGCAATCCGGTCTTCATCGCCTGGGTTCAGCGCCAGTCGGATTGGTCAGACGAGCAGCGCCGGGAGGCCATCCGGAAGTACCTGCGAAACGTCTTTACGTCCAATTGGCTGCCGCCGCCGAAAGAAGAAGACCTGGAGTGGTGACGCCGGTCGGCCCATCAACTGCCGACGATCTCCCGATTGGCCGGCAAGCGACTCGGTAGCGTCAGCGCAAAACAGGAATAATGCGTGCCATTGCGCGTGCTCTTTTTGAGTGACAAATGACCGCCCAGACATTCCGCCCAATAGCGCGATAACGACAAACCCAGTCCCACGCCGCTGGATTTGCGCTGCGGCTCCGAGCTGCCGCGCCGAAAGGGCTCGAAAACCGCGCGGCGCATCCGCGACGGCACGCCCGGCCCGGCGTCGTCCACTTCAAAGATCGCCCCGTCGCCCGCCGGCGAAACGGACAGCCAGACCCGCGGGTCCGCGGCATCGCCGCTGTACTTGCACGCGTTCTCCAGGAGATTGGCCAGGATTTGTACGACCAATTGCGGATCGGTGTGCAGCATCATCTCGCGCGGGCAGCGGTTTTCGACCACGATCTGCTTGGCCGCTGCCGCGCACGTCTCGGCCGTCAGTGAAACCGCACTGTCCAAAAGGGACTGCGGGGAAACGGCCTGCGGGCTGAGCCGCGGGCTCTGGTCGCCCACCCGCGAATACGCGAGGACATTTTCCACGAGCCGCGCCAGGCGCTTCGATTCCGTTCCCAGCGTTCTGGCGTATTGCCGCCGTTTTTCGCCGTCTTCCGTTTTCATTTCGCCCAGGAGATCGCTATACAGTTGGAACGACGTCAACGGCGTGCGCAGTTCGTGCGTCACGGCCGCGACAAACTGCATCCTCCGCTCCGAATAAGAAATATACTTGAGGGTGCCATACGATATCGCCGTCAGCGCCAGCAGCGTCGCCGCCCATGCGATGGCCAACCCCCCCCACGAAGATTTTTCATTCTCACGGGTCCGCACCCCGGCAGCCTCATTCGGCTCAAGGCGTACGGGAATCCTCTGCATCGTGCCATGCGGCGGCCGTCGCTCCGAGTACTCGGAGCTCGCCAGGGGAACGACGCGCGCATTCGGAAAGATGTCCCGAATCTCGCCTTCCAGGACTGCACGCAGCCGATCCCAATCGATCAGAACGCCCTGAAGCGTGCAATAGGGCTGCGTCTCCACCGATACCGAACGGACCAGCGCCAGTTGCTGTCGGCCGTCAAACGTCAGGTCCAGCCAGATTGGCATCATGAGGGTGCGTGAAACCTGCACGCACGCGCCGCTGGTCCCGTTGTTCTGTGGCTCGCGCCGTTCGGCGTCGAGGTTTTCCAGCGCCACGGTCTCCGGTTCACATTGGTAGAGCGGGAAGTACTCGCGCTGCATTTGCAGAAGCCGGGCGCTGCGCCGGTAAAAATCCGCTGCGCCCCGTCCCGGCTCCTTGTCGGGCGGTCCGGACGTATCGGACGAAAAAGTCGATCGAGCCGGGCTGGACTCCGCTCGCCCCCCCTGCCAGGTCGAAGACTCGCCGAGGAGAGAGCTGCGACCGTTGATCTCCTTCGACAGGGCCTCTTCAAGGATAGAGAGCATCGTGACGGGCGAATAGCGATCCCGCAGCGCGGCCAGCCAGTTCGCCGCCGATGCCTGCCGGGCCCGCTCGGCCGCCGGAAACGCGCCGGCGGGCATCGCGCTGCCGGCGCCCGCTTCCAGTTGCGGCGATACCCATCCCTCGGTATCGGAGCCCTGAAAGTGCAACAAGAGCCAATCCGGCCCTTTGAAATTCTGAAGGGGCGACGGCACCAGGATTCGCTCGCTGACGTCCGATCCGTCCATCTTGTCGCGCGCTCTCGCAGGGACATAAAACGCGCGGAAATGTTCATAAGGGCGCGTCGATTCCTGATCGAGAACCGGCGCGACCACTGCCTCCATCAACCGGACGGCGCGCTCCAGCCGGACGGTCTCCGCTTCGTCGCGCTCATACCGCGCCTCCAGTCGCTCCAGCCGGATCGCTGCGGACGTCGCCCAGGCCAATCCTCCGATCACCAGAATCCAAATGAGTGCGAGCGCGAAGACCGCTCGACGCCGGGTGGTTTTCGGCAGCGTCATACCGGCCCTCCCCGCGAGGCGCCGCTCGCCTCGGCGCGAAGATCGGCGCCCAGCATGTACCCCGTGCCGCGGACGGTGACGATGAACCGTTCGCCATCTTCCCCGGACGCCGACGACAGTTTCGCGCGGAGGCGGGCGACGTGCATGTCGATCGTCCTTGTCTCCACGCCCCGGCCGACACCCCACACCCGCGCCAGAAGTTCCTCGCGCGAAATGGCCCGGCCCGCGTGTGCTGCCAGGTGGCTGAGGATCGAACACTCCGTCTCAGAAAGCGCTTGGCGCTCGCCCTTGCCCGCAAAAAACTCCCGCCTCGCCAGATCCACGATCAATCCCCCGTCGCGCAGACGTTGCACCTGCGCGGGCCGCTCCGCGCTCCGCCGAAGCACTGCCTCCACACGGGCAAGCAGTTCCTTCGCCGAAAACGGTTTCACAACATAGTCATCGGCCCCGGCCCGCAGGCCCGACACGCGCTCCTCCTCGGTCCCCCGCGCCGTCAGAATGATCACGGGCAGCGTCGGATGCGTCTTCCGCAGGTTCTTCAGAACATCCATGCCGTCGAGCTTGGGCAGAAGCAGGTCGAGCAGGACGAGCCGCACGTCCGGACGCCGCGCCGCGGTCAGACCGGCCTGACCGTCCGCGGCCTCGATCGGCTGATACCCCGCGCTGCGGAGGACTTCAACCACGCCCTGGCGGATGGCCTGCTCATCCTCAACGATGACGATCGCACCGAGTGTCAAAACGCTCTCACCTTGCCGACGTGCCGAACGGTCGCATTCGCGTTATTATAGCGTTCCGCCGCAGCCTCGAACGGCCCAACGCAATTGACTCACCGCCGTCGTCGCCGCATAATCGAGCAGTGGCCTCGCGGATTCCATGCGGCCGGACCGGGGGTGGTCGAATCCTATATGCCCTATCGACTCAGCCAGATCGCCGACATCCTAGCGAAGTATCAGATGCCCTGCGAAATCATCGGAGACGCCGGCCGCGAGGTCATCGGCGTCGCCACACTCGAAGACGCCGGTCCGCAGGAAATCAGCTTCCTTTCCAATGCCAAGTACGAAAAGGCTCTGCAAACCACCCGTGCCGGCGCGGTCATTGTCTCGCAGGACCAGGCGATTCCCAACGCGCTGACCGTCCTTCGCACGACCGACCCTTACGCCGCCGTCACGGCCGTCATGGTCCACGTTCACGGCTACCGACAACATCCGCCGTGCGGCATCGATCCCCGTTCGGTGATCGCGTCGTCGGCCAAGATCGGCCCCGGCGCGTGCATCCATCATAACGTGACCATCGGCGAGAATGTCACGATCGGAAAAAACGCCGTGTTCTATCCCGGCTGTTACATCGCCCGCGATTGCCAAATCGGCGACGACTGCCTCCTGTATCCGAATGTCGTCATCTACGACGGCAGCCTCCTCGGCCATCGCGTCACCATTCATGCCGGATCGGTCATCGGTGAAGACGGCCTCGGCTATGCCCCCGTCAAGGAAAAATGGCATAAGATCCCGCAGATCGGCATCGTCGAGATCGGCGACGACGTCGAGATCGGCGCGAATTGTTCCATCGATCGAGCGACGCTCGGCCGCACTCTGATCGCAGAGGGTACGAAGTTCAGCAATCTGATCGCCATTGGCCATGGGACGAAAATCGGCCGTGATTGCATGCTCGTCGCGCACGTAGGTATCGCCGGCTCGGTGGTCGTCGGCAACCACGTGACCATGGCCGGAAAGGCCGGCGTCGCCGGTCACCTGACCATCGGCGATAACGCCCAACTCGGGGCGATGTGCGGCGTCATGAAGGATGTCCCCGCCGATACATCGGTTGCCGGAACCCCCGCAATTCCGCTCAAAGACGCGCTCCGCTCCTTCGCCTACACGGCGCGGCTGCCCGAGATGGCCAAGCAAATCAAGGAACTCGAGGCCCAGGTCGAGGCCCTCCAGAAGGCGTTGGATGTCCGCGCAGCCCGATGACGCGCCCTCGTTGCCGCCCGCAGCGGCGAAGGGCCGTTGGCTCATCGTCGTCCTCCTCGTCGCCCTAGCCAGCCATGCCTGTGTCTTTTTCTTCTTTGTCTATGACGAGCGGTCGAACGATGAGAAGGAGTACCTCTCGCTCGGCATCGCCCTGTCTGACACCGGCGCGTTGCGATCGCCTACCGGCGAATTCGCCAAGCGGATGCCGCTCTTTCCTGTCTTGATTGCCGCCGTCGATCGCTGGCAGGGCCGCGAGGTACTGGACTCCGGCATTATCGAGGCGCAGTCCATCCTCTCGATGTTCGCCACGATCTTCATTGCCCTCATCGCGCGGCGTTTGTCGGACCCTCGCGGCGCGATTGTGGCCGGACTGATCGCCGCACTCTATGCCCCGTTTCGCTATTTGCAGTCCGTTTACCTGACCGAGACGCTGGTCATCACCCTCTTGATGGCCGCGATCCTCCTCTATCTCGTCGCGCTCGAATCGGATCGCCCCGCACGACGGTGGGCGGCATGGTGCGGCACCGCAGTCTTGTTGGGGCTAGGCGCGCTGACCCGCGCGGATGCCGGTGTCTTCGCGCTTCCGTTCGCACTCCATGCCGCGTGGCGAAGCGGCCCGTCGGTGAAGGGAATTCTCCGCGCCGTGATATTGCTCTTGGGCGTCGGCATGGCCGCAATAGGCTGGGGCGATCGCAATAGCCGCGTCATCGGCGCCTGGACGCTTTCGACGAGCGGCGGACTCAACTTTTATCTCGGCAACAACCTCGATTACTCGAAGCGTCCCGGCATGGACCAGGCCGATTATGGCGCGTTCGATCGGCTGCGTCGGAAGGGTCTTTCCGAAGTCGAAGCCGATCGCCGGCTCTACGCGATGGGCCGCACGTTTATCGCCGCTCACCCCGCCGATTGGGCCCTCAACATCCTGCGCAAGTTTCGAGTCTGGGCCGGCACCAGCGTTACCTGGACTCCGCCGGGCACGCTCCTCATCGTCGCCTGGACGCTCGCGCTCGCCGGTCGCCGCACCCCTTATCATCGATGGCTTTTGACGGCGGCTATCGTGCTGTCGATCGTCTGGCTGGCGGTCTTCTGGCGGCTTATGCGACCGTGGTCACACCCGATGTTCGTCTTCCCGCTCGGATTGGCCGGCCTCTTTTACTTCGACGACCGGCTGAAGGTGCGCGGTCTGCTCATCGGCCTCATCGCCGCCCAACTCGCCGTCGCCCTCGCCTTCATCCCCCTGGAGCGCCTCCGCTGGACGGTCGACGGCATCCTGATTGTCGCCCTCGCCGCCACCGTTTCGCGAATCTGCGATCGCCTCCATACCTTAGATGCCATTTTCCGCACGGGCACCGAGACACCGAGTAACTGATTTCGATTTTTATTGCAAAGCTTCTTTCGTCTCCGTGCCTCTGTGTCTCTGTGGTGAGATCTTCGTTGTTTTGACTTTTTGACTTTTCGGCGTTTTGACGTTTCTGTCGTATGATGCCCGCGGGAGCGTCCGGGTTCCTGGTGGGCCCCGCGGTCTTCAAAGCCGTTGAGGCGTTGCATCGCAGCGTCTGGTGGGTTCGATTCCCATCCGCTCCCGTCGAACGGCATGGCGGATCGCGATTTGAAGGCGGTATTCCGGCCATTATCTCATGGCTTGATTCCGGCCGTGGCAGGATTAGAATCTCTCCGGGTCCCGTTAGAGAGCCTCCTTTCTCTACTCTCCGGCCCGAGAGGTAGGGACCCGGCCCCGCCGCAACGGCGGGGCTTTTGTTAGACCCCTTCAAACGCCGGCTGGCACGTCCTCTCCAATAGACATTGCTCCGCCGTTGCAATGATTCCCGGAAGCGACCGCAGTATCAGCACCCGCCCGCCGCGCCCTTCGCCTGCGGAGAGGACGGCGCTGGGGGCGTTGATCTGATTCGCATAGCCGCGAATCTCCGTCGTGATGCGCTTCCAGTGGCGCTCTGGAATGGCCAAGTTCGAAAAATCGAAGCACATCGACTCGGGCAGGCCGCTCTCGCCCAGGGCGTCGAGCCGGCGAAGAAATGCGGCGACGTCGCGGCCCGTGATCGACTCCTTTAGCGGTCGCACATAAAGATGTCCCGCCGCGGAGATGGAAAAATACCAGGTGTCCAGGAACCGGCGGATCTCCGCCAAAGAGGTCCGCCAACCGCCCGTCTTCATCCACCTGCCATTCCGTTGTTGCATGTCGGCGTTTGGGCCAGGACAGGAGACGCGATCCTGCGCCATCCCGGCGATTCAAAGAGTTCGTTTGTCATCCCTACCCGGTCCGTCGCGCGGCCGGTATTACCAACGCAGCGCGAAGCCCGCCGTCATCCACTTGCTCGACTCGACGGCGTGAATGACGACGAGCTGGCCAGGTTGGATTTCCCCGGACCGCACCATCTGATCCAGATGGACCAGCGTGGCCGCGCCCCCCACATACCCGATGCGGGCGCAGCGGAACTGAATCTGCTCGCGCGTTACGCCCAGCCGGTCAAGAAAAGCCGGAATGTGATCTTCGTAGAGTTTCAGCGACGGAATCGAGACGACATAGTGGTCAACGGTGTTGGACGGAATTCCAATCTTGGCGGTAAACCGGGCCAGCCCTTCGAGCAGCAGCGGCGCGGCGGAATCGTTCACGGCGTTGAAGTCCTGCCACAGGTGGTGGCGCCCGGCGGCGTACAGTTCCGGGATTTGGCAGGTCCGATCGGTCAAATCGGCCGCCGCGCCGCCCGCCTTCATCCCCGCGGGCCGTCCACCCCCGACCGATTCAACAAACGTGTCGATGACGCGTCGCTGCGTATCGCCCGGATCGCCCGCGCGAAGCAGCACGGCCCCGGCCCCGTCCGCCAATATCCACCGCAAGGCCGCGTTGACCTTGTCCATTTTCGGCTGATTGAAATAGCAGCTTCGCAGATAGACGGAGGAAAGTTGGCTGTAACAGACCAGCGCCGTGCGATAGCGGCCGTTGGTGAGTGAATCGAAGGCGACCTGCACGCCCTTGCCCATGCCCGAGCAATTCGAGTGAATCTCCATCTCCGCGCAGGACTCGATGCCCAGCCGCTCCTGGAGCAGGGCGCTCGTCGGCGGCGTGCTCTGGTCGTACGACGGACATGACATGATCAGGAGGTCCACGTCTCCGGCGGACATCCCCGCCATCTCCAGGGCGTTGCGCGCCGCGACCTCGGACAAGCTTGCAAAAGTATGGGTGAGATTGCCGGTCTCGGGATCGACCGCGAAGTGCCGCGCGTCGATGCCGCTGCGCTCGAGCATCCGCGGACCCATATTGTCCACGAAGCTGAGTACCTTGGGCGGGGCATCCTGCAACCGACCGAGCACCTGCTCGACGCGATCGTTGGGCACGGGGTCACCGGGAAGACAGCTTCCCGTTCCGGCGACATGAACTGAATATTTGGGGGCCATGGGGCATCCTCTCTCTGCGACTGGCTTCGTCCATGAACTGCGAGGGGACGCGCCGTTAACCTGCTTTTCCTACTCGTCCGCTTGAATCCGCGAGAGGGTAGAGGCGTACGATCGAAGGAGGGACTCGCAGCGCCTCACCCTCTCATCATGCGGATCATTCCTTCAAAGAGTGGTCGGCGCCGGCGGGATCGCCGCCGGCGCCGGAAGGGAGACCTCAACCCGTGATGCCCGGAATGTTCGGGATCAGGCCGCCGAGCTGATCCTGGAGTTGCTCCAGGAAACTGCACCCGGCCGCCTGAAAGGCCACGAAACCACTCACCGCCAGCATCAACTTCTTCATTCGTGCGTATTTCACAATACGGCTCCTTATGGGGCTTGACCGTTCGCGCCGGCATTGCCGAGAACCGTTCTCGGAAGTCGTGTGACCTGCAACGCCGGCCCGGTGTGGGCCTTCGCCGTCAGCCAACGCGACGGTTTGCCGGGAAATCCGCAGGTGAGAATGTGCTTTTTTTTAGCGAGAGGGCCGATATTCGGATCAGGAGAGACCCGGCGGCGAATTACGCATGTTTTCGAGGGACGGGAGTCGCGACGCCTGATAAAAGCCCCACAGGATCAGGCCAAGGGTCGCTCCCAGGGTAAAGAGACTGTACCCGGCGAACCAGGCGTCGAGATCAAAGGTAACCGGAAAGTCGGTCAAGAACCCAACGACCAGCAGCGCGGCGAGGATGCTTACCAGCCCCCAGCGGAGCAGCACGAAGAGGGCAACGCCGACGATGCCGAAGGCAAATAGCGTCCAGGCGGTCAGCGGGTGCGTGGCCGCGGGGGCAAACATGGCCGCGCCGATCAACCACGCGAAAAACAGTGCCGGCCAGCGCCGCGCGCCCGCCAACCACGTGCCGATGAGCAAGAGCAGCAGTACGACCAGTCCCTGGTAGATCCCGCCGCGCAGGCTGTTCAGGATTCCGGCGGCGGCGAAACGCGCGCCGAACACATCTTCGAAGCCCTGGTAAAGCCGCATTTGCGTCCGCGCCTCCCATCCCGTCCACTCAGGGAATTGGCGATCCACAAACACCAGTACCGCCCAGAAACAGCCGACCGCACATCCGAGGAGAACATCGCGACCGACGAAGGGGTCGCGAACCCGGCCCTCCAGCAGACGGCTCCAACCGCCCAATATTCTCGGCCAGCGCCGTCGAACCTGCGCTTCGATGGCCATGTAAAATAGGGCAACGATCATCCCCTCGCACAAGGCGCTAATGGCGTTGGCGGCGGCGCTGTTGATGGCGTCGGCCAGTCCGCCGACGTTGCGCATGGTCAGGAGATGGCCGAGCATCCGCAGGGCGAAGACGAAGCAGCCTAAACGCACGGCGCCGGCCAGGTCGCCGCGTTGTTTCCAGTTTTTCCAGGCCGCCGGCAACGCCGCCGCCAGAAGGAGCAACAGCACGGCGTTCCGAAGCGTCATTACAAACATCCACCGCGCAGAACTTGAGGAAAAAATGGAGTCCGATCGAGACGGAGCCTTGTCCAGGACGGCGAGCCACTGAATGCGATCGTGCTCCCCTGCGGCCTCAATTCGCACGGATCGATTCAGCGGTTCACCGGATCGCGAAAGAAAAGCCCGGGACTGCCCGCGATCGAAATCACCAACCGCGACCGGTTGCGTGGGGACCAGTTCGTGGACGTCGTGGCCCGTCGTCTGAACCAGCGCCGACCAGTCGGCCGTCATCTCCTGACCCGAAACCGTGGGGGTGTACTGGGTCGGAGTTTCCAGACACAACAGGCGCCCCTGTCCATCCAGGACCACCGTCGTCTTCCGATTCGCTTCCGCATCGAAAAGCCGGGGCCGGGGACCCGGCATGAGAAACGAGAGGACATCGCTGCCCAGCGGTCCACCGTCCGCGCGGTGTTCGGAGTAAACGAAAACAAGCTCATCACGCTCCGGAATCGCCAGACATAGTGGCGCGCCGTCTACGGTTGCAGCGATTCGCGAATTCACGACATCCTCGGCAGGGACATATTGACCCTCTCCTTGCCTCGGGCTCGGTGGACGGCCCGCCCTTCGGATCACGTCATGGGCCCTTTCCATCAGGACTTCCGGTGCCTTTACCCCTCCGTGCCGCGCGATCGGGTGCGTGTTGTTCCCAATGACAATCGCGGCAACAAAAAGGCCCAATGCCCCGACGGCGGCCCGATAGGTGCCGCGCCGGCTGAGGCGCCCCTGTGCCGCGGCCTGCGCGACCATTTCTCGCGTCGGGATCTGACCGGCGTCCAAGGCCGCCGCCAGCAGATCGCCGCCGGGCAAGGCCGCCGCGACAAGCAGCGCCGATTCCGGCCGCTCCGTTGGGTCTTTTCGCAGACAGGCGAGGATGACGGCCTCGACCTTGGGATCGATTTCCGGCACGATCGTCGAAGGCGCCGGTGGATCCACCGATTGGTGAAGTCGCAGGTATTCAAGGACGTTGTCCGCGTCGAAGGCCGGTCGACCGGTGAACATCTCATAAAGGACGAGACCCAGCGCATAGATGTCGCTCTTCTCAGTGACCGCGACGCCCGCGATTTGCTCCGGAGCCATGTAGCGCGGCGTGCCCGCCCGGATTTCACGGCTCGACACTTGACCAGCCAGGACGGCGAGGCCGAAGTCCGTAATTCGGACGCGCCCCTTCTGATCGATCATGACGTTGGCGGGTTTCAAGTCGCGATGCAGGACGCCATGAATATGCGCCGCGGCCAGGCCCGCGCAAATCTGGCGGGCGATATCAACGGCCCGTGTCCCGGTCAGTCGGCCCACGCGCCGGAGTAGCGAGGCGAGATCTTCGCCATCAACGTATTCCATCGAAATGTAAGGGGCCCCCTCCAGATTCCCGAGGTCATAGACCCGGCAGATGTTGGGATGCCCCACTTCGCGCCCGAGTCTGACCTCGCTTTCGACGCGACGCCGCCAGGTGGGGTCCAGTACTTGCAATCGCGGGAGGAACTTCAGCGCGACTTCCTGTTCAAGACGATCATCCTCAGCGCGATAGACCCGCCCCATCGCCCCCTTGCCGAGGAGCGCGACAATGCGATAGCGATCCGCGACCACGTCTCCAGTCTGGAATACCGGTGGTTCAGAAATATCCGTAGCACCAGCCAGCTTCACGACGGTCGTCGGTTCGCGCGGGGGCAGATAATGGCCAAGCAGTCGTTCGATCTCATGACGAAATGATTCATCGCCTCCGCACGCCTGGGCGACGAATGCGGCGCGCCGCTCGGGCGCCAGCGCACACGCCTCCAAAAAGATCGCTTTGGCTTTCGCGTGCCGATCGGCGCTCACTTTGCGTCATCCGGACCCAACTCGGCGCGGAGCCAGGCCTTGGCGTGCGTCCAGTCACCCTCAATGGTGCGCTTCGAAACGCTCAAGACGGTGGAAATCTCCTCCATCGAAAGTCCCGCGAAGAGGCGCAGCTCGACCACCTTCGCCTGTCGACTGTCGAGCGCCGCGAGCTTTTCCAGGGTATCGCGAAAGTCGACGAGGTCCGTTTCGAGAATGGCCAGTTCAGAGACGACATGATCGAAGGCGACCCGCCGCCAGTCCTTGCCCCGCTTGCTTCGCTTGCGCGAACGCGCGTGGTCGATGAGAATCCGGCGCATGGCCTCCGCGGAGACGGCCATGAAATGCGTCTTGCCCTGCCAATCCACGCGAGATTGATCCACCAGACGCAGAAATGCCTCATGGACGAGCGCCGTCGGATCAAGGGTGTGGCCATGTCGCTCGCGCCGCAGGTATTTCGCGGCGAGACCGCGCAGCTCGTTATAGACCAGCGGGAGAAGTTCGGCGGCGACGAGAGAAGGGTCGGATTCGCCGAGGCGACCCAGAATCTCCGTTGCCGGTGACGACTTGTCTTTTTCCATGAATCCGTGGCGGGCCGACGAGCCAGTTCAGCGACCGTTTACGGATTATCGGGGCATTTCCCGGAAAAACAAGTGCCTCGATCAGGAACCGGTTTGTGCATCGCGCTGAGGCGTGTGCGACGAACACGTTTCCATGACGACGGAGATGCCGTTCAAATCCACGGTTCGCCGGGGGGCCTCCAGTCGATCGGCTGGATCCGCGGCGTTTCCAAGCGGATGGAAATCGGCGGGCGGTTGGGCGTTCACCTTGACCGAGCGGATGACGCGGCAGTCCGTCTCGACCGCTTTGGCCAGGGCGGTCAGGAGACGCAGGACGATCGCCCACACACTCCGCGGCGCTCGCACGCCGTCAAAGTGAAAGATCATGACGTCAAAACGGTGTTCGTTGACGATGCGGTGAATGCGCTTGATGAGGACGCAAAAATCGAGAAGGCTGAGCACCGACCGGCGGGGTTGAATCCACAAGCAGCCGTCGCTGGAGACGGCGATGTACCATCGATCCAGGGCATTGAGCACGTCATTCATGATGTTGGGTTCTTTCGATTCGGCGATCTTGATCATGGGTCTTCCTCCAGTCGTGGGTCCGAGCCCCCGCATCCTGCGGGAGGGTCAAAATTAAACGCGGCAATCTCTGAGCCCATCCGCAAGCGCCCTCCTCTTGAAGAAAATCCGTTTTCCCAATAGGGTTTCAACTGCGGATCGGATGCGCGGATGTCGCTTTGGCAGGCTGGCGCACCTCGATTCGGATTGGAGCGGTATTCACGATGGGTCGAAATCTCACGAATCTTGCCAATTGTATTTTTTTGACATGCGTCTCGGGATGCGCGCAACAACTGATGCCGACGCCGAACATGTATTTGCATACGGACATCAATCCGTTTGCCGAAGTCCCCCCGGCCCTGCAGACCAGCGACATTGACGTGCTCTTCGTAACAGATCGCGCCGAGACGAAGGACAAAAATGGAAAGCCCGACTTCGGCTATGGACGTTCGCGGTCACTCGCGTTCGGCTCGTACATCGTCGGCGTCGGCAACAACGTCTCCTGGGCCGATCTCGTCGCGGACAGCCGTACCAAGTCGCGCAAGAATGCGCTGCCGCTTTGGCGGAAGGAGATCCGCGTTATCGGCCGGCTCGATGAAACCCCGACGCCGATGATAATGATCGACGGTGTTCCCTCGGAGGACCCAGCCGTCCGACAACGGAGTGAGCAGGCGCGAGACGTCTTTTGCGCCGAGGTTTCGCGACGATTGGCCCTGACCCCGTCAAAGAAAGAAGTGGCCGTCTACATCCACGGCTTTAATAACTCCATGGATGATGCCGCCTTCACCATCGGCGAGATGTGGCACTTCGGCGGCCGCAAGGGCGTTCCCATCGCCTACACCTGGCCGGCCGGCAAGAGCTACCCCGCCGACTACGAATCCTGCCAATTCACCATCTTCCACCTCAAGCAGTTTCTCCGGGGCATTGCCTCGTGCCCTGATGTCGAAAAGATACACCTCATCGCGCACAGCCGCGGAACGGACGTCACCACCACGGCACTTCGCGAACTGAATATCGAATACAAGTCGGCCGGCAAAAGCACCCGCGACGCGCTAAAGCTGGGAAATCTTGTGCTCTGCGCCGCCGATCTCGATCTCGACGTCGTCGGCCAGCGGCTCGGGGCCGAACGCCTCCAATTCGTGCCTGAGCGCGTGACGCTCTACGTATCGCAGACGGACAGAGCACTGGGAGCGGCCTCAAAGTTTATCTTTAAGGGCGGTGACCGCCTCGGTCATATGACCGCGGCAGACTTGTCGCCTCAGCAGCGAAAGTCGTTGGCCATGTTTCCGCAGTTGCAGATCATCGACGCCAATATTAAGAGCGACCTGATCGGCCACGCCTATTTCCACACCAATCCCGCCGTCAGTTCGGACCTGCTCCTTGTCCTCCGTGATAACGCGGGCCCCGGCGCCGAGAATGGCCGTCCCATGATCCGCCGGGACGACGGCTTTTGGGAGATTCGCGACGATTACCTTCTCTCCGACGCCAAGTAGCGCTCTTGCGACGATGACAACGATGACGCAATCTCAGCCCGTACCGGCACCGACCGCGCCCCGGCGCCGCCTGCCGCGCCGCGTTGCCCGAGGACTGCTTTTCGCCCTCGGCGGCCTCGTCCTACTGGGGATGACCGGCTGGATGGCCCTGGCCGTCTGTTATGCGGATTTGCACACCGCTCCGCCGCGAAAGTTCCTGGCCCTGATAGTGGCGATTGCGGCATTGTCGGTCGCCGCCTTCGTTCGCCCGCGACGGCGCGGCTTGGTGATCTTCGCCGCCATGTTCGCGGGGGTGCTGGCCTGGTACTTTTCGATCCGGCCGAACAGCTCCCTCGAATGGCTCCCCGACGTCGCCCGCATGCCGCACGCGACGATCGAGGGCGATCTCGTCCATCTGCACGACATCCGCAATTTCGACTACCGCTCGGAAAACGACTTCACGCCGGGCTATTACGATCGAACCCTCGATTTGAAGCAGATAAAGACGGCAGACTTAATTCTCTCCTATTGGTCGGGCCGAGCAATCGCCCACGCCATGTTGAGCTTCGGCTTCGACGACGGCCAATACATCGCCATCTCCATCGAGACTCGCAAAGAAAAAGGCGAGCAATACTCCACCATAGAAGGTTTCTTTCGACAGTACGAATTAATCTACGTCGTCGCGGATGAACGCGACCTGATTCGACTGCGTACGAATTATCGCAACGAGGAGGTCTACATCTTTCGAGGGCGGGTGCCGGTCGAAAAAGTGCGTGCCGTCTTCCTGGATTACCTGGACACCGTAAACACGATCCACAAGCGCCCCCGGTTTTACAACGCCCTCACCGAAAACTGCACCACGAGCATTTTCGCCCACCTCCGCTGCGCACCGCCCTATCCGCCGTTTACTCCCGGCGTGTTGCTGAGCGGATATTCGGCGGAGTACGGTTACAAATCCGGCGGCCTCGACCACAGCGTGAGCTTCGAGGAACTCGAGCGCCGCGGGCACATCAACGATCTCGCCAAGCTCGCCGATCAGGCTCCGGATTTTTCGCGACGGATTCGAGCACGGTTGACGGACCCTCAGCCCCCGAATCCGCTCACACCCGATCCATGAGCCTGAGTCGATTGCCCCATCGGCGCAAGGAAATTGGCACAAGAAAGCGTCTTGCTTGGCCCCCCGCGCGTGGTTATCCTGCGCTCACTCGCCAATAAAATCGCCAAGTGCGATCTAGCCGCCGGAGCGGGAACCGGCCACAACAACGTGATCAGGGCCTTCGGCAGTTAGCCGATGACTAAGTCCTGCGCACGTAAGGAGACAAGCCATGTTGCATGGGTTTCGACTGATATTGTGCGCGCTGACCGCGTCTTGCGTCAACGCTACGCCGGCTTCCGCCCAGGCCCCCGCCGCCGGCGATACGTCGACTCCCGCCCCTGCCAAGCTCGGGTCGGCCGACCTGCAGGCGCTCGTGGCTCCGATCGCGTTATATCCCGACGCTCTGATCGCCCACATCCTCCCCGCGTCCACCGCCGGAATGGATGTCGTCCAGGCGGCCCGCTTCCTGCGCAAGAACAATGGCAAGGCCGATCCCAAGCCGAACGCCAAGTGGAACACCAGCGTGTTTGTGCTCCTGAAATTTCCCGACGTCCTCTACCGAATGGACGAAAACCTGGATTGGACCCAGCAACTCGGCTCGGCCGTCTTGGCGCAGCAAGCCGACGTCATGGCGGCGATTCAGACCGTGCGCCATGCGGCCAGTGCCGCCGGTTCTTTACAGTCCAATGACAAACAGACGGTCATCGTACAGCAGGAAGTGGTGAGAATCGTTCCGACCGACCCGCAAGTCGTGTATGTCCCCACGTACAACCCCGACGTCGTAGTCGTCAATCAGACCAGCAACACCGGGCAAGCGTCGGCCGCTGCCGCCGGCGCGGCCGTCGGATTCGGCCTCGGTGTCGCCGTGGGGGCTATCCTCAACGACGATTCCTGCGATTGGCATGGAGGCTGCGTTTATCATGGAGCCTATCCGGTCCATTACGGCACCTACGCCCACCCTGCCCACCCGTACAACCCCCGCGGCCTCTACGATCCTCGTGGAATCGCCGATCCCCGCGGACGATATGACCCGCGCGGCGTAGCAGATCCCCGAGGTATCGCCGATCCTCGCGGTGTCGCCGATCCTCGCGGTGTCGCCGATCCTCGCGGCGTCGCCGACCCGCGAGGTGTGGCCGACCCCCGCGGCGCGGCGGACCCCCGAGGTCGCTATGACCCGCGGGGCGCAGCGGATCCCCGAGGTCCCGCCGACCCAAGAGGCGCGGGCGGTGCCGGTCGCGCCGGTGTCGGTGGCGATGCGGGACTGGGCGGCGGCGCAGCCGGCGCTGGTGCCGGACGTGCCGGTCGAGGCGGCCAGGCGGGCCTTGGTGGCGGCGCCGCAGGCGATGCCGGACTCGGTCGAGGTGCAGCCGGACAAGGTGGGGAACGCCGCGGCGCTGGCGGACAGGCAGGATACGGTAGCGGTGCCGAAGCTGGTCGGGGCAGCACCGGAAACCGCGGAGGGTACGGGGGTTCTGGTGCCGGGCACGGAAGCTTCGGGCGCGGTTCCGATGGCGGAAGCCCATTCGGAGGATATTCCAGCGGCCACAGCGCCAACCGCGCCAGCAGCCGTGGCGGTCGGAGCATGGGGGGAGGGTTTGGCGGCGGCGGCGGACGTGGTGGGCGCGGTGGCGGTGGTGGTGGCCGAGGACGGCGGTAGCGCCCCGGAAAGGGATTTGGACCGAGGTATTTTTTCCGCGACGGCGAGCGAGATCGGATAGCAAACATGAATAGAAACTTCATCTTTGGTGCTGTGGTGGCGCTCGCGGTGGCCGTCGTCCACGCACAATCGCCTTCAATGGAAACCAAGCAGGCGCAGCAATTATTTCCCACACCCCAGGCCGCGATAGACTCGCTCCTGGAAGCCTGTAAGAACGATGACACCGCAGCGCTGGTACGGATGCTGGGCCCGGGTTACGGCGCCCATCTGGAGAAGATGGACGACGCCGAGGAGCGGCAGCACCGCGCAGACTTCTACGAAAAGACGCGGGAGTTCATGAAAATCGAGGAGCAAGAGAAAGACCGGGCGGTCTTGATCGTCGGTCGCGAACGCTGGCCGGTCCCGGTCCCGCTGGTAAAGGAATCCGCGGGCTGGCGGTTCGACACCGAAGAAGGTATGGAGGAAATGCTGGCGCGGCGTATCGGAGAAAACGAGCTGGCCGCCATCGAGGTGTGCCGCGAATATGTCCGCGCCCAGGTCGAGTATGCCCGAATCGACCGCGACGATGACAAGGTCCGCGAGTTCGCCCAGCGAATTATTAGCACGGAAGGCAAACGCGACGGCCTGTATTGGGATCGCGACCCTCAGTCGGCCGAACACCCCAGCCCCTTCGAGGCACTGCTGCCCGACGACTTCGACGGACTACGACACAGCAAGTCTCGGGTTCCCTATATGGGCTACTACTACAAGGTCTTGACGCGCCAGGGCGCGAATCCTCCCGGCGGAAAGTACGACTACGTCATCAACGGAAACATGATCGCGGGATTTGCACTGATCGCCTGGCCGGCGGATTATCGCGCGTCCGGCGTCATGACGTTTGCGGTTAACCACCAGGGCGCGCTGGTGGAAAAGGACTTCGGGCCCGACACTGCCAAGTTGGCCGAGCCCATGACGGAGTTCAATCCGGACGATACCTGGAATCCGACGGACGACTAAGTGCGATGGTCCGCTTGATCGGATCGTAGTTTGAGAACGGGCGAAAATTGAATCGAATTGCACTTGAAGCGTGGTGGGTCGCGCTCGCGGTCTCTCCCCTGATCGCCGGCGACGATCCGTCGATCCATCAACTGGGGATGTCGCCCCCGGTCTCCAGCGCGCCAACATCACCCAGGCCGAAGCCCGACGGCATGGTCTGGATCCCCGGCGGCGAGTTTGTCATGGGGACCGACGATGAATCCGCATGGAACACCGAAAAACCCGCCCATCGCGTGCGCGTCTCCGGATTTTGGATGGACGAGACCGAAGTCACGAACGACCAATTCGCCGCGTTCGTGAAAGCGACGGGTTACAAGACCCTCGCCGAGCGGCCGGTCGACTGGGAGGAATTAAAAAAACAAGTCCCCCCCGGCACTCCCAAACCTGCGCCGGAGATGCTCCTGCCCGGCTCGCTCGTCTTCACGCCGCCCGATCATCCGGTGCCTTTGGACGACATTGGCGGCTGGTGGAGTTGGACCACGGGCGCGAACTGGCGTCATCCCGAAGGCCCGAAGAGTTCCATCGAGGGGCGCGGGAAGCACCCCGTCGTCCATATCTGCTGGGACGATGCGATGGCCTACGCCAAATGGGCGGGAAAACGCCTGCCGACGGAGGCCGAGTGGGAGTGCGCCGCGCGCGGTGGTCTGGCCGGAAAACGATTTCCGTGGGGCGATGACGAGCCGACCGACGCCAAACCGCGCTGCAATATCTGGAACGGCGCCTTTCCATGGAAGAACACGCTATCGGACAAATATCTGCGGACCGCGCCGGTCAAGTCGTTCCCCCCGAACGCCTACGGCCTGTACGACATGGCCGGAAACGTCTGGGAATGGTGCAGCGATCTCTATCGCGCCGACGAATACGATCGCCTGATGGCGTTGCACAAGGGCGCGCTCCTCGTCGATCCGCCCGGTCCGCGCGACAGTTGGGACCCGGACGAGGCCATTGACTCGACGACCAAACACGTCATCCGCGGCGGATCGTTCCTCTGCCACAAGAGCTACTGCGAGTCCTACCGCCCCAGCGCCCGCCGCGGTCAGACCCCCGACACCAGCATGAGCCATTTGGGCTTTCGCTGCGTGATGACTGTGGATAGACTCCGGCAGCCGGATTCAAGATAGGAAACTTTGCCCTCACACCAGGGGAATGGACTCCCCACAACCAAGGGAGACCATTTCGATGATCAAGAAAATGATGACGTTGATCGCGGCATCGCTCGCGGCCTTGATCTTCGCCGCCGTCCCCGCGCACGCGCAGGAGAAGAAACCCAACATCGTCGTCATCATGGGCGACGACATCGGCATTTGGAACATTGGCGCCTACCACCGGGGCATGATGGCCAGCCGGACCCCGCACCTCGACAAGCTAGCCGCCGAGGGCATGCTGTTCACCGACTACTATGCCGAAGCCAGTTGCACGGCCGGTCGCGCCGCGTTCATCACCGGGCAATTGCCCATTCGCACGGGCATGACCACGGTCGGCCAGGCCGGCGCGTCCGTCGGGTTGCCCTCTCAAGCTTGTACGATCGCCACGGCGCTGAAGGAACAGGGATATGCCACGGGACAGTTCGGCAAGAATCACCTCGGCGATAAGAACGAGTTCCTGCCGACGTTGCACGGATTCGACGAGTTCTTCGGCTATTTGTATCACCTCGACGCGATGGAGGATCCGTGTCACCCCGGCTACCCGCAGGAACTCCTGGACAAGGTCGGGCCACGCAACGTGGTTCATTCCTGGGCGACGGACAACGACGATCCGACCGAGATGCCGCGCTGGGGCAAGGTCGGCAAGCAGAAAATAGAGGACGCCGGCCAGCTCTGCCCCGAGCGCATGGAAACGGTGGACGACGAGATTCGCGATCTCGCGTTCAAGTTCGTGGACAAGGCCAGGGCCGACAACAAGCCGTTCTTCCTCTGGCTGAACCCCACGCGAATGCACATCGTCACCCATCTCTCAGAGAAGTACGAGAAGATGCGCAATTCGAAGAATGGTTGGACCATTTCGGAAGCCGGCATGGCCCAGCTCGACGACATCGTCGGCGACGTCATGAAGAAGCTCAAGGACTTGGGAGTGGACGAGGACACCATCGTCGTGTTCACCACCGACAACGGTACCGAAGTTTTCACCTGGCCCGATGGCGGACAGACGCCGTTTGCGCAATGCAAGGGAACGGTCATGGAGGGAGGATTCCGCGCACCGGCCATGATTCGCTGGCCGGGCAAGGTGCCGGCCGGCAAGGTGGAGAACGGCATCATGTCCGGGCTCGACTGGTTCCCGACGCTGGTGGCCGCCGCGGGCAATCCGAACATCAAGGAGGACCTGCTCAAGGGCAAGACGATCGGCGATCGGACATACAAGAACCACCTCGACAGCTACAACCAGATGGACCTGATCACCGGCAAGGGCCCCTCGGCTCGCCATGAGATTTTCTACTTCGGAGAAAGCACGCTCGGGGCGGTGCGCGTGGACGACTACAAATACCGGTTCATTGACCAGCCGGGAGGCTGGCTGGGCGAAAAGACCCACGCGGATGTGCCTTTCCTGACCAACCTTCGTCTGGACCCGTTCGAGCGCACGGGCTGGCCGGGAAATGGGACAAAGGATGGGGCGCAGAACTATTTCAGTTGGTTCCAATACGAGTTCTGGCGCTTCGTTTTTGTCCAGCAGGAAGTGGCGAAGCTGGCCATGACGGCGGTCGAGTACCCGCCCATGCAGAAGGGCGCGAGCTTCAACCTCGATGCCGTGAAAGCGAAGATTGAGGCCGCCAGAGCGGCTATGGGCAAGTAAGCCGGCTACCCCGCGGCGGGCGGTCCAAAGGGACCGTCCGCCCTATTCGACCGCAATTCCGCACTTCGTGACGCCCTGTGCCTTGGATATCTTGGCGATGCGTCACCAAGGTTTGAACGCCTCTTGGCGATAATCTGCGGAGGTTCGAGGAGGCTCTATGAGCGATAAGGACAAGGAGTGGCAGAAGTCGTCCACAAGGGCCAATCGGTTCGCCTCTGCGGCGACGTTCATTGCGCCTCTGGTCGTGCTCGGTCTGGCTTGCGGTTGCCAGCACCAGCTCATGCCGACGCCGAACTTGTATTCCTATGGCCGTGACGACGCGTTTGCCCATGTGCCTCCCGAATATCGCAGTAACGAGGTCGACGTCTTATATGTCACCGACCGGCTGCCGGAAGGCGACACCAAAACAGGACCGAAGTATGGCTACGGTCGCTCACACTCGCTGGCGTTCGGCACGTGCGTCGTCGAAATCGGCCACAATATCTCCTGGGAAGATCTGGCTCGCGAAAGTCGCACAGCGAAGCGCCGGCTGTCGCTGCCGCTCTCGGTGAAACAGGTCCGCGAGATCGCTCGTTTTCCGTCCGTACCCCATCCCATCGTTGAGAAGGGCCCTCGGCCGATCGACGATCCCGCAGTGGTGGCAGAATACGCGGCGACCGAAGCGAAGCTGCACACCGACCTGGCGGCCCGGCTATCCCATACCGATCGAAAGCATGCGTACATTTTCGTCCACGGATTCGCCAACACGTTTGACGATGCAGCGTTCACCACGGCCGAGCTGTGGCACTTCTATGGACGACAGGGCGTGCCGATCTGCTACACCTGGCCGGCCGGTCGGGGAATGAGCAGCCTGGGCTACGATTATGACAGCGTATCCTGTGAGTTCACGGTCTTTCATCTCAAGCAGCTGCTCCGGTCGCTAGGCCGCTGCGAACCGATCGAAAAGGTACATATCCTGGCGCACAGCCGCGGGACCGAGGTCGTCACCAGCGCTTTGCGTGAGCTGAACATCGAACATACCCATGCCCCACAATCGGCCCGTGAGACCCTGAAGCTGGGTAACGTCGTTCTGGTAGCGCCTGATCTGGATTTCGACGTCTACCAGCAGCGAGAATGCGGAGAGCGGTTTACCTTCATGCCCGAGCGGGTCACGATCTACACCTCTCCAACGGATCGCGCGCTGGCCATGGCCGACGCGCTGACGCTCGGCGTCGCTCGCCTCGGCCAGCTTCAACCGTCGGAATTGACGCCCGGCCACCGCAATTGGCTCGAAATGTCGCCCGTGACCCTTGTCGAGGCCCTCGTGCATTCGGGCTACATCGGGCATTCGTATTTCACCGGCAGTCCCGCGGCTTCGTCCGATCTGATCCTTGTCCTGCGTGACAACCGTCCGCCGGGTGCGGACCACGGCCGGCCCTTAAAACAGCGAATGACGAATTTCTGGGAGCTGAGAGATGATTATCTTGAAGGCAAGTAAGGCGCACTCAGTCGGGCCTGCGACCTTCATCGTTGTGGCGTTAAATGCTGCGTTGTTCGATTGCCATCTTCGCACCAACGACTTCAAGTCCGGCTCGACAAGGGCCTCGACGAAGCCACGGAGAATGGCTGGACCGTCGTAGATATGAAAAAAGATTGGAAACAGGTTTTTCCAAAAGGTAAACAGTAAACGGGAGTACGTTCGATGATGAAGACTTATGGCAAATACAGTTACATGGTCATGTGCGCGGGTCTCGTCGCTCTGGCAGCGGGCTGCAATTCCCCGGCCGGAATGGCCGTCCAATTGGTCGGCAAGGCCGTGGATTCCGTGGAGACCCAAAAGTACGGCGACGAACTCGAGGGCCAGCCTCCATCCGCCGCCGACGCCAAGTTCGGTCAACCCAACGATGTCTTCGCGGAGGTCGGCGGCTCGCGAAAGTGGCGCGTGTACCCCGGAGGCGCGACGGACGTCCTGGGCAACGAACGCTATGTCGTGGAAATATCCCGCGAACGGATCGTCGGAGTCACGAAGGAGAAGCTCGATTCGAGCGGCATCGATCTGGCCCGCAAATTGCTCTTGGATCAAAAGGCGGAAGGCAAATCCCCGCAGGAATGTGAAGCGGCGCTGGGCCTCGGTCGCCCGCTGCTGACCGTCCGCAGCGAGACGACCAACACGTTGGCCCAGCTTTACGATGCCCGGATGATCGAGGGCATCGGCAGCCCGAAATATTGCCGCCTGAAGTTCGACCCCCAGGAACGCTGCAATGAAGTCGATCTCGTGGACGTCGCGGCCTCGGCGGGCAGCGCACCGCCGGCATGATACCCGACGCCGCATCCGCCGCTACGAGAAATGCGACTAACGCCATGAACGCTGCAACGCCCGAACCATGCCACAACTGGAAAGGACACGATGAATCGCACGCTCCTCGCTCTGTTCACCCTCATCGCACTCGCGATGTGCGCGTTCCTCACCCCATCGTCCGGCCACGCACAGGCACCATCGCCGTCAGGGGACAACCTCGACCGTACGAACCTGCCGATCCCCGAGCCAAAAGTCACCCCGATCTCCATCCTCGACGCCCGCAATGCGAAGGCCCCGCCGCGCTTTGAAGTGAAGCCGCCCCGGGGGGCGCCCAACGTCGTAATCGTCCTGATCGACGATATCGGCTTCGGTCACTCCAGCGCCTTCGGCGGGCCCATCCACATGCCCACCTTGGAAAAGCTGGCCGCCAAGGGACTGAAATACAATCGTTTCCACACCACCGCGCTTTGCAGTCCCACCCGCGTCGCCCTGCTCACCGGTCGCAACCATCACGTCAACAACGCCGGGGCCATCATGGAACTGGCCACGGGTTTTCCCGGTAACACCGGGGTCCGCCCCGAAAGCGTGACGCCCCTCGCCGAGATCCTCCGCCTCAATGGCTTCAGCACCGCGGCCTTCGGCAAGTACCACGAGACCGCGCCGTGGGAAGTCTCCATTTCCGGCCCCTTCGATCGCTGGCCGACGCGCTCCGGCTTCGACAAGTTCTACGGCTTCATCGGCGGCGAGACCAACCAGTGGGCGCCGGGCATCTTCGACGGCGTCGTTCGAATTGCGCCTCCGCAAAAGCCGGATTACCACTTCACCACCGACATGACCGACCAGGCCATCAAGTGGGTCAGCGCCCAGCAGGCCCTCACGCCCGACAAGCCCTTCTACATGTACTTTGCCACGGGCGCGACGCACGCCCCCCACCATGTCCCCAGGGAGTGGATCGACAAGTACAAGGGAAAATTCGCCAGCGGCTGGGACAACCTGCGTGAGGAGACCTTCGCGCGTCAGAAGAAGCTGGGCGTGATCCCCGCCGATGCCAAGTTGACCCCGCGGCCGAAGGAAATCCCCGCCTGGAACGACATGAGCGCCGACCAGAAGCGCCTCTTCGAACGCCAGATGGAGACCTTCGCCGGCTTCGCCGAGCACACCGACCACGAGGTGGGTCGCCTCGTCGCGCAACTGGAATCCATCGGCGTCCTGGACAACACGCTCTTCTTCTACATCGTCGGCGACAACGGCGCCAGCGCCGAAGGCGGCCCCGAAGGCACCTACAACGAAATGATGGCCCTCAACGGCATCATCGGCAAAGCCGACCAGATGATGGGCCACATCGAAGACTGGGGCGGACCCAAGACCTTCCCCCACTTCGCCATCGGCTGGGCCTGGGCCGGCAACACGCCCTTCCAATGGACCAAGCAGGTCGCCAGCCACTTCGGCGGCACGCGTAACGGCATGGTCCTCCACTGGCCGAACGGTATTAAGTCCCGGGGCGAAATCCGCTCGCAATTCCACCACGTGATCGACGTCGCCCCCACCGTCCTGGACGCGGCAAAAGTCCCCGAGCCCAAAATGGTGAACGGCATCCCGCAGCGGGCCATGGATGGCGTCTCGATGCTCTATACCGTGGATGATCCCGACGCCAAGGACCGCCACACCACCCAATACTTCGAGATGTTCGGCAACCGCGGCATCTATCATGACGGCTGGGTCGCCTGCACCCGCCACTCCATCCCGTGGCTGATGGTTCATCTCCCGCCGCTGACGGACGACGTCTGGGAACTTTACAACGTGGACAAGGACTTCACCCAGGCCGACAATCTCGCGGCCCAGCATCCCGAAAAGTTGAAGGAGCTGCAGGATCTCTTCATCAAGGAAGCCATCAGGAACCACGTCCTCCCGATCGACGACCGCCGCTCCGAGCGCTTCAACCCGGCCGTCGCCGGTCGCCCTGACCTCATGGGCGGTCGCAAGTCGCTCACCGTCTATGACGGCATGACTGGAATGATGGAAAACGCCTTCATCAACATAAAGGGCGTGCACCACACCATCACCGCCGATATCGAAGTGCCGGATGCGAACACCGAGGGCGTGATCCTCGCCCAGGCCGGCTACTTCGGCGGCTGGACCCTGTACATGAAAGAGGGCAAGGTCCACCACGAATACAACTTTTTCGCCCTGGAGCGCACCAACATCGCCGCCCCCTCGACTCTTGAACCGGGCAGACACACCGTCGTGTACGAGTTCATCCCCGACGAGACCAAGCCCGGGGCCGGTGGCAAGTCCATCATCACCATCGACGGCAAGAAGGCTATCGAAGGGCACATTCCCAAGACCCAGCCCTTCGCCTTTTCCGCCGATGAAGGCGCCGACGTGGGCGAGGATGGAGAAACCAATGTGTCGCCCGATTACAAGCAGCACGACAATAAGTTCACCGGTAAGATCCACAAGGTCACGATCGACGTTAAATAGGCAGAGTCGAAAACCTGGGGGTCACGTCCGCCGCGGCGGACCGGATGGAGCGGTACGATGCGAATGCGCAATGCGTCCCTGACATGCGGCCTGTTGACCCTCGCAAGCATTCTGACGGCGGCCACGCCCCTCGCCGCGCAGGAGCAGCCTCCGGTCACAGACCCGCCGGCTCAGACCGAGACCGCCGCGGCCAACGAATCGTCAACTGCGAAAGACGCCAAGCACCCGACCACCCAGCCCATGGCCCTCCAATCGCTCATCCCCACGCTCCCCGACTATTCGGGCGACGTCTGGAAGCGCGGTTACCTGACCGGCGACTGGGGCGGCGCGCGGACGCAGCTCGCCGAGCATGGCGTCCTCTTCGACCTCGACGTGACGCAGGTCCTCCAGGGCAACGCCCACGGCGGCAAGAACACTAAGGGCGCGCTCGAATACGGCGGTTCCGCCGATTACACCCTGCGTCTGGACACCGCCCGCATGGGCCTCTGGCCCGGCGGTCTCATCACCCTCCACGGCGAGACGCAGTTCGGCCGCGCAACCAACGGCAACACCGGCAGCCTCGGCTCGCCGAACTTCAAGTCGCTGCTCCCCGTTCCCGGCGACCCCGGCATCACTACGCTTTCGGAATACTACCTCACGCAGGCCCTGTCCGAGACGTTTGTCATCGTCGCCGGAAAAATGGACCTGACCGCCGCGGGCGATCGCAACGTCTTCGCGGGCGACACCAAGCACTACACCCAGTTCATGAACACGGCGTTCAACGTCAACCCCGTCCTGTTGAGTGCCGCGCCGTACACCGCGATGGCGGCGGGATTCGTCCTGCTCCCCACCAAGTGGCTCACCATCAGCACGCTCGTGTCCGACAACGACCCCGACGGCGCGGCCACCATGACCGGCTTTAACACCGCCTTCCACGGTCGCACCTGGCTGACCGTGATGCAGGAATATGCCGTCAAGATCAAACTCTTGGATAAACCCGGTAATCAGCGGTTCGGCTGGTTCTATACCACGAAGGACTTCATCGACTTCGCCGGCGACCCGCGGCTGCAACTGCCCGGCCGCCAGCAGAGTTTCGGTCTGCTGCCCCGCAACGTCGGACCCTTTCGTCTTCGCAAGCCGCCGCGCTGGCTGCGCTCGGTTCGCGTGGGCGATACCGTGCTGAGCGCCGACGGACCCGACAAGTGTCCCGATGACTGGGGCTTCTACTACAACTTTGACCAGTACCTCTACACCGAGACCGAAGACCCCACGCAGGGTTTTGGCCTCTTCGGCCGCTTCGGCTGGTCCAACGGCGAGTGCAACCCGATCGAGGAGTTCTACAGCATCGGCCTCGGCGGCAAGGGCTCGATCCCGTGCCGCGACCATGACACCTGGGGCCTGGGCTATTACCTGATCAACATGACCGACGACCTCCCCCGGATGCTCGGCCTGAACGCCGAACAGGGCGTCGAACTCTTCTACAACATCGAGATCACCCCCTGGCTGCACCTCTCGCCGAACCTGCAGGTCATCGTCGACCCCGGCGCCGGCTACCAGGACCGCGACGTGGCGGTCATTTACGGAATGCGGGCGCAGATGACGTTTTGAGCCGTAGCGTCCGCCCTCAGTGGCGGACGCCGTTAACCTTCTCGGGAGGGTGAGGCCCCCCAGCCGCGCGCGCCTGACGAAAACAAGCAATGGAAACCAATGTTCTCTCCTACACTTGGGAGCCGCATGCCATCGCCCAGTCCCGTTCACGGGGCTTTCCCGCCAACGGCGGGCTTTTTGGTAGGTCCTTCAGGGCCGGTCGCGCGGCCCGAGCAACGCCACCCCACCGTTTACTCCCCCCCGCCTATCTTCTGCTCCCCTGCCCTGCCTCCCCTCAATCCCTTAATCCCTGTTCCCTTATTCCCTCGCTCTCATGGCCCCGCGGGCAAGGCCGTTGAAACGGCCTCACGCCCCGCCCTGTGCCCGCCGAACCAACGCCAACGGCGTTGATGTCCGCCTAGCCCAGGGTTGGTCGGCTTTGCGACCTACCCTGGGTACCCAATGCGCAATCCAACGACAACGCCAACGGCGTTGTGACTCAACCCTGTCAGGGTTGTGCATGCGCGGGACCCGACGCGACCCAGGGTATTCGCCGCGGCGACAACCCTGGGCTATTGCCGAAGCCCCGTTGTGGCATGTGAACCGCCCGCCAAAATCCACCTCCGCCCTCTCCTGCTCCCCTTTTCTACTGTTCCACTGCTCATTTTTACAGGGAGCGCTGAACAAGAATGCTGGCTGAGGAACAACTAGGGCGGCGAGCCGCCGCCTGCGTGCAGCTTACGGCATATGGCTGAAAGCTTATGGCTCGTAAGGTCGGAGATTCCGCGCTATGACCTTGAACTTCAAGAGATTCAGGTGTTTTCAACGTTGCGATCTTCGCCGCGCCGTCCCCCGTTCCTCAAGCCTCAGGTCTCAAGCCTCCGGCCTCCGCCTGTTCCGCCTGGTACCGCCTTGTTCCACCAACAAAAAAAGAACAGCCCTGCGATTTCGCTCAATTTCGCTCAATTCCGCCCCCCCTCCCCCGGGGTTCACCTCTCCCTGTTCAACTGTTACCTGCTCAGTTTCCGCGGTCCCCCTCAAGCCTCAGGTCTCAAGTCTCGACTTTGCGCTCCATTGCGGTCGTTTGCGCATGAAAACAATATCTGCGGCAGGAGTTAACCCACGAAGGCAGGCGTCACTGTGGTTTGCACCTTTATTCCCCAATCCGCATTCCGAATTCCGCATTGGGCTCATCTGCGTCATCTGTGGAAATTACTTCCGTCAGGGAATCAGATCACCCCGATCGACCGCAGATGCTCCTGCGCCGCCGCCACGGTCTCGTCGATAACTTGTTGCATCGGCTTGTTCTTGACGCGGACGCCGGCCGACTGGCTGTGACCGCCGCCGCCGAAGCGCTGGGCCAATTCCAGGACCGTGATCTTGCCCTCGCCGCGGAGGTTGATGCGGATGACGCCGGGCTCGCCCTCGGAGAAGAGCATGGCGATGGCCACGCCCTTGAGGGCCCGGGGGATGGAGACCTGGTCGTCGATGTCGTCGGCCTTGCAGCCGGACTCGCTGATGTCCGCATAGGAGAGGTGGCTGTAGGCGATTCGGCCGGCCGCGACGACGCGGGTGTGGTCGTAGACCCGCCGCAGGAGTTCGAAGTCGTGCTGCCCCTGCGAGCGGCAGAGCTGTTCGCCGATGTGCGAGACGTCGGCCCCCGCGCGAACGAGTTCGGCGGCGACGTGCAGCGCGTCGGACGTCGTCGACGGCAGGCTGAAGCCCGCGGTGTCGCCGTGCAGACCGGCGTAAAGGAGCGAGGCGACGGCCGCCGAAGGCTGCCACTTCAGTGCGTTCAGCAGGAGCGCGATCATCTCGCAAGTGCTGCTGGCGTGCGGATCGACCCAGTTGTGGCGGCCGAAGTCGATGTTGGTGATGTGGTGGTCGATGTTGAGGGTCGGCAGCGGGCCCGTCATCGCGGGCGGCGGCCGGATGTTGATCCGCTTCTCGCTCGCCGTGTCGACGATGATCAGGCTGTCGTAGCGGCCGTCGGTGGACCATTCGACCGACCGCGGCGTCGTGGGAGCGAGTTCCAGCATGAAGCCCAGCCGCTGGGCCACGCAATCGGCGGGCAGGCCGACGACGGCCTCGATGCCATGCTCGCGGAGGCTCCCCGCCACGCCCAGCGCCGCGCCGATGCAGTCGGCGTCGGGCGTGACGTGACCCACGACCAGCGGCCGCCGGACGCTCGTAAGTTGCCGCAGGAATTCCGGCGTCGGCTGTCGGTTGGATCGGGGTGCGTTTTTCGATTCGGCGGGAGCGGTCTCACCCATCGGGAAGGTCTCACTTCGGCCAATAGAATAATTCACAACCGACCGTCGGGCCAGCGTCGGTACTTGATGTGAAGCAGCCGCCCCCGGCTGCCGCGTAGAAAGGAATAAAAAGGGCCAGGGTTCGGGTGCGCGCTGGGGGGAAACGCGCGGGGCGCCGAAGCCCTGGCCGGGTTTTTGAGGATATCGAAGGTCTCAGACTCTTCAAGGTTAAAATCGGAAGTTTTGGTGCGTTAACCCCAACAAAAACGGACGTTGCCGCCGCTAACTTTCCGCTCATCAAAAGGTAACAGAAGCGGCGGGCCGTCCGGCCTTAATAAAGATAAACCCAAAGAATTGGCGCCAAAGCCGCCACCAGAACGACGAACAGCACCAGGGGCAGCGCATAGGGCCAGCGAAATCGATAGAGACGGCCGAGGTGCTGCAGGTACTCGATCTGCTGTTTGAGCGTCAGCTTGCTCTTGCCGTGCAGCCGGTCGGAGAACTCGATCGGCACCTCTGTTACGCGCTGGCACCGGGCCTTAATAAGGATTTCGAGACCGATCTTGTAGCCGATGGGATTGAGACCGGCGGCCTGGGCGCGATCGAGCGTATCGCGCGTGAGGCAGAAGAATCCGGCCATCGGGTCCTTCGCGGCGGTCAGCGGTCGCGCCAGGAGCGTGGCGACTTGGGAGTTGAGTTGGCGAAGGAAGCCCCAGTCCTCCTTCGTTTTGCCGCCGGCGGTGTAGCGCGAGCCGATGCAGAAGTCGGCGCGGCCGTCGGCGATCGGCGCGATAACGGCGGGCAGGACTTCCGGCGGGTGCGAGAGGTCGGCGTCCATGCAGAGGAGGATGTCGTACTTGGCTTCGGAGAATCCCCGCACAACAGCGGACGAAAGCCCCCGTTCGTCGAAGCGGGTGATGAGCCGAACGGGGAAGTGCGCGGCCAGTTCGGTGACCAGCGTCTCCGTCCCGTCGCGGCTGTGATCGTCGACGAAGATCAGCTCGGCGGGGATGTCGGCGGCGCGCAGCGTCTCGAAGACCCGCCGCGTCAGGATCGGAATGTTCTGCGCCTCGCGATAAGTCGGGACGACGATGGAGACGGGCGGTTGGGGCATTGGGGGGATTCTACAAAGAAACGCGAACGACGTTTAGCCCCCGGTGAGTCACCCGGGGCGAATGTTCATCAAGCGATCATGTGGCTTGAGGCGGCGATGGAATCGGATGAAGCCAGGCGTTGTATGTAGCGGCCGAGTTTTCACGGATCGTCTGTTTGAGGATTCGGCGGAAGGAGATTAAAGCCAGAAGCCAAGCCCCGCCCAAAGCCAGCACGAAAAGATAAAAAGCGACGGCGAAGGCAACGCTCAGGAACATGACGGCTGGCATGCGCGGCGGCATGACCGCCCCGGGTGCAGTAGGTGTCGTGGTGGGCGAGACAATTTGTGCTGGCCCCGACGCCGGCGCGCTCGCAGGACTTGGCCATTCGACGGAAACAGCCATGGGACGAACACGGACATTCATGGTCGTCGGCGATGGAGCGGACGAAGGCCCGCTGACTGGTGCGACGCCGCGACCGCCGATTACCGCAGCGGTAACTACGCCGCCTAATGTAAGTGCGGTGAAGCCTATTCCACTCCATAAGATAAAGCTCAACAGGTTTCCTAACGAAGGCTTGGACACGCGGCGAGCCAGCCTCCGCATGTGCACGAGCAGCAAGAGGAAACCCAGCAGATACGCTGACCCGCCCACGGCGCCTACGCCAATTATGCTCAGCACCTTGATTATGTCCGGCGCGGTGATTTCATGTGTGCCCGATGAAACGCAGACGCCGACAACAGCGGTGACGATCGCGGCGACATTTAGAGCGCGAATCCAGTGTCCGAGATTGGTTTTCATGCGGCCCGGGTTCGACAGTGGCTCCGGCGACGTGACACCCCAGACTCCGAAAAGTAACAGGGCAATAAATGCCAGGCCCGTCGCCAACGTCAATACACCCAGGACCACTTCGTCCGGCTCGCCACCGGCAGAAACGACCGTGTAAAGGACAATGCCTGCTATACCGACCGGCCAAACAAGCAGCGAGAGTAACAGGGAAGAAAGTCCACCGCGGACGCGCCACAGCCACGCCGAATCGGCGAAGATCAGCCAGCCGTGTTCGAGGGTCCGCCGGATGGGCAGGGCACACTCCGGGCAGACGGCTTCAACGGGCATTGTTCGCAAGTTGTAGCGGCAGCCGAGGCACGCAAGATCGAAAGGAATTGGGGCAAGGGCCGGACGAGCAGTCGGGGGCTGGATCACGGCGCGGGTCTCCTGCCGATCGAACCGGCATCTTGGCGGCAAATCACCGCAGGTGCCACTGGCCGTGGACCACGTAGCGCTGCGTCGTCAGTTCCTCCAGCCCCATCGGGCCGTAGGCGTGGACTTTGGAGGTGCTGATGCCGATCTCGGCGCCGAGGCCGAGTGAGAAGCCGTCGTTGAAGCGGGTGGAAGTGTTGACGAGTGTGCAAGAGGATTGGACGCGCTCGACGAAAGTCCGCTGATTGGATTCGTCGCTGGAGAGGATGGCGTCGGTGTGGTTCGAACCGTAGTGGTGGATATGTTCAACGGCGGCGTCGAGGTCGGGGACGATCTTGCACGCGACGATTAAGTCGAGGAACTCGCGGCCCCAGTCGTCGTTGGTGGCGGGGATCGCCGTGAGCGCGAGGCGGCAGACCGTCTCGTCGCCGCGAAGTTCGACGCCGTCCTTCGCCAACCTCGCTGCCAGCTTCGGCACGAACGCCGGCGCGATCTTCTCGTGGACGAGGCAGCACTCGACGGCGTTGCAGGTGGCCGGTCCACTGGTCTTGGCCGTCGCACAGATATCGACAGCCCGATCCACATCCGCGGAGGCGTCCACGAAGATGTGGCAGACACCGTGGAAGTGCTGGACCATGGGGATGCGCGATTGTTCGTGGACGAAGCGGATCAGCTCGGTACCGCCCCGCGGAATGACGAGGTCGATGTAGTGATCCAGCTTGAGCAGTGCCTTGAGTTCCTCGCGATCCGAGGTCGTCAGCAACGCAGCGGCGTCCGGCGTGACGCCTTTCGCGTCGAGCGATTGCCGCACCAGTTCCATCAAGGCCAGATTCGAATGCAGCGCCTCGCGGCCGCCCTTGAGGATGCAGGCATTGCCCGATTTGAAGCAGAGGGCGAAGGCGTCGATCGTCACGTTCGGCCGGGCCTCGTAGATCATCAGGATCACGCCGATCGGGCAGCGGACCTTGCGGACAAGGATGCCGCTGGGAGCGGTGTACTCGCGGGTGATCTTGCCGACGGGATCATCGAGGGCGGCGACTTGTCGCAGACCTGCTGCCATCTGGCGAATACCGGCGTCGGTCAGCTCCAGTCGCTGGAGTTTGGCATTCCCAAGGTCGGCAGCCTTGGAGGCGGCGAGGTCCTGCTCGTTGGCTTGCCGAATCCGGAAGGCGTCGCTTTCGATTCGGCCCGCAAGATCGAGAAGGACATCGTTCTTAACGGCCGTATTCAAGTGCGCGAGATCCGCGGCCGCGCGACGGGCGCGCTGAGCGAGCGATTCGATGGATTCTACCTTGATCATGTTCTAATACGGCAAGTCGGTTTTCGGCGCAAACTCTTGTTCTACGGCCGGCAGGGGCGCTGGACGCTACACCTGCCGACCGCTACTCCATCACCACCATGTCGTCGCGGTTGATGATCTCTTTGGTGTATTCATAGCCGAGGATTTCCTTGAATTCGCTCCGCTTTCGGCCCTGCAGGCGGCGGATTTCGGTCGCCGAGTAGGAGGCGAGGCCCACGGCGAAAGCCCGGCCGCTTTCGTCTTGAAGCTCGACGCGGGCGCCCATAGGAAATTGCCCTTGTACAGTACGAATGCCCGTCGGCAACAGACTCGCCCCCTTTTGCAGAATCGCCCGCCGCGCCCCGGCATCCACGCGGAGGACGCCGTGCGAGCGGTTGCGTAGCGCGATCCAGCGCTTGCGTGAGGTCAACTTGCTCTCGCGCGGCAGGAAGAGCGTACCAATGTCCTCGCCTTTCACGATGCGGGGCAACAGCCCGGCTTCCAGGCCGTCGGCGATGATCGTGGGAACGCCGCCCTGACCGGCGAGGCGGGCGGCGGAGACCTTCGCGATCATCCCGCCGACGCCGGATTCGCTGAGCGCTGTGGTGATATGCTCCTCGACGGACGAGCCGACTTCGACTTGCGAGATCACGCTGCCGTCTCCGTTGGCGTAGACGCCCTTGGCGCGGCTGAGCATGATGAGAAGCTGAGCGGAAACGACATTGGTCACGAGGGCGGCGAGATGGTCGTTGTCGCCGACCTTGCTCTCATCGTCGGAAAGGGCGTCGTTTTCGTTGATGATCGGCACGATCCCACGAGACAAAAGGGTCTGGAGCGTGTGCCGCGCGGAGAGGAAGCGGCGGCGGTTTTCAATGTCGTCGGCCGTCATGAGAAGCTGCGCCACATGCAAGCGATGCCGCTCGAAGGCCTTCGCAAAGAGGCCCATCAGCCGGTGCTGGCCGACGGACGCGGCGGCCTGCCGCTCGACGACAGTCGTCGGCGGCGCCTCCAGGCCCATGAGCGCGAAGCCCGCCGCCACGGCCCCAGAGGCGACCATGACGACTTCGTAGCCCTGGTGGCGCAGCACGGTCACGTCGTACGCGAGATTCTCGATGACCTTGGGGCGCGGTTTGCCCTTCCCAGCGATGACCGCGCTGCCGACCTTGACGACGACGCGCTTGATCCTCCCCAGCTTTCGTTTTCCGTTTCCGTTGGCTACCGCCTCGATCAACGTCTATTTCTCCTTATGTATCGCCGCAAGCAATTCGTCGGCGACCCGCCTTGTCTCGGCGGGCGCGGCGCTGCCGATCGTCTGATATTGGTTCACGAGTCGTGGGCCGTTGACGTCCACCGTCGCGGGATTTTCGGCGAGTTCGTTCGCGACGGCGTGGTGCGCCTCACGAAGCGGCAAGCCGTTTTTTACCTTCTGCTCCATTTGCAGCGTCGCCCCGACATGGCCGACCTTCAGCGCTTCACCGAGCCGGGCCGCGTCAAACCCCAATCCCTCCGCAAAAGCCGTCGTCAGTTCCAGCATCGTTCCCAGCGACTGAGCCGTGTCACGCAACAGAGGCTTGATGCACTGCAGATCACGGTTGTAGCCGCTCGGCAGGCCCTTCATGAGCAATAATGCCTGACCGTGCGCCGCCGCGATTCTGCAACATTCGCCGCGCAACAGTTCCATTGCATCCGGATTGGACTTGTTCGGCATCATCGACGAGCCCGTTGCGAAGGCCTTCGGGTAAATCGTCCAGGCCAGCGGCGTCTGCGCGAATGAGATCACATCCGCCGCGAAGCTTTGCAAATGCAGCGACACCTGTGCGGCGACCGCCAGGTATTCCAATACCTCGTCGCGGCACGATGTCGAAGCAAGCGCATTCTTCGACGGGCCGTCAAAGCCTAATTCCCGCGCCTGTATCCGCCGGTCGATGGGAATCGACGAACCGGCGACCGCCCCGCTGCCGAGCGGGCACGATTCGCGCCAATGTCCGCCAAGCCATTTCACGTGCCGGCGGATTCGATCCAACGCAGCGGCATACCGTAACGCCCAAAATCCTACCGTCCCCGGCGCAGCGAACTGTGTATGAGTTAGCAACGGGAACGCCAACTCGCTCCAGTCTTTGGCCCGGCGGCAGAGCAACTCCACCAGCCGACTCAACGCCTGTCCCATGCCGCGACCGGTCTCGATGACAAACATCACGAGCAGCGTCGCGACCTGGTCATTACGAGAGCGGGCCGTATGGATCTTCCGCCCCGCCTCGCCCGCCAGTTCCGTCAGCGCTTCCTCCAGCCAGGTATGGATGTCCTCGGCCTGCGAGACGGGCACGAGTCCCCCGCCGTGGTTCCGCTCGATCGTGTCGAGGGCCCGATTCAGCGCGGCATGCTCATCGGCACTCAGGATGCCCGCCGCTGTCAGCGCGGAGGCGTGGGCCCGCTGGAGGCGCAACTCAAACGGAAGCAGGAACCAGTCGTCGGCCAGACACCGGTTCATCGCGTCGAACGTCGGATGCAGCGTCGTCTCCTGCTTCCACAGCGTTGCCATTCTCTTGCTCCACGAAAGTCCGCCCGACATTGCCCAGCCAACTGAGGCGGATGAACCCGGCTGCGTCCTGATGCGAAAAGTCGCTCTTCTCGAAGGTCGAAAGGTCTTTTCGGAAGATCGGCGCATCGGCGCGGACCTGTGCGACGTACGGCACCGGCGCGAGTTGCACGGTCACCTCGCCGTTCAGGTGCGCCATCGCGGCGGAGGCGGCGGCGTCGAGCAGCACGCGTTGATCCGAGAAATACTCGCCGCGATAGATCATGGTCCCGTATTGCCGGCCGAGATCGCAATATTGCTCATAGACCGGCTTATTCATCGTGCAGCGGGCCAGGCCATCGGCGGCCAGGTGCAGCAACTTTGCCGCGGGGTTGATGTACACGCCTCGCGACTTCACGCCGGTGAAGCGGTTCTCGATAACCAAATCCCACGCCCAAGGGGCCGCACGGTATTGGCTATTCAGCGTCGCCAGGAGGTCTTGTAGCGCCATCTCCCTGCCGCCCAATGCGACAGGGATGCCATTTACAAACCGCACGCGAACGCTCGCCGGTCCGGCGGGCTGCTGCAAGCCTCCTGCGAAGCGATCGGCCACCGCTGCCAGCACTTCGTCGATATCCAGAGACGCCGTGGGGTCCTCCAGATCGCTGCCCTCGACGCTCAGGTGCCAGAGGTTCTCGTCCATGCTGTAGTCCTTCGTCACGGCGAAGTCGTCATAGACGCCGGCCTTCTGGAGAAAGTCGATCATGTCCCGGCGGCCGCGGAGGTCCCAGACCTTCCACGGGGCCAGCACCGGACACTCCGGCGCGAGTGAGCGATAGGCGAACTCGAAGCGAATCTGGTCATTCCCCTTGCCAGTCGCGCCGTGAACGAGCGTCGCCCCGCCCAGTTTCTTGGCCAAGCAAACCTGTTCGGCGGCGATGAATGGGCGCGCCAAAGCCGTACCGAGGCGGTAATTGCCCTCGTAAGTCGCCGCCAGGCCGATCGCCTTGGGGATGACCGTGTCGAGCATGGCCGGCTGCGCGTCGCAGATGACCGCGGACTTTGCACCGAGCCGCAGGGCCTTCTCCACGTGGCCGGTCAGGTCCTCCTGCTGGCCGACATCGACCAGGACGGCGTGGACCTCATAGCCTCGTTGTTTGAGCCAGACGACGATCGTCGTGGTGTCCAGCCCGCCGGAAAAGGCGAGCACGCAGCGCTTGTTATCTTTCATGCTTGTCTCCGAACCACTGTTCCAACCGCCGCAGGGCTACGACCTGCGTGCGGCGGCTTTTGGTCAATACGAGGACCGTGTCGTCGCCGGCCAACGTGGCGGCGATCGCCGGCTCCTCTTTCTCATCGATCGCGACGGCGACCGGCTGGGCCTGCCCCGTCGTGGTCCGCACGATGATCTGGTGCGGACCGCACGTCGTGAAACTCTCGACGACGGCGGAGTAATCAATCTCTCCCTCGTCCGCCGGTTTGGCCTGCTCGATCACGTAACGACCGGCGGATTTACGAATACCCAATTCGATCAGGTCGCGGCTGAGCGTCGATTGATCGACGGCCAGTCCCTCGCGGCGGAGGACCCGGCGGATGTCGTCCTGCGTGCCGACCTCGCCCTGCCGGACGAGTCGGCGGATGAGTTCCCATCTCTCGGCCTTGGCGACCATGTATTCATTATTGCATAGTATGCACAGTTATGCAACATAATTCTGGGGGAAATTTATAGCCGGGTGGCGCGGTCTGACCGCGAAGCGGGCAGGCCGTGTTGAACATAGGCGCCCACGGCCTCGCTGCTGCGAGACCGTGCCACACGGACCATTGATGTGACTAGGGAGCCGACGGACCGAGGCGGCCGGGGCCCCGCTGGTCGTTCATAGCCTCGAGGACCTTGATGAGGGCGTGGGTGCCGTTGCGGCCGCCGCCCATCTCCGCCAGTTTCGTGTAAAGCTCGCGGGCCAGCGACAGGCCGGGTAGCTGGAGCTTCATCCGGTCCGCTTCCTCTAGGGCAATCTTCATGTCCTTCAGGAAGTGTTCCACATAAAAGCCGGGCGCCAGATCGCCTTTCAGCATCCGCGGGACGTAATTTGTCAGGCTCCACGAACCCGCCGCCCCTCCGCTGACACTCTCCAAGACCCGTTGCGGATCGAGTCCGGCAGCACGGGCATAGACCAACCCCTCGCAGATACCCACCATCCCGGCGGCGATCAGGATTTGGTTGACCATTTTCGTGTGCTGGCCGGTTCCGGGGCCGCCCTGGAGCACGATGGTCTTCCCCATCTTCTCGAAAAGGGGCTTGCCGCGCTCAAAGGCCTGAGGACTCCCTCCGACCATGAAAGACAACGTGGCATTCCGTGCCCCGATATCGCCCCCGCTGACCGGCGCATCAAGACTTTCGATGCCCCTGGCACTGGCCGCCGCGGAGATATCGACGGCCAGGGATGGACTGCTCGTGGTGCAATCGACAAGCCATCCGCCCTCTCCCATCCCGCTGAGTGCCCCATCCGCACCCAGGACCACGTCGCGAACATCTTTCGGATAACCCAACATGGTGAAGACGCATTCGCACTGGCGGGCTACCTCGCCCGGTGATCCTGCCCAATGGGCGCCGCGCTCCAGGAGCGACTCGGCCTTCGACCGGCTGCGATTGAACACGACCAGCTCATGACCCGCCGAAAGAAGATGTCCGGCCATCGACCGGCCCATGACTCCTGTACCAATCCATCCGATCTTCATTCCTCATCCCTTTCCGATCGCGAAAACCCGCGGATGGCATGATAGAATAGGACGTTCGGCCGGCAAAACTACATACTTCCTCTTTGGGAAAGGTCTCCGCAATGGATGCCGCACATGCCTATGGCCTGAGAATGCCCGTGGTTGAGATCGGCTACGCACCCTTGCCCGTCGTGCGCCAAGCACTTCCATGGCGGGACGCCTCCGTTGTCGCTGGAATCAAATCGATCGTTGTCGGCGCTACATTGCTTCCGCCCACCTTTGGGGCCATTGTGGTGGCCGTCCTGCTCTTTGCCGCCCATTAGCCCGTCCTTGCAGCCCGGGTAACCTCCTCGAAAACGTCCGCCAACTCACGGGCAATGGCCTCGCGATCGTACTTCTGCCGGGCGATTTCCCTCGCGCGCCGGCCAACGGCCGCGCGCACCTCGGGATGGTCCGCGTAATATCGAATCTTCGCGGCGAGATCGTCCGCCGAACCGGGCGTACTCACCACTCCGCTGCCGTCCGCCACCACCATCTCCGCCGTCGTCCCGGCGAAATTCACGATCGTCGGCAGACCGGCAAACATGTAGTCGAAGATCTTGTTGGGCGTCACCCAGCGTGGTCGGGAGATCTGCTTGAGGATCATCAGGCCGATGTGACAACCGGTGAGGATCGCGGGAAGCCGCAGCTTGGGCACCGGCGGAAGGAATCGGACGTTGGTCAGGTTGCGTTGGGCCGCCGAGGCCATAAGCCCATCGCGCATCATGCCCGTGCCGATCATGACAAGGACAATATCCGTCCGATCGCGAAGCCGGTCTGCAGCGTCAAGGATTTGGTCGAGGCCGTTGGCATCGCCGTGAGCCCCGGTGTAGACGGCGACAATCTTTCCATCCAGGCCGTTCTCGCGGAGGTAGGTCGAATCCGGCGCGACGTCCCTGAAGAGAGACCCATCGGCCCCCAGAACAATCGTTTTCAATCGGGAGGGATCGAAGCCCCGCTCCAAGAGACGATCGTGAAAACCCTTGGAGACTAGGAGGATCTTTCGGGCCCTTGCGTAACAAAACGTTTCGAGGCATTCCCAGAATCGATAGGCGAGACCTTTTTTCATCCGCCCCGCCGCGAGGAGGTCCTCCGGCCAAAGATCGCGCACCTCAAACACGTACGGAATCCCTTTCATCGCTGAGCCGATTCGTGCGGGGATGCCCACGGTCGGCGGGGTGCTCGTCGCAAAGATCAGATCGGCGTTCTTCGTGCGCAGGCAGACCCATGTGGCCAGGATGGCAAATTTCGCCCAGGCCCACATCCGCCAGTGCACCCGCAGCTTGTTGCTGTAGTACGAATTGCATGTCACCACGCGGATGCCGTCGATGTCGTGCTCGGCAAAAAGCCGCCACCAGGGGAGCCTTGCTAACCCCGATTGCTCGTGCAGACCGGTGATCATCGTCACTCTATGGCCCCACTGCGCGAGGTACCTGCTCACGTCGTAGCTGCGCGTCGCGCTGGTGCCCTCATTGGTGACGAAGTACTCGTGGATATAGATGAGGTTCATGCGCGTCCGCAATGTAGGGCAGAAGGGATGGTCAATCAACCAGCCCCACGCGCGGTTCAACCGAGATTTCTCCGCGGTCCTTTGCGCGTATAATGCGTCGCCAGGAAAGGACACCCATGCCCATTGCCCGTGAAGGTCTCCGCGAGATACTGATTGCCACGGTGCTCTTCCTGGCATTGAGCGCGGCCGCGGCGATTCCCGCCCTACTTATTTCGCCGTGGTACTGGATCGCCCTCTTTCCGCTTTTCGATCTGTGGGTGTTTACGCTTCTGTTTTTTCGCGATCCCCGGCGAAAAATCCCCGACGATCCCGGCGTGCTGGTCGCTCCGGCGGATGGCAAGGTGACCGAGATCACGCGGCTGACGCGCTGCGAGGGTTTTCCCGGGCCGGCGCTGCGGATCGGCATCTTCCTTTCCGTCTTCGACGTGCACATCAATCGCGTGCCCTGCGCGGGGCGCGTCGTGCGCACCGAATATCATCCCGGCGCGTTCCTGGACGCCCGGCACCCTGAGTGCGGCGTGCGCAATGAAGCCAATACGATCGTGATCGATCCCCAGGATGACCTCGGCGGACCCGTCGTGGTGCGGCAAATCGCGGGACTGATTGCGCGGCGGATTATCTGTAACATCAAGGCAGGAGACCGCGTCGAGCGCGGTCAGCGCCTGGGGCTGATCAAATTTGGTTCGCGCACCGAACTGATCGTACCCGCGGACTGCGGCCTGGAGCCGGCGGTCACGCTGAATGACCATGTCACGGGCGGACAAACTATAATGCTGCGACGTGGAGCCGAAGGCCGGGCGGCCCGGAAGTCGGCTGCCACGGCGGCGCGCGGCTAGAATCCGTGCAAGTTGGTGACGCTATGAAGATCGCCTCGCGAATCGATTCTTCCCAACGTCGTGCGCGGCGGCGCGAGCGCGTGCTCAAGACGGTCGCGGTGCTGCCCTCGTTGGCCACGCTGGGTAACCTCGTCTGTGGATTGGGAGCGATTTACCTCTGCATGCTCAGCATCCAGGCGCAGGGCGAAGATTTGGCGCGCGCCACACTCAGCGGAACGCGGATCAGCAATCTCTTTCCGACGTTTCTAGCCATCGCCGCATACCTGCTGGTAGCGGCCATGGCCTTTGACGGAATCGACGGCCGGCTGGCACGCTTTACCCGAAAGACCAGCGAATTCGGGGCCCAGCTTGATTCCATGGCCGACATCGTCAGCTTCGGCGTCGCGCCGGCCATTCTCGTCCTGTGCATCGCCCACCCCGACGATGTTCGGGCGCTTTCCGGAATTGACCGCGTCTATTGGCGGGCCGAGTGGGTCATGGCGGCGACTTATGTCTGCTGCGCCGCGCTGCGTCTGGCCCGCTTTAATGTCGAGAATGTTGAAGATGAATCCGCGCACCTTGGATTCCGCGGACTTCCTACTCCCGGCGCGGCCGGCGCCGTCGTGGGGCTGGTCATTTTGCATCAGGACTTGCTCAAGGACCTCGCCCCGACGTGGACGCTGCGCCTCGTTGCCGCGCTGCTGCCGCCGTTTGCCATGGTGCTGGGTCTTTTTATGGTCAGCCGGATGCGCTACGTTCATCTTTTCAACACCATCCTCCGCGGTCGCCGATCGTTCCGCCAGGTGGTGGGCATTCTCATCATCCTGCTGGTGGGTCTCGTGGTGCAATTCCAGTTGACCATCGCCATCGCGACGGCGGCGTACGCGCTGACGGGCCCGGTCGCAGCGGCTTTCCGACGACTAAGACCAAAACTGGAAGCCCCCGCCCCGGCGGTGGCGGAGCATTCGCGGCCCCGCATCCTCCACTCCGACGAGGAGCAGACTGGACCCTCCCTGCGCGCTAATCCTTGATTGGCGCGGCCGGCTGCGACGACGGCGGGATTTCGCCGCGAAATCGCCGAAGGTACTCGATCATCTTGTCCGCCTCGATGAAGCCCAATTCGCGGGCCTTCAACGTGTGCTGCATCGCCAGTTCATCCTTACGCAATCCGGCGTACGCCTGGCCGAGCACCGCGTGGACCCGCGCCAGGTCCCGGCCGGTCAAGGGTGGATTCGCCCCCAGGGCTCGCTCGGCGGCCACGACGGCATCCTCGAAGCGCTCGGCATTGCATAACAAGACCGCGAAGTTGCTGTACGCGAAAGCAAATTCGGGATCGCGGTCGATGGCCCGGCTCAAATAGAACGACGCATCGCCGTACCGACCCTGGCGCATCAGCGCCTCGCCGAGGTTGCAATGGGCGACGGCGCCATCGGGTTCGACCTCCAGCGCCCGCGACCAGAGGTTAGTGGAGTTCTTCCATATGCGGGACTGGCTTCGCGATGCCCACGTCAGTCCGCCGCCCGCCAATAGCGCAAGGAACAATACGGCCGGCGCCATCCCGGCCCGACGAAGCCCTTCGCGCCGGGCGGTAACGGATAAGAGCCCCGCGAGAAGCGCGGTCCACGGCATCATCGCCAGATAGCTGTAGCGATCCGCCGCCAATTGCTGGCTGATCTGAATTAGTCCCAGGTTCGGAAGAAGAATGACTACGTACGCCACCCACGCGACAAGAAGTCCCGGCCAACGCCGCCTCATCAACAGCGCCAGGACTGTCACAGCGACGACGAGGCCCGCCATGAGCGCAAAGCGACCGTGCGCCAGGCTCAGATTCTTTGGAAGGCTGTAATAGGGTGAAAGATCACCCGGCACGATCGTCTTGACCAGGTAGAAGATCAGCCCGTAGGCCGCATGCGCCAGCCGGGCGTCGGCGCTGAACTCCGACAACGGGGCACGGGACGCACCGGCATCCTTCGCCGCGATGGCCCAAATACAAACCGGAACGGCAAGGATGATGAACGGAACCTTGTCCATGAGAAGTCCCGCGCCGCGCCGGCGAAGCGGGTAGAAGTCCAGAATGAACAGCACGATCGGCAACGTGATCGCAACCGCCTTGAAAAGTACGGCGATGGCAAAAAACAGAATAGTGCCGAAGAGCCAACGCCCCCGGCCGTGCGTTCGCGTGGGCGACCGGTATTCCAGGTAGGACAGGATCGCAAGCAAATAGAAGAACGCGGCCGGCAAGTAGGGCTGCGCGGATATCCACGCGACCGCCTCGACACGCAGCGGATGAACGGCGAACAGCAGCGTCGCCGCGAGTGCGAAGACCCGATTCCAACCCGCACTGCGCTGTGCGGACGGCAACTGCGACAACGTCAGAATCCTCGCAATGACCACATAAAGGATCATGCAATTCAAGGCGTGCAGCGCGAGACTCACGACGTGATAGGTCCGCGCCGTCAATCCGGCCCAGCACCATTGTGCGCCGAAGAGCATCCACGAAAGCGGCTGCCAGACCCCGAGGTGATCGGTGCGCCAGGCCCAGGCCCATTGCGACGGACCCCATCCGCGAAACGCGATGTTCTCCACGAAGTTGCGATCGTCGTCCCAGTTGAGAAACTCCCCGTCGACGGCGGGGCCCATTGCGACAACGACGGCGCATGCGATGGCCACCATGATGGCTGGGGCCATCCATGGCTGTCGCCGAGGGATCGGCATATGGGTCGTTGGGGCCGAATTGTCCGTGGTTTTCATGCGCGCTCCCTACGACGTTCATCGGCTAGCCGCCGTCTCATAATGCGATCGACGCGCCGAGTCATTCCATCGCCCGCGTTGCCGCGAGTCATCGTGTCGGCAAAACCCTCGCATCATCCCTTTCCGTCACGGTCTGCCGCCCGCCCCCGCGCTTCCGCGGTTTCCCAAGACGGCGAGTCCTTTTCTCGGTCGCTTGTTGCCCTTGCGATCCTGGCCGGCGATTTGCAGATCAGGCCCGTGACAAATAAACGCGAGCGAGGGTCCGCGTACGATTCGCGCGGGCGCACTTATTTCGCCAAGGGGGAGACACGATGGACGAGACCGCATTTCAGCAAAAGCTTTCGGATCTGGTACACGAGATCGGGAACATTCCCGTCGAGGAACGGGCCAAGCTGGAGACCGTGGCCGCGCAATCAAAGGCGCGCAACGAGAAACTCCGGGATACGGTCAACAGCCTCCAGGAGTCGATTGATTATCTGCGGTTATCGATTAAGTATCTGCTTTTCGATCTGGAAGCGACCCGCCGCGAGAACGGCTACCTTCGTAAGATGCTGGAAGAGCAATCCGGAAACTGAAGGCAGGCCCAGCAAAACATTCGCCGGTGCGGTCACCGCGTTCCAAACTGGGCGTCTTCCCGAAGCCGCTGCAAGAAGGTTCGAATGTGGGCGAATTGCACCCGGCTGAGGTCCCTTCGCCCGTACTGCGCTTCATAATACCAATCCGTCAGACCGGGAAGCTCCGCCAGATCCCGGTGCGACCGCGCCAGGTCAACCGCGAATTCTCGCGGGGAGAAATGCGCCGGCTTGACATGGCCCTTATTGGCCAGCAAGAGGAGCAGCCGATCATAGAACCGGGCTTCCGGCCGCCGCACCATGACCCCGCCCCGCCGTCGCCGCCCGATCGGCAGCCGTTCCTTGATCATCAGCGAGAGAATTGCCAGCACCCGCATCGTCAGGATAATGAACACGAGGCACAGCGCGATCAGCAGCCAGTAAAAGAATCGCTGCCAGAGCGTCAGCAGCTCGGGCCCCCATAGAAAGGCCAGCACGGACGAAGAAAGCGTGGCCGGGCCCTGATCGGCGCTTTCCGTCAACTTGCGCAGCGCCCGCGCGAACTGCTCGACCAGGTCGTACCGGCTGTTGGCATCGAATGCGACCAGAGACGACCATTTGAATTGAAGGTACTCCGCCAATCGCTGAGAACGCGCCAGGAACCCATCTTCCTGGGTGGCGCGAAGCGTTGCGGTCGCCGGACTGGGGTCGAAGATGACCCACCCGCGTTGAGGAATATAAACTTCCACCCACGCATGCGCGTCGTTCTGACGGAATTGGTGATAGCCGCCGACGGCGTTGTAATCACCGCCGTAATATCCGTTCACCAGGCGCGCGGGGATGTCCACGGCCTGGCACATGACGGCCATGGCCGAGGCAAAATACTCGCAATGCCCGCGTTTATGGTCGAACAGAAAGTCCTTAATGGGATCGACGCCGCGCGAACCACGGCCGCGGCTGAGGGTGTATTCGTACTCCCCGGAAGACAGGTGCTCCCGAACGCGCTGGGCCATCCGTTCGCGCTGCGCCGGGTCGGACGGATCCCCGAATCTCGCAAAAAACTCCCTGGCAAATTGCCGAACCTCCGGCGCGATGATCGACAGGCTGCTGGGCCGCGTTCGCCGCGGCGGAGGCGGATCGAGCTTGGCGATCTCCTCCGGCAGTACTTTCGCCAGCGATCGAACCTGGTATCGAATGGGACCGCGCGGCCGTTCGTCCGTCTGGATCGCCAGGTCGGATTGGTCGAGCTTCGCCGTCTTGATATCGATCGACGCCATCGTCAACGGCGGATACAGCGAAAAGAGGCTTCCGCTCCCGATATTCTCCAGCGATATTTCCTGATCGATCATTCGATCCGGATCGGCCGTGTTGGCCAGAAGAGACAGCTCCGATTTTGAACCATCGGGCGCCAATTCCACGGGTCGAGGGCTCTTGCGCAACGGGTGCCAGCGCCCCTGATCGTAACGTTCGAACGTCAGGCCGCGCAGATAGAGCGGCTGATCCTCCGCCTTAAACCCCAGCGCCGAACTGCGCAGGCGGACCCGCATCACCGGCGTCTCATTTTCGAGCAGCGGCGTATCACCCAGTTGAATCTGGTCCGTAAAGCCCGTCACCGCATTGGGAATCACGCCTTGTATCTTGCCGAACAACCCGCGGCCCCACCCCCGGGGGAACGCGACAAACACCATCATGCCGATGACCGCGAGGCCCAGAAAACACCCGCTCGTGGCCCCGATGGATCCGCCGCCGGTCCACCGGTTCCATTCCATTATGCTCGGCGGCGTCCCCGCCCCCGCGGCGCGCCAGGCGATCCGCCGGCGCTCCAACACGCGATCGGCCTCGCGCAACGTCTGAAACGCCAGCAGCCACGCCACGCCGAAACTGATATCGATAATCACGACGGCCGCAAAGATCGGACTCGCGCTGGCAAACGCGCTGATCAGGATGAGCAGCCCCGATATCACCATGACCAGGGCCGCGTCCCGATGGGTCCGTAACTCAAAAAACTTACAGCAGGCCAAGAAGATCATGAAGTGGGCCAAATCGATGATGTACACCGTCGGTTCGTCGTGCGGCCAGAACATCTCATACAGCAGATACAGCGACGACGCGCAGATCATGCCGTAAATCACCTCCATCGGAAGGCGAGTGCCCCCGTCTGGCCGGGCGATCACACAGCTCAGCGCCGCCGCGAAAAGGGCGATCAGCCATACGCCCCAGGAGGCCTCGACCTGCACGACGGGCAGCATGTTGAGCAGCGCGAGCGCCAGCAGACCGAAGTGCATCTTGCCCAGCGGTTTCATGCCACTCCCCTCGCGGTGTCCCCGCCCCCGGACGCATGGTCGACATGCGCGCCGGGCGGCATCGGGATCGGGGAGCCCGGACAGATGAACATGGCGTCGAACGTCGGCGTGCCCGGCAGATAGATCGTGGTCGACCCGACGACGGTGCCGAGAACGCGGGCGGCGGCCCGCAGGTCGGCGTTCTCGTGGGCGGCAAACAACAGGCAGCTTCCCCGCCAGCGCGTCGGCCAGGACATTCGTCGAACGTGCGGAGCGAGTTCGTCATCAGGATTGGACCCGCGGATCGCCAGCTCGCGCAGCAGCCGCGCCCGCCGCGGCCGTCCCCCCACGGGGGGCAGGACCGTCAGAGGCTCGCCGTTGCAGATGAGGCCGACTTTGGTCCCCCGTTCGAGCGCATCGCAGATCGCCGTCGCGGCGGCGCTGATGGCCAATTCCAGGCGCGTCGCCTGCTCCACGTCACGCGGATCGCAACGCGTATCCACGACGCACCAGATCTGCGCCTCGCGCGTATTGGCCATCTCCCGGATCATGAGTTGGCCGACCTGCGCCGAGCGCCGCCAGTGGATGCGGCGCGGGTTGTCGCCCTCGCGGAATTCCCGCAGACCGTAAAACTCCTCGTCCCCTTTGGCCCGCGACATCGAGAACCCCCCGCCCGGCGAATCCGCCGTTCGGGACGCCCGAATCACATCACCGCGAAGGCGCCCCAGCGCCGGCAGCACCACCAGATCAGCCTCCGCCGGGAAAACGACCGATTTGTTGAAGATGCCGAAGGGGAAACCCATCGACAGCCGTATCGTCGAGAACCGGACCCGCCCGCGCCGCCCCGCCACGGCGGGCACGGTGATCACGATCGTCTCTTGCGGTCGCAGGAATGGAATGAAGGTCTCCGGCGAGGCCATCGCGGCGTTTCCCGACAAGGCGTCCATCAATCGGAGTCCCCGGGCGCCATTCCACGCCCGATGATTCGTCAGGCTGTAGCGAATCTCCGTGGGTTGGCCCGCAATCGCGATGTCCGGAAGAAGCCGACGCACGCTGAGGGCCCGAAGCGTCCGCCAGCCGGAAAAGGCGTTGAGCACCAGCGCGGCCGCGCCCAGGCCCAGGAGCAGCATCAGCAGATTCATGTCCGAATCGATCGCCGCCATGCCGACCAGGATCGTCCCCAGCAGAAACAGCGCGCCGCCGCGGGTCAGTTGAAACCCGTAGGCCGGTAGTCTTCGGGCGGGCGATGATTTGGAAGACTTGCGCCGCATGTGTGTAGGGCGGGCTCTGCCCGCCGGATTTTACCAGCGCTGGGACCATCCGCCCCAATTCGCGGCGGGTGGAACCCGCCCTACGACCCTACGAGGGCACCGGGATCTGCTCCAGAATCTCCAACAGAATCTGATCCGGCGAGCGGGCGTGACCGTCGCGGAGATACGACTTGCTCACGATCCGATGCGCAAACGCCGACCGGGCAAGCTGCTTGATGTCATCGGGCACGGCGTAGTCGCGCCCCTGAAGCAGCGCCGAAGCCCGCGCTACCCGCAGCAGCGCCAGCGCCCCGCGCGGCGAGACGCCCACCTCGAACGAATCGTGCCGCCGCGTCGCCTCGACAATATCCTGCAAATACGCCATCAACGGGTCATCCACCCGTACCGAGTCGGTCAGCTCCTGCAACTGTACGATGTCCGCCGCCTCCATGACCGGCCGCAACGCCTCCAGCGGCGCCCGATCCGGTTGCTGCATGAGAATCTGCCGCTCGTCCTCCCGCGACGGGTAGCCGATCCGAATCCGCAAAATGAACCGGTCCAGCTGGTTCTCGGGCAGGAAATAGGTCCCCTCGAACTCAAACGGGTTCTGCGTGGCGATGACCATGAAAGGCTGATCGAGCGGGACGGCCTTCCCGTCCACGCTGACCTGGTTCTCGTTCATCACTTCGAGCAGGGCCGACTGCGTCCGCGGCGTCGTGCGGTTGATCTCGTCGGCCAGGACGATGTTCGCAAAGATCGGCCCCCGTTTGTGGTCGAACATCCCGGTCGTCTCGTTGTAGATGCTGACGCCAAGGATGTCCGAGGGCAGCAGGTCGGGGGTGAGCTGAATCCGCGAAAAGCCGCAGTCGATGCTCTTGGCCACCGCCCGCGCCAGGACGGTCTTGCCGACGCCCGGAACATCCTCGATGAGCACGTGCCCGCGGGCGAGCAGGCCGATGAGAACCTGCGAGATGGCCTCGGTCTTGCCGATGAAGACGGATTCGATATTGGCGCGAAGCTGCCCCAGCTTTTCAAACAATCCCTCGCGCTCGACGCTCATGGCCATGGTCATTGCAAACTCCCTCTCCCTCTCAGGAGAGGGTGGGGGTGAGGGTTCGAACACCTTGTGGCCCGGCCTATCAGCCTGTGGCTCCATCACTTACCTTCGGCCACCCTCCGGCTAGCCCGCCTCCCCATTATAGAACGTTATCGGAAAACTCACAGCACGCGGCGGTTGGGAAACTGCGACATTTCGCAAGCGTTTCCCCCACATTGAGAACACACGAAATCACCGATCAAAATCCCAGATACTCCTCGAGGCTCGCTAGGTGGATTCATGGACATCAGTGATACAATTTTCGTCGTAATCGGCGATTAGATACGAAGTGAGAGAGTCTAAAATGCTACTGAAATCGGTGGGTCGAAAGTGACGTTTCGAACGGCCCTCAAAACTCCTCCCGGGAAAACCGCCGCAACCCCAGCCGCATCGCCGCCGTGCCGGTCGCCAAGCCCACCAGCATCACGAGGGCGAAGAGCGCGATCGACGGGCCGTCGAGCCGCGTGAGGTCTTCGTTCTGCACCATGCGGTAACAGATCGCCCCGACTAGGCCGATCGAGATCGTGACTAGGCCGACGGAGCCGATAAGGTTGACCGTCCCGCCCAAGCCCGACGCGATCCGCCCCGCGCTGGCCTCGCGATAGCTCGGCAGTCGCGCACCCAGTCCGACGGCCAGACCGCACAGCCCCACACAGGCCGTCAGCGTCGAGCCTGCCTGAACCAGGGCCAGGGCCATGGGCAGATGCAGTGCGCGGATGGACAGCAGCGTGACCGTGAGCGCCGCCAAGGCCGTGATCGTCAGGGCATAAACGAACTTGGCCCACATGACCGAGCGCCGCGGAAGCGGCCACAGGCCGACGAGCCACATCTGCCGCCCCTCCAGCGAGATCATGGGGAAGACGAAGCGGCTGGTGAAGGTCGACAGGATCAGCGTGACCGCTCCGCAATTGAGGAAGCAGATGAGCGCCTGCCACTGAACGCTGAAGCCCTCGGGACGGGTTCGTGGCAGATAGACGAGATAGAGGCCGAGCAGCCCGAAGAGGATGGCCAGCTGCGACCACTGCACCGGATCGCGGAGGAAATTGCGGACATCCTTGAGGACAAGGAGGCGCATCCGATGCGGCAGATAAAAGAACAATAGGTCCGTCAGGGCCTGCGTCAGATGGCCCTGGGGGGCCCGCTGCTTCTCCTGTGCCGAGTGCGCCGAGGCGTACGCGGGAATCAGCTTGCTGCCGACGATGGTGACCGCCGCCCAACTCATGAACAGGCCGGTCGAGAGCGTGACCGCGAGGTAGAACGAGGCGTCGGCGGGCTTGCCTTCCATGGCGAAGCGGATGACGTTGGTGACCCAGGTCGATGGTAAGAGCGCGGCCTTGAGGTACTGCATCTCGGAGAGGAAGCCTTGCAGCCATTGGTTGGAGTCTCCTGTCGAGAGGCTCCAGAGTCTTCCCCACCAGAGGATCAACACTCCGAGCGCGACGGCGGAGGCGTAAAAGAGCGTCCGCTTGGCCAGGCGCGGCAGCCACAGGGCGACGCCCAGCGCGACAATCAATCCCAGCGCGCCGGGAATGGGCACGAAGGCGAGAAACGAGGCGATGAAGATGATGTAAAAATTCCAATCCAACCCCTGCACGCGGCCGATGGCCAGCATGAGCGGAAGGCCGAGCAGGACGAGCGACCAACTGGAGAAGAAGAGGGCCTCGGCGTACATGATGGCGACAATATGCCGCGGCGAACTCGGCGTGGTCAGGAGAAACGACGGCTCGGCGCGGCCGAAGAGACCGGCATAGGCGAGCACTGCGCCGGAGAACGTCAGCAGAAACGTCATGGCCATCACGAAGACGTGAAAGACCATGGGGATGGCGATGATGGACTGCTGTTCGAACCGGCGGAGATAAGTGAAGACGAAATCGAAGACGCCATAGAGGGCGATCCAGATGATCCCGATGAAAAGCAGGATCAGGATCAGCCGCAGCGGCGACTGGTCGGCAAGCTGGCGCATTCGATTGCGCAGGAGCCTCAGGCGCAGGCGGATCAGGACCGCAAGCGAGCTGGTGTCTCCTGCGGCAGAGAGCGTGGAGGATAGTGTCAGGGGCGTCATTACGCGGCCTCGGCTTCGGACGACTGCGTCAGTTCGAGGAAGATATCTTCGAGGCGATATTCCTGTGCGGCGCGGGCCTTTAATTCGGCCAGCGTGCCGCAGGCAACAATGCGCCCGTGATGGATAATCCCGATCCGATCGGCGATCGATTCGGCGATGTCAAGCGTATGGGTGGACATGAAGACGGTGTGCCCCGACTTGGCCCGTTCCTGGAACAGTTCCTTGACCGTCCGGACCGTTCGCGGATCGAGTCCGATCATGGGCTCGTCGACGACGAGGACTTCCGGCTCGTGCAGGAGGGCCGCCGCCAGGACGACGCGCTGCTTCATCCCGTGCGAATAGGTTTCGGCGAGTTCGTCGGCGAACGAGGTCACCTGCAACCGGTCCATGTACCTTCGGCCTCGCACCTCCACCGTCGGCGCATCGAGGCCGTACATCTGGCCGACGAATTCGAGGAACTCGCGGGCCGAGAGCTTGTCGTAGAGAAATGGCTGGTCCGGCACATACGCCAGCTTCGCCTTCGCCGCCTGCGCGTCGGTGGACATGCGATGGCCGCAGACCTCGATATTCCCGGCGTCCGGCGACAAAAGCCCGGTCAGCATCTTGATCGTCGTCGTCTTGCCCGCACCGTTGGGGCCCAGAAAGGCAAAAACCTCGCCCGGCTCGACGACAAGGCTCACGCCGTCCACGGCCCGCAGCCGACCGAAGCACTTCGTCACGTTGTCGATGTGAATGGACATTCTGCTGCCGTCACCCCGCGGACAAAGCCCGCTCTAGTCCGCGCCCATTTCCAAAATCGCCTCGCCCGCCGAGACATCGCTCCGTCGGAATGAGGCCGACGCCGCGTTGTGCGCCGCCCGGTCATACGGCTCGTCAGTCAAGACCATCTTGCCCAGCAGCGGCACGGCGAGTTCCTGACGCAGGACCTTGCCCGCACCGTCCGCCCACGCCACGGTCCCCGCCGACTCGATACGGAAACACTCCAACATGCCGCCCTGATGTCGAATCCGCTCCCGCCCCACCACGCGAACCAATTGCTCTTGAAAAGGAAACGAGTCGCCCTTGAGCATCGCCAACGGGTCGAGCAGCCGGATCCGCCACGTCTGACCGACGTGGAGATTCGGCAAATGCGTAAACGGCCGCAACGACTCGGACAGCCGGTCGTACATCCGCCCGTCCAGAAGCAGGCTCGTCCGCGATTCGCCGATCCGCACGATGCACGAAAAGTCGTGGACATACCGCTCGGCGGCCACCTCGATCGGCATCCCCGCGCCGTGCAGGGTGATCTTGAACATGTTGAGCGCCCCGTCCCGCTCGTAAGTCATGTCCGTCTGGATCGCGAGCCGGTTTAGACCGCGGAACAAGCCCGTGATCCGCCCCAGTTCCAGGACCGTGAGGCTCTCCACAGTGGTGAGTTGCGGACCGTTGGTCGCCGTCACCCATGCCGTTCCAATCTGTTTGCCCACGCCGTTGGCGAGGCGGCATTGATAGCGGCCAGAGGGAGCGCCCTGCGACGGAGGGTCCTGGGCGGTCCAGAAGGGCACGACATCCCGCTGCACCAGGGCGGCCATGCAGGCCAGCCAGACGGTTGCGAGGATGATGCCGAGGATTCGATTCACAGTGAGGCGACCTAAGTTTGTCCGCAAAGCCGAGCCGTCCGAGGCGTTGGGACCCGCGTTCATGCGTCTTGCGGCGGTCCTGTCGCAGATCCGCCGCGGCGGGAGGCTGGAGGCTGTCAATTTTAGGGAGCCCCACGACGGGCGGTCAAACCGACTTTATCGGCTGCCCGCCACGGGGTGATCATCGCCGCCCTTATTCCCGCACCTTCATAATTTCCGCCCCCGGTTCCCTATTGGTCTTTACACTCACTCTAAGATGCCGGACAACTTCGAACCATGCGGATCAATACCCGGTGGAAGCGCTTCTTCCTTATCGGCATGGCGGTCATGCTTGCCCTGCTTTCCGTGACCGGCTTTGCGCTGCTTCGCACGCCCGGGTGGTATGCCCCGCCGACGATTGCCGTTAAAGATCGCCAGCGCGTCCGTAATAATCTCGTCGCCGCCGAGCAGGCCATGACGGAAAACCTGCTTAACTCGCCCGGCCCTTTCACTTACCACCTTTATCAGGACGACGTGAATCGCTGGATTGCGATGCGGCGGGAGATCTATCCGTTGATCGACGAATTGGCGCCGCCGCAACTCGCCGACCCCTTCGTTTTTTTCGACGAAGAAGGCGTCAGGCTGGCGGGCCGCTATCAGACCGGACCGCTCGATGTCGTGCTGTCGATCGATTTTGGAATTCGCATGGATGGACAGGACATCGTCTTATCCGCACGCAGCATCCGCTGCGGCTCCGTGAGTGTATCGCTCGATTTCGAGGGGCTGGGGCTGGACGCCCCCATTCACCGCGAGCGCGAGCAGACATGGCCCGGAAGCCCGGCGATGTCGGGTGATCTGGTGAAAGGGCTGCGCATTGACTCGACGGCCTGGTGGAAGAACGGCGGGATGGAGTACCGCGTTCGAGACATCTCATTGCGATCTGGTCAAATCGACGTGGAGATCGAGCCGCTGGGCCAGCATCACAAGAAGTGATTAGTGGTCAGTGAGCGTAAGGATTGAGTCGCCATACATCTCCCTCGTTCCGCGAAAGTTCGTAGAGACCATTCAGTTTCCACCCATGAAATGCGACCGTCCAGACATCGCCGGATTGGTTCAAGATCTCGCAATGACCGCGATCGTGCCGGCGGACCTCGCCGCGACCCCCCGAAATCGGCCCCTCGTAATCCAAGTAGGCCCGCCGATGATCCCCGATCTGCCGGCAGAAGATAGGCGACTCCCCCGCGGACTCCGGAGGCCCCGAACATTTCCAGGTCGCCAAGGCCGCGCCGGTGTCGATCATCAAGTCGTAATGAACCCCTTCACGGTCCTCGTGGCGTAGCACGACAAATTCGGTTGTCGTCGGGTCAGTGGGCAAGTATTCCTCGGTCTGCCGTAGCCCGTTGCGTGCGACCTGGGCGTTTCGTCGTCCCCCACCCGCCACGGCGGGTAAACTGCGGGCGGGACGCTACAGGTCTCGCTTGCATCGTCGGGGCGCGATCGGTAGCATCATACCCTCGGTGTTGAGTTCCATGCCGTCGGGGTGAAAGGCCGATCTATTACTATGCGTCGCAAATTCGCGCTATCCCTGGGACTAATCGGCTTGGTCAGCGCCGTCCTGTCTTCCGGTTGCGGCAAGCCGCAGGCCGGGTTCGATGAGATCATGCAGGAAGGTGTCGCCGAATACGAGGCCCAGAATTATCGGGAAGCCCTCGGCGTCTTCAAGCACGCCCAGGAAGTGGATCGGGAGCGACCCGAACCGTCCTACTACACCGGCCTGTGCTATCTGGGCATGGCGGATCGGCAATTCAAGGACGACAATCTGCCCGCGGCACTCCGCCAATGCGACGCCGCCATCGGCGCGTTCGACGCCTCCGTCGGGGCTTTCCCCGGCTACAGCCAGGCCGTCCAGGCCAAGGCCGACGCCCTGAAACTCAAGGGTAAGCACGCCGCCGCACTGGATATCGCCAATTGGGCCGCTCGTAACTGCGGACCCCAGGCCAAAATGCTCATCCTCAAGGGCCGCCAGTATGCCCAAGCCGGCGATCTCGATGAGGCGCAACTGGCCTTCAAGCAGGCCACGACTGTCGAACCCCACAACGCCGCCGCGCAGGCCGAGCTGGGCCTCTTCTTCATGCGCTGCGGGAACGACGCCGAGGCCGTCAAGAGCCTCCAAAAGGCGTACGAACTCGATCCCGGCGCCCCTGGCGTCGTGGCCGCGCTCGCCCGGCTGGGTGCGTCACCCGACCGCTTGCCGAGAAGCTAGCATCGGCCGGGCGGTTCGCCATCGCGCTCTCGACTATGATCCGTTAATCGAATTGAATCTCCTCACGTCCGGTTCGTGAGGATTCGCGCATGCCTCCATTGAATGAAACCCTTCGTCGCCAACTCCTGGCGGCTGCCCGGTCCGCCATAGCCGGCCTATTGACCGGAACACCCGAAAGCGCGTCGGTCGAGTTACCGCCCGATCTGCCCGGCAGCGGCGTTTTCGTTACGCTTCGCAAATTCGGCAGCCTCCGCGGCTGCATCGGAACGTTCCTTCCTCATGGGAGCTTGCTGGAAACTCTTCGGAGCATTGCAATCTCCGCGGCGCGGGACCCCCGCTTTGTCCAGATGCCTATCAGCGCAAACGAACTGAAGGACATCACCATCGAAATCTCCATCCTCTCGCCGCTTGCCCCCATCGCCGATCCGCTCGCGCTGGAGGTCGGCGTTCATGGAATCTACGTCCGCCGCGGCCATCAAAGCGGATGTTTCCTGCCCGATGTCGCGACCGAGCGCGGCTGGACCGCCCAGGCCTTCCTGGCGAACTGCTGCGAGCAAAAGGCCGGACTGGACCCCAACGCCTGGCGCAGTCCGGGTACGGAGGTCTTTGTCTTCACCGTTCAGAAGTTCTGCGACAGCTAAGCCCCGCTTGCCGCCCAAATGGATTTCTTCTACGATGGGGACCGCAGGAACTCCCCGTTTTTTAGCCTTGGGGGGGTAAAAAACGACGGTCCAACGTCTTTGGCACGCAAATTGCTAGTGGTCAGCGAGACGGGAGGATCGACGAGCGCCGCAGACGGAGCGCCTTCCCGATAGGTATTTTCTGCACAAGGAGCCTTTCAATGTCGGAGATGAACCCCTTCAAGATCGCACAACAGCAGTTGGACGAGGCGGCCAAGAAACTCGGCCTGGATTCGGCGACGCATGAATTTCTTCGCTGGCCCATGCGGGAATACCACTTCACGCTGCCGGTAAAAATGGACACCGGCCAGACGCGGATCTTTCACGGCTTTCGCGTGCAATACAACAACGCCCGCGGACCGACCAAGGGCGGCATCCGCTGGCACCCCGATGAGACGATCGACACGGTCCGCGCCCTCGCGGCATGGATGACCTGGAAGTGCGCGGTCGTGAACATCCCGCTGGGCGGCGGCAAGGGCGGCATCATCTGCAACCCCAAGGAGATGTCCGAGGGCGAGAAGGAGCGGCTGGCCCGCGCGTACATTCGATCGGTCGGGCGCGAACTCGGCGTCCATCGCGACGTGCCCGCCCCGGATGTCTACACCACTCCCCAGATTATGGCCTGGATGATGGACGAGTACGAGACCATCGTCGGCCACAGTCACCCCGGCGTCATCACGGGTAAGCCCATCCCGCTCGGCGGCTCCGAAGGCCGCGGCGATGCGACGGCGCGCGGCGGCGTGTATTGCGTTCGCGAGGCGGCCAAGAAGCTGAAGATCGACCCCAGCAAGTCCTCCTATGCCATTCAGGGATTCGGCAACGCCGGCCAATACGCGGCGACGCTGCACAAGGAAATCCTCAAGGGCGGCACGCTCGTCGCGGTCAGCGACTCGCGCGGCGGTGTCATCAACAAGAAGGGAATCGACGCTTCGGCCATCGTCAAATACAAACTGGAAACCGGCAAGGTCGACGGATTCCCTGGCACCACGCCGATCAGCAATCAGGAGCTGTTGGAACTTGATGTCGACATTCTGTACCCGGCGGCCCTCGAGGGCGTGATCACCGGCGCCAACGCGGGCAACATCAAGGCCAAGCTGATCTGCGAATTGGCGAACGGACCCACCACGCCGGACGCCGACGCCATCCTGCATGGCAAAGGCGTCTTGATTCTGCCGGACTTCATGGCCAACGGCGGCGGCGTGACGGTCAGCTACTTCGAGCAGGTGCAGAATACGTCCAATTACTACTGGTCATTGGACGCCGTCCATTGCCAGCTCGACCGGCACATGACCGATGCGTTCGAATCCGTCTATTCGACGCGCGAGAAGGCGAAGGTGCACATGCGGCTGGCAGCGTACATGGTCGCGGTTACGCGCGTCGCCGAGGCCTGCAAACTCCGCGGCTGGGTCTAAGCCATCGAACACTACAGGGCTATGAGCGGTCGCCGGCATCGAATGGATGCCGGCGGCCTTTTTTGTTGCCATCACGTAATTCTTGGCCCTTGCGGCAATTAATAATAAGATGTGTGCGTTAAGCTTACCGGGCGCATCCACCTTCATGCCGTCGGAGGCCCGCCGTGCCGATCGGAAATCGCATATGCACCGGTGTGGGGTTGGCGTGCGCCGCGCTCGTTGGTGCATCACTATTATTGGCGGATGAAGTACCCGACCAGCGAGTGCCCGACTTCACGTACTCCCGACCCCAGGGTCCCCCGAAAATCCTCCCGGCGCTGCCACACGAGCGCCCCAAACCTCCGGAGATTCGCTTCGGCGTCTTCAAACCGTTCAACGCCATTGATCACTTTGTTCTAAAGGAACTCCAAGAACGGAAGATCAAGCCGGCGGGAATTTGTGACGACGGCGACTTTGCCCGGCGATCGAGCCTCGATCTGGTCGGCGTGATCCCCACGGCGACAGACCTGAAGCGGTATCTGGCGTGGCCGCAGAAGGAGCGACGAACGAAGTGGGTGGATTTCCTGCTCGCGCAATCGCAGTACGCCGATCACTGGACCATCTTCTGGGGCGACCTGCTTCGCGAACAGGGCCGCGTCCCCGGGACGCCGCCGGATTCGCTCAAGGGATTTCTTCGCCAATGCCTAACGGAAAACCGGCCGTACGACGAGTGGGTCCGCGAGTTGATTACGGCCAGCGGTCCGTCGGATGAGAACCCGGCAACGGCCTTCATCCTCCGCGATCGCGCGGACCCCGATTTCCTGACCATCTCCATCACTCAAGGCTTCATGGGCATCCAACTCAAGTGCGCCCAGTGCCACGACCATCCTTTCGACTGGTGGACCCACCGGCAATTCAAGGACATGAACGGGTTCTGGTTGGGCACTCGGCCACGGTTTTATCGCATGGAGACGATGGAGACTCGTCGCGGCACGATGGACCGACCGCTCCTCGGCGTCGAGTCGCGCGAGCGCCGGGCTGCCGGCGTCTTCGTGACCGGAGCGACATCGGAGAAAGGTGAGGGTCGTGATGGTCTCGCCGATCTCCTGACTCGGCGAGACAACCCATTCTTTGCGCGAGTCACGGTGAATCGTTTATGGGACAAGCTGATGGGAATCGGCCTGGTGAACCCGGTCGATAACTTCAGCGCGCTGAATCCGGCGTCGCACCCGAAATTGCTCGACTGGCTGGCGCTGGAATTCATCGATAGTGGCTACGACCTCAAGCATATCCTGCGATTGATCGCTACCTCGCGAACATACCAGCAGACGACGCGCCGCGACATCAAGCGGCTGCCCCCGCCGCGAAAAGTCGGCCCGTCCGACGATCAGAACGAAGTCGTGCCCGGCGCTCTCTATGAGTGCATGCTGCTCCGGCGGATGAGTGCCGAGCAGATTCACGACTCCATCCTCGCTGCGACCGGTCGGTACTTCGGCGACCGGCGCTTCTTCCAACCGGCGATCGAAAAGTCCAACCCCCCGCCGCCGCGCGATTTCCTGCGGATCTTCGGATCGACCGACCGCGATACGCTGCTTCCGCGTCCTCAGACGCCGACGATCCAGCAATCGCTGACGATGTTGAACGGCGACTTCCTCAATCAGGCCGTCCGCATCCACCCTGAGCATCCCATCCGGTACTGGGAGCGGCAGGGAATGAGCGCCGCCGATTGTGTAGATGCCCTCTTTCTGCAAATCCTCACCCGCCCGCCGACGGGCGACGAGCGCCGCTGGGCACTTTCGTACATCGGCGAGGGCACGCGCGAGTGGGCGTGGGAAGACCTGCAGTGGGCGCTATTCAATACGCGGGAGTTTCAGTTCATCCGTTAGCAAAACGTCGGCCGGACGCTTAACGTCCTACCTTGGCCGAGTGGGATCAAGTCATGAACGGCTACATGAAAAGAGGTTCTCGTTACGCGACTCTTATCCTCGTGCTGTTTCTTACTACTTGCGCGAAGCCTAGTCCTGAAGATCCTCACTTTGTAACAGACTCAGTGCATCCATTGATTCCGATCAGTATGGGTATGCCGCTGGAAGAGCTGGAGAAACGCACGCAAACAAAGTTTCCAACGGATCGAGTGGTCCTGATTAATCCCAGCGAACTCGCGCGAGGTGGACCGGTGCGATTGAACAATGGAATAGAAGTGACTGTAGCCTTTGATGGCAAGGATCAAGTTTGTTATGTAGCCACGGAAGATAGTAGGGTTTGGCTGGCTCACGGCCTTGGCCCGGGCTCCACATTCCTTGACGCCAAGCGCCACGCCGAACCCGAGTCAATTTTTCATATGTCTGCCTACGGAACAATGGTGAGAATAAGGCCCTATTGTTGGCTCGTATTCCGAAATGACAATGAAAGCATCAAGGACTCGGAAAGCGAGTGCTGGTTGGAATTCAGGGATGACCAGCGCTAGCCAAGGCGCGAAAGCGTTAAGGTATGGCCAGGAAGAGTCTCGCCAATCAACAGTAGCTCAGGGCTCAAGTTGGGCTTTGAATCGGGGATTACGTATGAAATGTGACGGGTGTGAGAGTTATTGGCGGATGACGCGGCGCCAATTGCTGGGCCGCGCGCTCGGAGCGGGCGGCGCGGCCTTTCTGGGCCTTCTCGATCCCGCCATTCTCTTCGCCAAGCCGCGCAAGGGTCAGCGGACCGCCGACTCCGTCATTCTTCTATGGATGGGCGGCGGGATGAGCCACATCGACACCTTCGACCCGCAGCCCGGAAGCGAGTTCGGCGGGCCGTACGAGGCGATCGCCACCGCCTCCGACGAGATTCGTATTTCGCAACACCTGCCCCGCCTGGCCAAAGAATTCAAAGACATCTCGCTGATCCGCAGCCTGACCGGCAGCGAATTTGACCATGATCGCGCGACTTATGTCCTGCACACCGGCTATCCCCCGCTGTCGAGCATGAAGCATTCGACGCTCGGCTCGATCGTCGCGAAGTACAAGGGCCCGCCTCGCGACGAGTGCCTGCCGCCGTACGTCTCGATCGGGATCGACTGGGCCGCCGGCTATCTGGGTCCCGAGTACGCCCCCTACTACGTCGGTGCGGCACAGCAGGCCAATGCGAATCTCGTCGTGCCTCAGGGCATCGGTCAGGCGCGATTCAATGACCGACTTCGGCTCTTGCGCGAATTGGATAAGTCCTTTGAGCGTAAACACCCCGGCAACGCGGCGATGGCTGCGTACGCTCAGAATTACAACGCGGCCCTGCTCATGATGCGCCCGCAGACCGCCAAGGTGTTCGATCTGGATGACGAGCCCCAAGTCGTTCGAGAAGCCTATGGCAAGGACTCCGGCTTCGGACAGGGATGCCTGCTCGCCCGCCGCCTCGTCCAGTCCGGTGTGCGTTTCGTGGAAGTCGCGCTGGGGGGCTGGGACACGCATCAGGACAACTTTGAGCGCGTAAAGCAACTTTCCACCGAACTCGACGTCGCCGTCAGCACCCTGATCCAGGACCTGCGGGCCAAGCAGCTCAATGAGCGGACGATCGTCCTGCTCACCAGCGAGTTCGGCCGCACCCCGCGGATCAACGGCAACAACGGCCGCGATCACTGGCCGCGCGTCTGGAGCGCGGTCATCGGCGGCGGCGGGCTCGCCGGCGGGCGCCTCATCGGCCGCAGCGATCTGGGACAGGAAGTCGCCGACCGGCCGATCCGCGTGGGCGATTTGCACGCGACGCTCTGCGAAGCGCTCGGCATCGATTATTCACAATCCAACTACGCTCCGGACAAGCGGCCGTTTCGCATCGTCAAAGACGAGACGGCGGCGCCGATCAAGGAACTCTTCGCGTCCTAGCGGGTAGTCTCGCAAGAGACTATCATCCCTACGTCGCTACGTGATCCGCACCGTGGAGCATACCCCCTCTTGTCGCACGACCTACCGACGCTTCTTCTCGCCGCCTGCTCGATGGGATTTTTCCACACGCTCATCGGTCCGGATCATTACCTGCCGTTCGTGGCGATGGCGCGGATCGGCCGCTGGTCACTGGGCCGCACGCTCGGCGTCACACTGCTCTGCGGCATAGGTCACGTCGCCGGATCGATCGTAATCGGTTTCATCGGGATCGGCTGCGGCATCGCCCTGTTCAAGTTGGAGAGCATCGAGGCGTTTCGAGCCGAAATCGCGGGCTGGCTGCTGCTGGCGTTTGGCTTGACGTACTTCACCTACGGCCTGTGGCGGGCCATCCGTAATCAACCACACTCACACGTGCACGTCCACGAGGACGGCACGATCCACACGCACAAACACACTCACACCGATGAGCACTTGCACGTCCACGCTGGCAATCCGCAGTCCTCAATCCCCGCCACGGCGGGTGAACTCCATCCGCAATCGAAGGAGCCGCGTTTGACGCCCTGGGTCCTCTTCACGATCTTCCTTTTTGGCCCCTGCGAGCCATTGATCCCCTTCCTGATGTACCCCGCCGCGCAGGCGGACTATCGAAGTGTCGGCTTGGTCGCCGGTCTCTTCGGCGCGACGACACTGGCGACCATGACGGCAATCGTCGCGGCGCTGTATCTCGGTGCCACCGCGATCCCCTTCGCGCGGTTCCATCGCTACGCGCACGCGATGGCGGGCTTCGTCATCGTCTGCTGCGGTGTGGCGGTGAAGGCGGGGATGTAGAGAGAATCACGAATAGCGAATGGCGGAATCGGGAAACCGCCGGGGCCGGGACTATTCCTTTTCCTGGGCCTCGACCTCGTCCAGGTATTTCTGAAACTCGCCCATCTTGTAGGACAGGAAGCAAAACGCGTGGTGCAGCGCCAGCCACTCGATGTCGGACTTGTCGTCCTCGACTTCGTGGCGGAGCTGGTTGAGCTTGGCGAGAATCGGCTCGGCTTTCATGATGCGTCACTCCTTATGTTCGGACGCGATTATAGCCTGACTCGCGTAAAGCCGAGAAGCTCGAATCATTCCAGGCAAGCGTCAACAAAGACGGCGATATCCGCCCCGTCCGGCACGCCGGAACAATCGAGGTCCGCAAGGTCGATGTGCGATTCCGTTATGTCGATTTCTAGAAGTACGTCGATCAGTATCGCGGCGTCGAACTCGTCAACGAGGCCGTTTTCGTCCATATCGCCCGTATGGGGGCATCCGATCACGAGTCGGACGTCGTCGAAATCGACCTCGATCCCCGGATCCTCGGACGTGTCGATCATGTTCAGATTGATCAACCGAACCTCCAGCGGCTGGCCGAGCTGCGGGTGGGATTCGCTGATCGTCACGTAAAACGCACTCTGACGAAACTCGCCCTCGGGAATCGTACCGGCCAGCGAGTTGTCGTCCTGCGCGACGATCACCCCGCCGGCCAGGAGTTGCACCTGATAGCCGGGGAATCCGTCAAGATCAAAGAAGCCGAAGACGTCGCACGGCGGCGGGCCCTGACCGGAGGCGATGTTGCCGACCTGCGCGGAGAGCGCGTAGGTCGTGTTTGCCTCAAGGACGTCGCCGAGCACCTGCGTGAGTCCCATCGGCCCGCCGCCGATGTCGCCGGAGAGAAACACGATCCCGGCATGCTCGCCTTCGGGAGCGCCTCCGGGGAAATAGGGCGTGTCGCAGTTGATGCCGCCGATGACGTCCGCGCAGCAATCGCGGATTCCAATCGGATCGTAGAGCGACCAGCCGGTCGGGTCGAAAACGGCGAAGCAACCGTCGGCGACGGGATTGGCCTCGAAGCCGGGATTGTTGATCGTCAGCGGAACACCCCCGCGCGGCGCGGCGACGGCCACGGTAGCACTTGCGATCAAAACGGTGCTTACTACGAGTGGCGCACTTCGACGAAGTAGTGATTGCTTCTTCGAGCCCACGATTGATCACTCCGGCGACGCGCGACTCCTAAGCCATATTAGGCGATGCGTGATACTCATTTCAATCGCTGAAGGAGATCAACAAGAGGAAATTTGAGAGAGCGGGCGGCGTCTAGTTGCCTAGATCCGCTGCGACTTGGGCCGCGACGTCGCGGCCGTCCACCGTGCCGTCGAGGTTCATGTCGGCGATGCAAACGTCCGCGGCGTTGGTGTCGTTGCCCAGCAGAACCTCGACGAATTCGTCGTCCGAGAGGGCCGGCGTCATTCCCGAACTGGAAAAATACGCCAATCGGAAGCTCGGCCAGTCGCTGCAATCCACGTCGCCGTCCATGTCGCGATCAAAAGCGCGGCAAACCGGCGTCATGCCGGCCCCATAGCAACTTCGAAAGGCCGCGAGGTCCGCCGCATCCACGTCCGCGTCGTTGTCGCTGTCGCCCCAGAGCGCGACCGGGACGGTGTCCACCAGGTATCCGACGAAGGATTTCACGACCTCGGTCGCAAGCGGGTACGAGATGTATCCCGGGGCAATATCGACCGCGTCGTTCGGCGTGTGGTAGTTGGCATTGCAGGTGTAGCAGCGCTCGATGGCGACGACGGAAGGGATGCCCGCCGATTCGAAGGACCAGTGGTCGCTGAAGCTGTAGTTGCCGAGGTTGACGAAGGGGCTGAGATGATTGCCGTAGGTGGTAATCGCGGAGGCGAGGCCGTTGACCACCACTGACGAAGTGGTCCGGCCGTAGAGATCCGTTCCGAATGCCCCGCTGTCGTGGCCGATCATATCGGCGGTAACGGCGAGGACCGTCTCGCCCGGGTGGGCGGCGACGTAGGCGATGCTGCCGCGCCGGCCTTGTTCTTCGCGGTCAAAGAGACAGTAGCGGATCGTGCGCGTCGCGCGGTGCTGCGAAAGAATCCGCGCCGTCTCCATGACCAGGGCCGTGCCGGTCGCGTTGTCATCGGCGCCGGGGTTGTTCACGCTGTCGAAGTGCGCCCCGACGACGATGACCTGGCCCGGCGTATCGGTGCCCGGCTGCGTGGCGACGACGTTGTAATAGGTGACACTCAGGTACACGAACGGCTCCAATGCAACGGTCAGGCCGAACGATTGCAGCGTGCTAACGATGTTGGTCCGGGCGAGGTCGTGTTGCGGACCGTTGCCGCGGTTGTCCCCGAGGTGCGTGTATAGCAGGTCTTCCAAGTAGTGCTGATAGGTCGGCGAATCGACCTGGCTGGAGATGAGCGCTCCGGGCGGGGTGGCCCTGGCGGCAGGCGCAAATGCGGCAACGCAGAACGCCAACACGACGACTGGCCCACAGGTCAACTGTCGCCTGCGGAAGAAGGACGCCCCTGGGTTTGATCGCTGGGAATCGAACACCAATCCAATTTAACAGACTTAGGGCACCGACTCAACTGGGCTGGAGGCCACTAAGAGTCCCTAAAAGAACTTCATAAACAATGACGAAGAGTGCCGATAGCCAGGGTGTTGCAGGATGCGACGACACCGGGTGTCATGGAGGACACGCATATGGCCAAGCCTCTCGTCGACGACGGACTCTGGGCAATTGTCGAGCCCTTACTACCCCAGTGGAAGCCGAACCCCAAGGGCGGGCAGCCGCGCAAGAGCGACCGGCTCTGTCTGGCCGGGATCATCTTCGTGCTCAAGACCGGCATCGGCTGGGAGCACTTCCCGCAGGAGATGGGTTGCTCCGGCATGACGCTGTGGAATCGTCTGGCCGAATGGCAACGGGCCGGCGTTTGGAAGCGAATCCACCGCGTGCTCTTGGCCCAGCTGAATGGCGCCGACCTCCTCGACTGGTCGCGTGCCGCGGTCGACAGTGGCACGATTCGCGCGGTCGGGGGGGCGAAAAAACCGGCCCCAATCCAACGGATCGCCGCAAGCCCGGCAGCAAGCATCATCTCGCCACGGAGGGCGGCGGCCTCCCCTTGGCCTTCACGCTTACCGCGGCGAACCGCCATGATGTCACGCAACTGATTCCCCTGGTCGATGCCATTGAACCCGTGAAGGGCAAGTCGGGTCGTCCGCGCCGACGGCCGGACCTGTTGTATGCCGACCGCGCCTACGACTCGCACGCCCATCGCATGGCCTTGTGGTCGCGCGGCATCGCGCCGCAGATTGCGCATCGAAATACCGAGCACGGCAGTGGATTGGGCAAACGTCGCTGGGTCGTGGAACGAACGATCAGTTGGCTGCGCCAATTCCGACGCCTTCGAATTCGCTATGATCGTCGCGCTGACATCCATACGGCATTTCTCACACTGGGCTGCGCCTTGATCTGTTGGCGACGATTAAAGAATGGGTACTTTTAGGGACTCTAAGGTACTCTGACGATGAAACTCACAAGTGGACTATTACTCCGTTGCAGGCGTGGCGAGCTATTAGCGCGATCGCGGTCGATGACTCAGTTCTGGTTGGCACGTCAGGAGGGCAGATTTGGCAGCAAATAAATCACGGGGAGAGTTGGCGCAGGATGGAAGATGCTCCATCGGTCGCGGATTTGAAGGACCTCTTGGCGGACCCAAGTGGCAAAGGGTTTTGGATTGCTAGTTCGCGAGAAATCTGCCACTGGCCCGAAGTTGGAAAAAGGTATAGGTTTGAAAATGCCGACATCCACGGAGTACGTATGGAGTACTGCGGGGACCGGATGTATGCCTTTTACTCAACAAAGCAATACTCTGGTTCGAATGCCGAATATTGCTATTTCCTCGCCTGGTGCGACGAGGTAGGCTGGATTAGCCCAGTGAATTTGGGATGCTACCGGAACCTGCAAATCGGCGCATCAACGGATGGTGTGCTTAGCACTGGCGCGAATGAGTCTACTGACGAAGTGTGGGTATTACTGCCTGATGATATTAAGGTCGTAAAGGACCGTGAAGTCAGGAGCATCAAGCGCACCGCGGATTTAATACTGGGGGCGGCCGCCATTTGTTGGTGGTCAGAGAAAACTAGAGATTGGAGTTATGTGTATTCCGGATTTGCGAACAGTCCCATGCTTTTAGACCCACAACGTATAGTGGAAATGCCAGATGGCATGTTTTTGCTGTTGGGAACCGGTGTCATGTATTCCGAGAACGATGGCAAGAATTGGTATTGGCTCGACTAGTACCACAACAATACTCTTCCATCCACGGTCATTAGCGAAAGTGGGTCGGCTTGAATGCGTTCACATACAAGCGACGGATCATTTGTTTGAGGTATCAGGTGGGAGAGCCCTTAAGGACGACAAAAGCGATGGGAAGCGCCAGTGACACGCAATGGAGGCTTGCTTACCTGTTGCGCAGGACGATATAACATGTCTGAGGCAAGAAACTTATCGGATGGTCGTTGCCGAACTTCGAACAGTAGAGCTCTTGGGGGGCTTGAATGAGACGGAACGAAAGCACGCCCCCAGGGTACTCTTCACGGCCGGCGACCTAAGGCTCCTGCGTCGGGGCCCCCGTATCTCCGTCATCGGATCCAGTAAAGCATCTCCCGACGGCCTTACCAAAGCCCGTCTTATCGCCAATCTCATCGTGACTCGCGGAGGAGTGGTGATCAGTGGTTTGGCCGAGGGCATCGACACGGCGGCCCATGTCGCGGCGCTGGAGGCCAAAGGCTCCACTGTTGCCGTCATTGGAACGTCGCTGTGCCGAGGAAGATGCTCTCCGGATCGGCCTACCGGGGGCCGACGCAACATAAGCCCGATTCTGGGGCCGCCAAACAGGATCCGACACACCAAATCCTCGGTGGCCGCTGAATTCCCAAGTTAGACGTCACCGACAGAGCGTATATCGCTCTCTCCTCAAAGATAGACTTCGCGCAGCTTATCATCGTCATTTAGCAAGGCGGTCGGTCCGCTAAACGAAATTGCCCCGTTCCGCAAGGCGTACACGCGATGGGCGATCCTCAGCACTTGGCGGACCTTCTGCTCGACGATCAGAATCGACACGCCATGATCTCGGCTTAGGGTCTGGATGCGATGCAGCGCTTCGTTGGCCAATGGAGGGGCCAGCCCAAGCGAAGGCTCATCCAGCAGGATCATTAAAGGCGACAGGACAAGCGACATGGCCAGGGCGAGCACTTGCTTCTCGCCGCCCGAGAGCGTGGCCGCGCGCTGCCTCAGTCGCGGCTCGAGCACCGGATACTCAATCAATGCACGTTCGAGCCCCGCTTGACGAACGCGGTTGTCCGACAGAGTGGCGCCGGCGACCTGAAGGTTTTCGCGGACCGTCAGGTCGCCGAAGACTCGGTTGCCTTGCGGCACGTAGGCAACACCCGCGTGGATCATCTCCCTGGGTTTTGGTTTCCCGATGGCTTGGCCGTTATAATAAACGTGTCCCTTCCAGATTGGGATCATGCCGAAGATGGCTTTGAGCAACGTGGATTTCCCCGCACCGTTGTGGCCGATGATCGCTACGATCTCGCCGCGGGCGACGTTCATGCTCACGCCGCCGAGCACCTGCTTCTTGCTGTAGCCCGACACGAGCGCGTCCACGTCGAGGAGGATTTCGTTACTCTCAGCCAACGTACGCCTCCAGAATCTCCGGACGCTCCAGGACCTCATGCGGCGGTCCGTCCGCGATCACGACGCCGTGGTCCATTACAATGACCCGCTCGGCAATCTGCCTGACGGCCGGAATATCATGCTCGATGAAGAAAACCAGCTTGCCGTCGTCGTGCAAGGTCTGCAACAAGCCGAGAATCTTCTCCGCCATTTGCGAGTGCACACCTGCTACCGGTTCATCGAGGAATAGGATTCGAGCATCAGTGGCAATGCAACAGGCGAGCGTAAGGATTTTCTGTTGACCATACGAGAGAGTGCCTGCCATATCGTGCGCTTTCTCTGCCAACCCCACAAACTCGAGCAGTTCCATCGCACGTTCTTTATTCGCCCGCTCGTTGGCGCCTACCCCGATGCGCGTTAGGGCGCGCCAAAGCCGTTCGCCCTTTTGGCATTGCCGGGCGAGCATCACGTTTTCGAGGACACTAATCAAACTGATCAGACGAAGCTCTTGAAAGGTTCGCGCGAGACCGGCCTGCACGATGCGGTGCGGGGCCAAACGAGTCAACTCCACGTCGTCGAGGAAGATCTTTCCTTCATCGGGGCGCATAAACCCTGTGACGACATTCAGTAGGGTCGTCTTACCTGCGCCATTAGGACCGATGATGGCAACAAAACCACTGAGCGGTAGGGACAGAGCGGCAATGTCTAGCACTGCTGTGCCGTCAAACGATTTCCGGATATTCACGCAACGCAACGATTCCATTCGCTTATGCTTCCTGAAAAGTACAACAACGATCTGCCTACACGAACTCCATCCTTCACAGGAACCGCAACTGGCACATTGGCTCACCGCCTAAAAGCATAGCGTCCGACGAGCCCTTTTGGCCGGACCATCATAATGAACACCAGCAGCGCCCCGTAAATAATCTGACGGAGGTTCGCCGCGGCGGCAGTAGGGAGGCCGAGAAAGCGCAATGCCTCGGGTAGCGTCACGAGTACGATCGCCCCCACCAAGGGCCCCCACATGCTCCCAGCGCCGCCGATGATTACCATCGACAACACCAAGATTGACTCCATCACCGTGAAGCTTGTCGGATCGATATACGTGATGTAGTGGGCATAAAGGCTCCCAGCTAAAGATGCCAAGGCGGCACTAACCGCAACTGCCACAAGCTTGGCCCTTACCGTGTCTCTGCCGAGAGACTGAGTAAAGCTCTCATCCTCACGGATACCACGTAGGATTCTACCCAACTGACTGGTCGTGATCCGGCGAACAATAAAGTGCGCCATTACTGCGAATGCGCCGGAAAGCACTAGAAAGTCGGCGTGCGATGACACAGCCCAACCAAATACAGTAGGTCGCGGAATTCCCGAGATTCCAAGCGGCCCTTGTGTAACCACTTGAAAGTTGTTGAACATAGCAAACAAGATCATTTGAAATGCAAACGTTGCCAACACGAAGTAATCGTCATGCACACGCACCGACGCGAGCGCGATTATCTGCGACAGGATTGCTCCAACAATCATCGAGAGCAAGCACGCGACGCCGAACGGCAGACCAACATAAAGCCCAAGCAAACCCGCAGTGTACGCTCCTAAGCCATAGAATCCGGCTTGAGTGATCGAGAGTAGCCCGGCGTGCCCGACCATCAGATCCAAGGACATCGCGAGTATCGCGTAAATACTTACGACAACGGCAACGTGAAGAAGGAATTCCATGCTAGGTCGCCTTCCGCCTAGCCGGACTCCCGAGAAGCCCTTGAGGCCGTATGAGCACAAAGAGAAATAAGATTATGAAAACGATACCATCCTGCCACTGACCTGGAAACCAGCCAATAGCGAGCTGCCGCACTATACCCAGAAAGAGTCCCGCTAAAACCGCCCCTCCGATGCTTCCAACTCCGCCAACCACCAAGGTAACCACACCTAGTAGGGCTGCATTGAACCCCATTGCTGGCTCCGCACCGTTTTCGCAGGTCGCGAGGACAGCGGACAGCGTGGCTGTTATCGCGCCAAGAGACCCGCTCAGCAATCTGAGCCTTGCGCGATGGATGCCAACGACGGCCGAAAGTTCACTGTCACTTGCGAGTGCTCTAATCTGCTTTCCAGTTTCCGCATATTTAAGAAAGACCCAGGCAAAAACTGCTACGGTTGTAGCTGTCACCATCGTGGCGATCTGCAGCGGCATGACGCGGAGCGGCAAAAACGTAAGTCCTTCCCCCACCTCTGGGCCTTGAACGTTCCGGGCCTGATCGCCAAAAATGAGTGAAATTCCATTCTGCACTATTATCAAGAGGGCAATTGAGCAGAGAAGCAGAATCTGAGATGATGCTGATAATCGCCGGAGCGGCTCAAAAACGATTCTCTCTTGTGCTATGGCCATTGCAATCGCGCTTACGGCTGCAAGGAGCGAACTTGGGACGATGCCAAGTTGCATTTCTTGGTGCGCTGTGCAAAATGTGTACGCCGCTAAAACGAGCACAGATCCGTAGCTGATATTAAAGAAGCCGCTCCCGAGGTAAGACAGGTTGAGCCCGATCCCGAGCAAAACGCAGCTAGAACCAACGACCAATCCGTTGAATAGGAGTTGGATGAACATCTACCTTCGCCCACGAGGCCAAATCTTCACTCCCCCGTCCACAGACAGCGATAGGATGAGATGCTTTTTTCGCCCTAATACCTTTGAAAGGTTTTCGGCAGTGAGGTGACGCGCGCCTCGGCCGAGGAGGTGCTTTACCTTTCCTAGATTGCCTTCGAAATCAATTTTTCTTGCAGCACCTCTAGTTCTTGGATCCACGGGAAAGACGAGGTATCGCAATTGCATGTCCCCATTAGGGGAGATTACGGACGCACCATCCCTGCGGAAAAGTGCGCGGATGAGCATCAGATCTGTATACTCAAGCGAATCAAGCTTGGCCCATTCCATTTGCAGCGTGCGAGACTCCATCGGGCTAATGCACGCGTTAATGTCTGCGTGCCTGGCGACAACTATGAGAGCGCCCTCTCCCGGCGTTTCCTCGATTTGGCTCAGTGCCTCAAAGAGTTCGTCGATCCACACCGGCTTCCCAGTGAAGGCCTTCTTCAATTGATCCTTCCTAAGCGTGTTCGGAAGTCCGAGGACGCCTGATTCGTGGCGCCACTTCCCTAGAAGGGCACCTTCCCCGTAGATCCGAACAATGCCATCGCCGCTGGAAGAAAGAACAAACAGACCCTTGAATCGCTTTGTCGTGCGACGCATCCAAGCTTCGTCAGGAACATCCCGGAGAAGCCCTAGATAATTGATCCCTCTTCCATCGGGATGTACGTTGGCGTCCACAAAGCCAGCGACAGGAGGATTCTGAAAAACCGAATAGTTGCTTTTGAGGATTCTGCTAAGTGGCATATCACGAATATCCTCTCTGCTAACTGTCTCGTTGAACAATCTCCAACAACGTCCTGGTCCGAACAGAAGCAGAAAGCGGCACGGCGTTCCTTCGTGGATGTAATTGCTCACTTCGCCCATCTGGGAAATCAGCATGCTCAAACCCACTACCGGCGCACCAGAAAACTTGCTACTGATCTTAGGATCTTTGACCAGTTTCTTCATAATGACTCTGACGATATGTAATTGTTTTACGCGCTCATCCGGGTCGTACCCGCGCAAAAGGGGCTTCGTGAGTTGCTTTCTTGGTTTATCTTTCAAAAGCTCGTCTCTCAGACTAACTGACTGGCTATCCCGACACTTCTTCAAGGCCTCCTGCTGGACTACGGCTTTCTGAAGAAATTTTTTTGCTATAACTTCTGCCTTTCCGAGGTCTTGGTCCAAAATGGGATGTGTCCCCACAGCGACCAAACAAATGCACTTCGGCGCATTCTCATCGACAGCAACAGTTAGGCACGCTGCATAGTGGTGCCAAGGAGCGAAAAGCAGGCCGGCTTGAATAACCCCGAGGAAATCCAGGTATTCGTGGTGCCAGTGTGCGATGTCTGCCTTTTTGCTCGGAACTATGCGATCAGCCGTTGGATCACGGAGCAGCGCCGTGGCCTTGTGAAGCGCGCCGAGCGCATTAACATTCCCGGCTATCTCGGCGAGCGCATTTTTTCGCGAGTGTTCCAAGGCATCTGTGTCTGTGGCAATTTGACGCAATTTGCGGCGTAATGACCGAGCAAGTGCGGGATAATGGATTGGCTTCGTATTCATGTTTGCAAACTTAGCAACCGAACATTGAAATAGGCCAGGCAAATTAACACTCTTACCGTGCTTGCTATGGGTAATCAGCTTGCGGCGGACATCTGGCGAATAGCTTAAGTCATAGCAAGTCAAGCTTTGGGTCGAAACCGAAAAAGAGAGCGGCTGTTTCGCGTCGGAATCGTGGCGGAGATGGAAAAGGCAAGTACCGCCGGGCATGAAATGTTTGTTGCGCGACGCCGAGTGAACTATTCTCTCACTAAGAGTATTGTGGCGCCCAATTATCTCGAAACCGATTTTCGCAAGGAGATCGAGTTGAACCTGAAGAATGCCATTTCCGACAAGCGATTTGTCAAGCACATACCCCGAGACTTTCTCGTCCTCGACGAGAGGAGACCACATCCGCGTCAGAAGAAGCTGGCAATTCGGGATAATGTCCCACTTCAAAGGACGCTTGGCGCCTACTGATTTAGGAATTACGGGATTTGCGATAAGCGATGCGAATAACCTGAAGAATCCCTCGCTGCGCAGTTTTTCTTGAAATCTACTAAGGTCTTGCCTATCCGACGCTAGGGACTTGACCAGGCGTTGGATCCGCGCGTCAACGGTGTTCACTATGGTCACCTCCTCGTGGGCAAGTCCCGGCGGATATGGCGCCCAACAGCACACTTGCCCAATCACTTTGCAACTCTTCCTGAGTCAGAAGAGCTTGGATCATGTGGCAAGGTTGCATGCCAAGTTCCGCTATTCCGCGACGAATACGACCAACGACATTCCGAGCTATTTGCCCTCGGCGAGACTGGTCAAGTGGCTGGCCTGCCCTGAGAATTGCTGTGACGGCTCGATACGCATCCGCTACGACTCGAAAGGGATAGGGCTGTACGGCGTAGAACGCCGGGCAAGCCGCTTGATCAACGACTCTTTCAAGTACCACGCGAACCTCCTCCACATCGAAGATCGAATCGAGCGAACATATAGCAACCTCTAGGCGTTCGAGACCGTAGGCAGTTGCGCAAAGACCCGTGCAACTTGGTAGGACCTCTAAGAACTTGCGTCCTTTTGAGTCTGCCATCCGGTACTGGAGGAATTCGAGTGTCGCGATTTCGAACGGTGGCGCACCCGTCGCGGGACGATAGAAGACCTCGCTTCTAATCCCGGCTGGTTCGCCCGCAGTATCAGGGACGAGGACACATGCATTGCCTGGTGCGGGGATTATGTTGTCCGGCGGAATACCGAGCCGACACCAAGCATCGCGCGACCAGTCATCGGCCTCAATTGGTGTATCAATCATGCCTCCTCCGGGGTAGATCGTGACGAGGACGTTGCGCGGTTCTAGGTGGAGCGCATCAACGAGGTTCGTAAATGTTCGTTCGATCTCCGCTACGCAGTTTTCTCGGCAAAAATCAGTGATCCAAAGAGAAACTGACATTTCAAAAAGCGAAAGATGTGGACCAAAGCCAACACGATTGAGATCTACCGCCCGAAAGCAAATGTCCTGTATAAGATTCCGGAGCCTTGGTATCGGATCACAACGCACCGCCTGAATGGCTTCAGGGTGCCCGACGCTCGGTGTGAATGTGTTAGGGAACACGTCGCTGAGTAGGCCCGTCCCCTGTTGCGCTGTAAACGCGTTGTGGTCACAATAGAAATCTCGGATTGTTTGGCGGAGTCTAGGCAGCGACATTCGTCATTTCCTCAACCGTCTGCCTTACGGGAGCCGACTAACCCGCAGCCGAGGGACGATGTCGCCCTGAGGAGTAACAGTAGCAACCTCACCGGCGAGAGTAAGCGAACCTTGCGACTGCAGCCACACGGCGAACTTCCCGATGTCGCCATTGGTCTCTTTGAATGCCCGGGCTATAAGGACTAACGTGTTATGCTCAAAGAGAGAGATTGGTGGTATATCCTCTCCGAAACGTGCCCGGTACCTTTCGTTCAGCTGAACATAAGCTGAATTCTGACGGTCAATGTCATAGTCGATGTAGAATACACCAGAAGCCGCCTCGCCAGCTGCTGCGCGCACATCAGGATATGGAAGTGCATTGTTCACAAGGACCGAGCCACCGTGGCCATTCTCCCGGAGTCGCCGTAAGAGCGTTCCAAGCTGCTGCCCATATCCGACAAGGATGACGCAATCCGGAGAATCGGCCAATGACTTTACTGCGAACGTGCGAAGATCTTGCGTGGACCGGTCGAAGGAAACCGAGGGAAGTCCTTGACTCGCGCCAGAGAGGTGCGTTTCCCAGCGATTCCTGAATGCAATACCGTAGTCGTCGTTAAGATAAACGAGTCGTGGCTTCTTAGGCTTGATTTCGTCCACCATGTAAGAGTAAAGGAGGTCAGCTTCCGCCTGAACAGTCAGATTGTGCCGGAAGGCCAGATCATAACTCCCCGTAATGCCAGGGTGTGCTGCTGCAGCGAACACGGCGATTCTTCGCTCTTTCGCCAGCGGAAGAAGCGCGAGGGTTACGGGACTAAGAGTCGTAGTCAAAATTTGGATGTCATTCGCGGCAGACAACTTCGTAAAAGCGGAAACGGAGTTGCGTGGATCACTCATGCCATCTTCGTAGATTAAGTCAATGCGAACACCGGGAACGAGTTGTTCCTCATTTAGTTCATTGACGGCCAATTCGTAGCCATTTTGAATCCATTTACCGAGGCTAGCTGCAGCACCAGTTAGAGGAAGTACGGTTCCAACTCTGACTTGATTGCGGGCATCTTTTGCCGTCGATCGAAGGGTTGCCCAAGCGAAAAGTCCCAGTCCCGTAGCGATTGCGGCTCCAACACCGACCCAGGCCTTCCACTTCATGTGAGTCTCCTCCGAACAGCCAGGCGCGCGGCATGAACTGCAGAGGTCAACGTGATAAGCGGTCGATTGTTCATTTTCTTTCAATCCCGCGGTCCGCGATCATCCTCTTCTTAAGCCAGTCCCACCGAAGCACCACTCGTGCCGGCAGATCGATCGTATCAGTGACGGCAACCTCGAAGCCCGGCTTGGGATGGTAGATGCCTGTATCCAAACGTCTTGGCCGCTCGTCCGTCGCGAGGCTCATACGTCCCATCGAAGAGTCATCGCCGCCTCAGGTCAAGTTACGGTCCGATTGCCCACCTTTTGCATGTAAGCCTGACCCGATCGGCCTCGTCGCGACGGTGGTCACCATAAGTGTAAAGCCGACTGCTGGTTACGCAACCGGCCGACAGCGACATTTGGGACACCGTGGCTGGCGTACAGCCGAACGGTCATATCGACCGATCAGGTGGGGGATTCGTTGAGCGAATGGGGGGATCTGCGCATATTTCAATAAGTAACAACTTGTTCACCTTCGGTGAATCTCGCCAGCCAAGTTCACAAGACCGGTTCGGAAGAGCCTTGGATGAGGTCTCGAGCATGGGAAGCCCAAACGCTGATGTCTACCGAAACCTCCGGGTATAGACCCCGGAGGTCATGGCCCTGGGTGGGAACGCTTCCAGGAATGCCCCCTTCCTTAGTCCCATACCGAGCCAGTTTCTCTGGTCGTCGCGCTCCCCGGTATCGGCTTCCTCCGCCTCAGATTGGGGCCTGCACCCCGAAGCGAATCGCTGAGGCTGCCGAAACGAGGCGGTCGTCGTCTCGCTGGGCGTAATACGTGGACATGACGAGCCTGAGGTCGGCGTGACCCAGGGCCTTGATCATCAGCATCGGTTCCATGCCCTGCTCAGCCACCGTTGAGGCCCAGAACTTCCGAAGGGAGTGCAAGACGAATCGCTTCGAAAAACCCAGCGAGTCACAGATCTTCCGGAAGCATAGCGTTGGATGCGACGTACTAAGCTGCGTGCCTCGCCTCGTTTCAAACACCCAAATGCGTCGGTGACTTGTTTTTTGAAGTCGTCGAAGTATGGCCTCCAACTCCGGAACGATCGGTACACGCCGGATGGACTGCCGTGTCTTCGGCTGCCAGAAGACGCCGTTCTTCAAGCCCGGACGGACTAACAAGACCTTGCGCTCCCAATCAATATCTTCCCAAGTTAGAAATCTCGCTTCACCGATTCGCAGCCCCGTCATCGCCAGCGCCGAATAAAGAGGCGCATAGTCATTTTGGTTGATGCCCCGATAAACCGGGCGTCCACTTTCACTTCCGTTGAAAACTCGGACCCCCGTGGGATCTAGGGTGGGCGTGGCATGTTGAATAATCTGACGAACCTTCTCGGCGCAGGGACAGGCCCAACCCTTCAAGGCGGAGTCGTCCGATTCGCGTCGGTTGTTGTAGAGCCTTGCGACCTTCTTAGCTGGGTTGTTAGAGAGAAGTTCTTTCTTGACCGCGAATTCGAGGACCTGGGTGACGACCTCGAGGTAGCTATTGGCCACAGCCGTGCTGAGCCTCGGCGTCTGATCGACGAGGAAGCGATCGAGGAGGCATGCGTCGATCTCCGCAAGATAAGTGGCGGAATAACCCGGTCCCAGGAATCGCTCGAAAGACTTGAGAGCTGTTTCGATCCTCCGGAGGCTCGAGGCGCGGAGGCGCTTACAGCGCATGCCGTTGCGTCGAGCGTCGAAATAGGCCCTGGCCACGACCTCGAACTGGATCGGCTGGATCGGCGATTTGTCCTCTGCCACCTGGCGCACGGCCGCCTGTTTGATGACCCAGCGCCGGGCGTCAACGACGAAGCGTTGGCCGGTAGGTTGCGAGGCCCATCGGCGTCGATGTTTGTTCCAGGATCGCCACGTCCAACAGCCATGTACGGAGTACCTTTCAAGCCGACCAAAGCCACGTTGCAGGACAACGACGTTCATAGGGCTTGGCATGGGTGTTCTCCAAAGTTAATAGGGACTTTGATCGGCAAAGAGCGCAGACTGAGCGAATGACTTTCGCCGCACTCTCGGCGACACGACCGTGTTGGTCTGGAGAACGGTAGGGGCTCGATCCAAGATGGCCGCCCCTGCGGCAGCCAGCTCTCTTTGCGAGTCCAGTGTCGTTTCTTGGCGCATCTGCGGCTAATCGCGAAAGTACCTCGCGCACCGCAGGAATCAGTGTTGGTAAACTACTGCCATGCTCACTCGAACCAGCACCACGCTCCTTGCCGGTCTCGCCGAAACGGAGAATCATGACGCCTGGCGGCGATTCTACGCCCGCTACACTCCGATGCTGCTCTCTTACGCGAGGCGTGTCGGCCTGTCCGATGCTGATGCCCAGGACGCGGTTTCCGATTCGCTCACGATCTTTGTGCAGAAATACCGCGCCGGCGAGTATGACCGAGAACGCGCCCGCCTCAAATCCTGGCTCGGCGGGATCATGGTCAACCGCGTGCGAAAGGTGCTTGCCAAGCGCCGGGAAGCCTCTTTAGACGCCTCAGTCCATGGTACGGACTCGCGCTTGGAGCCTGCCGCCGTCGATCCCCGGATGCAAGAATTCGAGCGGGAGTGGCAACTGGAGTGCCTTCACGAGGCGTTGAATCTGCTGCGGCAGGAATCCGATCCGGACGCCTATCAGGCCTTCGATCTTTATGCCTTGAAGGGGTGGCCTGCGGCCAAGGTTGCCGCGTTCCTCGGTGTCAGCGCGAATGTTGTCTATATCAGCAAGACCCGCCAATTACAGCGACTTCGCCAAATCGTTGGCGAACTCTGCAAAGATGAGGAGTGATAGCATGCGATGCATGAATGAGGAGCAGATTGAGCGCATGGCCTCTTCCGCAGAGGCCCCTAACCCCAAACTGAAGTTCCACCTTGAAGGTTGTTCTCGGTGCCGGGAGAGAATAGCGCAGGCCCGGCGCGATGCGATGCTCGTAGCGGATATCCTCGAACTTTCAAGAACTCGTGATGCCGTAAGACCGCTCGCAGATACCTTGGAGCCCCGCCTTCCCGATTGATCGTGAATCGTCGGTCGGATACCATGTTCGGTTGGGGAAGGGAGCCAGGGGCCATGGGCGCCATCGACGCTTCGTCCTCGATCGCCGCAACGACGATAGGGCTGCCGCGTCCCCGTCAGCCTGAAGTGGCTTGTCCAAACGTCCCGGACTATCGATTCATCAAGGTCATCGGTCGGGGGGCCTTCGGCATCGTCTGGTTGGCAGAAGAACCCCTCGCCGGCATCTTTCGAGCGATCAAGATCCTTGACGGCGGGGGGCGATCTCGGAGGGATTATGCGAGGCTGACCAACTGTGAGCTCGAGGGCTTGCACGCGTATCAAACCAAGGCGCAGGGGCATCTCCATCTGGTTCAAATCTTCAAGACCGGCTATTGTCGACCGGCGTTCCGGCCGGCAGCCGATCGGAGTTCCCATGCGTCGGCTTCTGACATCGCGCCGGCACTTCCGGCGGACACCTCTGAGTCACATGTCTATTACGTGATGGAAATCGCTGACCACGTCCGCGGTGCGCAGCCACATCGGCCGCAGGACTACGAACCGCACACCTTGTCGGCCGCGATTCGAAAAGAGCGGCTCCCGGTAGAAAAGGCCGTCGGCTTCGCTCAACAGCTCCTTGAGGCGATCGAGCACTTGCACGAGTCCGGCATTCACCATCGCGACATCAAGCCGGGCAACATCCTCTTCGTTGAAGGCGTTCTCAAGTTAGCCGACGTCGGTCTAGTGGGCGAGGCGAGCGACGAGTCGATCGGCACCAGCGGATACCTACCGCCCGAGGGCAAGCCCGACGACCTCTACGCCTTTGGAAAAGTACTTTACGAGATGGTGACCGGCTTGACGGCGTCCGCATTTCCCGAATGGCCTGGGGATTTGGACGATTCGCCGGCTCCTTCGAAGACGAACGTTGACGAGAGTTACTCTGCATCTGCGAATCAACGACTTGGCAGCCTCCGAACCCTCATCAATCGCCTCTGTCATCCCTCGCCTAGCAAGCGCCTTGCGGACCTCGCCGAGACTCGCCGTCTCGTCGCTGCAAGCTTGGAATTACGTGGTCCGAAGACCGTTCGACGGTCGATCGCTGTGCCGGCCATATGTGTCGCCTTCCTCGTGGGCGCTGCGCTTGGCCTCGCGGGCATGAAGTGGCGGTTCGACCGCCAAGACCCTACGAAGCTGCGCTTAGCGCAAGCCCCGTACGACGGTTCGGAATGGAGGTACACGGTTACCACTGGGAAGGGCGCCATCGGGCTAATTCGTAATCACGCGCAGGGGGGCGAATACATCATATATGGGCGGGTTCACTTTAGTGATCTTCAGACACGATTAGATTCGGACGGCAAAAACCTCATCGTGGCGGGGACCTATCAGGTCTACAGCATAGAGAACCCTGTTACCGGTGACGTTCAAGATCCAAGGGGGGAGATTCTCCAGTTATTCCTGTGGGGTGGAGATCAATTTGTACTTTTGCATCACGCCCAGTCGCAACTATGGCCCGGGATAAAGCAGCGGTTTGTCCGCACGCTTCCCGTCGATCCTGTGCTAGAACTAACTTCGCTTCAGCGTGAAGTCCGGCTCCTGGCGGTTCCCGCTGTGACCCCCGAAGAGGCTATCGCATTCTGTCGCGCCCATCCCGAGGTCATGAAAGACAATTCGATTCGCATCGCATGTCTGGCTTGGGGACCCCTACCGACATCTCAGGAATCTCCCCAGTAGCCGTGCTTCAATCAGCTTTCGCCGGGACCAATCCGCCCTTTTTGTCCTTGCGCCCAAAAATCACCTGAAAGAAAGCCTGCGCTCCCCGGAATCAGATACGGGTGAGTTTTTTAGGCCGCCGCTTGGCAGTCGATGCTTCGATGGACCTATCAACAGGAGCGATGCAATGAGAAGTAGGATCCCCCGTTCTATCACCGCAAGTAGTGTCATTTTGGCCTTCTCGGTCGCGCCGGCATGGTCTGCCCCGATTCCATGTGGGGCAGAGCCCTACCTCCAGCGCACCATCGGGCCTGTGGATCACACGCCGGCGGGCGTAGCCTGGCATCAAGGACAGCTTTGGACCATCGATACCAGCGGTACCGGCCGGCAAGTTGATCCGCTATCGGGCCAGACGCTTGATACGATTTCGACTGGTTTGACCACGCACAACGGCTTGGGAAGCGACGGGGGTGGCTTATACATGAGCTATGATCCCGGCGGTCAGACTTTCTTCAAACCGATTCTGCCGGACGGCCCACCCCAGGCGACACCGACCTTTGGGGCCCGCGACATGACATCAGACGGTCCCGGCACTTTGTGGTATTCCGATTTCGATGAAGGAAAAATTGTCAAAATGACAACGGGCGGGAGCTTGTTGGAACAATTCCCTGCACCGGGTGGTTTTGGTGCCGAAGGAATTGAGTGGGATGGGGAACATCTTCTGTTTAATCCAACTGATGGCCGCACGCTTTATCTGATCGACCCGTCATCACCCCACCAAACAGAATGCACCATCGACCTGACGTCGTTGGACGATGTCTACCTTGGTGACACGGCGTGGGATGGATCATACCTTTACAATCCGAGGGGACAGACCATTCAGGTCATCGGCTTTCAGGTCTCTTGTTGTCCCTGGACCGAGCAGCAGTCGGGTGCCCTGACGGCGCGCTCTTACCATGCGATGGCCTACGACTCTGACCGCGATCGCGTGGTTCTCTTCGGCGGTTACGAGTCCGGCTTACCTAGCGGTACTACGTGGGAATGGGATGGGATGGCATGGGTCCAGGTAGCGTCCTCCGGCCCGTCGCCGCGCACTCATTTCGCGATGGCATACGACGCCGCTCGCCACGAAACCGTGGTCTTCGGCGGCCACATAACTTCTGGGGTCGAATCGAATGAGACGTGGACATGGAATGGATCGATCTGGACATACAAAACGAATACCGGCCCCTCCAGCAGGCACCGTCATCGGATGGCCTACGACAGTGTGCGTGGCCGGATTGTTCTCTTTGGCGGCGCGAGTGGCGGCTCGCCCCAAGGCGATACCTGGGAATGGGATGGAACGAGCTGGACGCTCATGCCGACGCTCGGGCCGGCATCGCGCTTCGACCACGTGATGGCCGACAATGGCCAAGGCCGTGTGGTTCTCTTTGGGGGGTCCTCGGGACAAAACATCGGACTTTCGGATACGTGGGAGTGGGACGGTGCAACGTGGACTCCGATTGCCGGTAGCGGACCGTCCGCCCGGTTTCTGCACGCGATGGCGTTCGATAGTTTGAACGGTCGCGTCCTCCTGTTTGGTGGTACGAATGGCGGGTACACGAACCCGCTTGGAGATACATGGCAATACGGGAACGGCGGCTGGACGATGATTGCCTCGTGCGACCCGCCGCCGCGGTTCGCCCACGACATGGCCTATATGGGTGGTTCCCACCAAGTCGCCGTGTTGTTCGGGGGAGGTAACCAGCCGGAACCGTCTCCAGCGTTAGGCGATACGTGGGAATTTGGGGCCAACGATCCAGATGCAGATACTATCCCTGACCCTTGCGATAACTGCGCCACTACAGCCAATCCAGATCAGTCGGATGCCGATTTCGACGGTGTTGGCGATGCCTGCGACAATTGTCCGACCTTTTTGAATCCTGCTCAGATTGATGGCGATGCGGACGGGGTCGGTGATGCCTGTGATAACTGCCCCGGCGATCCCAACCCTGACCAATCCGACTGCGATGCGGACGGCCTAGGCGACTCTTGCGATGATGATGACGACAACGACGGCGTGCTAGACGATATCGACGTGTGCGATTGTACTCCCGCGTGTTTGATCGACACAATTAACGGCCAGGGCCGCCCCCGCGCCGACCTCAATGACGATTGCGAAGTCAACGCCTTGGACATCCAGCCCTTCCTCGATGACATAATGTGCCAGTAGCGATCGGAGGCTACCGGACGGCTGGCGAGCATCAGTCTTGCATCCCGACGTTGCTCGCCTGCCGTCACTTGACCCCGCCCCAACGAGAATTCGGTGCCATTTTTAGTCTGCTCGGGGGACTCCCCTCGCTAGTCAATCTAGCTCTTCCCATCCCTGACGCCACGTTGGTTATCCCTACCTGAAAATATTTTTCAAAAACCCTGAGCGCCGGAGGTACAGATAGCTATATACCATATTATGGACATATGGCCCCGGTTATCATAGATTTGTCATACCTACTAGTGGATGCCTTGCACTAAACGTAGATGGATCGACGAGAGATGACGAAAGCGGAAGGCAAAGTCGAATTACGCAAACGAGCTCTTGACGCTGGAATTGGCGCGATGGCTCGAAACCGCGCTTTGCTTTTCACCATCAATATCGTCGTAGCCGTATTGTTGGTCACCGTCTACCTCGAGCGCTGGAGTTTCGACCTTAGCCTTCGTCGTGGTTATTTACTGGCAATCGAGGATATAAAGAAACAGCTTATTGCGCGCGGACTTCCGGGCGACCTCGTAAGCGAGGGTGACGTTGATGGGATTGAAAAGGTGGTTTTCGAAAAAAGAACAACAACGACGATGCCAGAAGATTGGCTCGAAGCGGTGAGCTTTCAAATGTTTCGCCTGAGGCGCATCAAGAACGACATGGGGCAGATCGCGTTGCCGGCGAGTCAGGGATTACCAATCGGGCTGGTTGTACCGCGAAACGATTTGGTACCAATTGCCGGATTATTCTTATTGATCCTCTACTCGTGGCTTTGCTTCTCGTTCCGACAACTGGGTTCTATCGTGACGACGCTTCGCAACACTTTTGTTGCCGAGGATTCCGATAGACCCGACAAGGAAAACGCAGCGTTATTCCGCAAGATAATCGAGTTGCACTTCCTTTTCCGCACGTCGAAGCGAGGGCCAGCGCGTTTCTTTGTGTTAGCGTTGTTTTATTCATCACCGATAGCAATGGCGATCTGCCTGCTGAACGACTTTATTTCGGTCAGCGGAGCGGGCGAACCATTTCGCGCCATGCTCAGGGCCATCTCCAGCCCTCGGCTGATACTCGAAACTATTATTACGGTCTGCCTTGGTTTTATCGGCTATCAGATTTATTTGGCAGATCGCGGGATCAATGTCGCTTCGTTCGGAAAACCGCTGATCAGCAACCAAGATGACGACTGATCATCTTTATCATGTTTGCCGAATTCCTCAACCGAGACGTCGTACTCCATCACCTCGATCTCTTGAAAAAATCCGTGGTGACGGAACGGGGCACAAAGTCCAGCGCCGGCCAGCCCACCGCCGACGAGGATGCCCTTCTCACCGAACTCAACCAAGCCGAAGCAAAGGAACGTGTTGCCACAACCGGCCAGGCGAGCTTTGAGCCGCCAACGGATCGCCGTGTTTGGAAGGAAGCGCCTCCCCTGGATGACTACGTGTTCATCAGCAAAGACCCAGTCATCAGCTTGCTGCAATCCGCCCTCGATGAATGTGCTGAATGCGAGGCCTACAACGATGGAAGTCGGGCCGCAGCCCCGCCCGTTGGTCGTCTTGGTGACGAACTCCCCCTGGTCACCGATGAGTCGCTCGGCCGGTCGTTGCAATCGACCCGAGCACGCGACCGTCGCCTCTTCGAAAAGTTCTCCATCACCGATATCGGCTGGGTTCGCTCCAAGGTAGCCGAAGGTATCCGACTCCTGCGTGGCAAACATGAGTTCAATTCCCGCCCCGCGAAAGTCGCGACGATGCCGGACCGCGTGCGGCTCGTCCTGGTCGGCGATTGGGGAACAGGCCTTCCCCGCGCCCAAGCGGTGGCCGCTCAGATGCGAATCAAGATCGACGAGGCCTTGGCCCAAGGTGTCTCCGTCCATGTCATCCATCTGGGCGATGTCTATTACTCAGGTTGGGGTCGTGAATACAAAAAGCGATTTCTGCCCTACTGGCCCGTCCGTGCCGGCGAGGCCCAACGCGTCGGCTCCTGGTGTCTCAATGCCAATCACGACATGTATTCGGGCGGGTACGGTTATTTCGGCGACGCGCTGGGTGATCCGAGGTTTGCCGCCTGGCAGAACGATGGGCACAAACCCACGAGTTTCTTTAGCCTCGTCAACGCCCATTGGAAAATCCTCGGCCTGGATACCGGCTGGGATAACGCGGGACTGAAGGACCCCCAGAATCAATGGCTCGAGGACGAGCTGCGATCGGCCGGCGGTCGCAAGACACTCCTTCTTAGCCATCACCAACTCTTTAGCGCGTTCGATGAAGTCGCTTCGACACTGGTCAAGAAAGTGACTCCGATCTTAAGTCGCAATCCCGTCACCGCCTGGTTCTGGGGCCACGAACATCGCTGCATGTCGTTCGCCGCTCACGCCAACGTGAAGTTCGGCCGTTGCGTCGGTGATGGCGGCGTCCCTGTCTATCAATGGCACAAGGAGAGTGATCCCTATCCGCCGCCTGGTCTCTACGAGCATCGACGGTTCATCCTCAATGGACTCGAACGCTGGGCTTACATGGGCTTCGCCGTACTTGATTTGACGAACGACAAAATCGAGGCCAAGTACGTCGATGACAAAGGCATCGAGCATCGCCGGGAGACTATTTCGTAAGAGGTGAATCCCTGGGGAAGTTCGCTAGCCAACATGCTCGGATGGAAACACGAAGACGAGAGGAGGTTCGAGGATGAGCGCTCGCCCATTGGTTGTCGGCCTGAATGGATGGGGCCTTTTGCCCGGACCTAATGGACGGGAAGGGATCGATGCCATCGGGAAAGGAATTCTCGCGGGAATAAATAGCCATCGGATCGAAGGGGGTCTGCCTGCGTACACCAATGGCTATGTTCCCCTCAACGGCGGTGACGGCGTCGATCAAGTCAAACTCCGCGGGTTGATGGCCGACTATGGGGCTGATCCGGCTGACGGTCTCATCCTCGTTGGTTACAGCGATGGGGCGACGACCATTCACCGGGAGTTTCGCAAGGGATTCGCGCGCGAGTCATTGAAATCAGCGTGCCTGACCTTCGTCGCCCTGATCGACATGGTTCGAGAGCGTTTTTCTTCACCGTTCGTGAACCTCGTTTCCAATAAGGCGATTCCGCTGCAAGACGCTCACCTAATCCGTGCCGGGAAAGTCTATTACCAGAACAGCGGGCTGTGGCAGGGTTTCGCCCAAATCGGTCCCCTGGAATCGATGCGGTTCGAAGGGGTGGACCATGTCACTATCGATCAATCGCCACTGCTCCTTCGGGCTGTGATTTATGATGCCGTAAATGCCTATCGCTTGCATGGTCCCACCGCACCAAGGACCTGAAAGAGAACGCATCTTTCCTCTGCGATGGGTTGTCTCATTCTTGGGGCGCAATGTCACCGTCGTCTGGTCAGGACGCCTGCGCTCAGTCTCCGCGATATACCTATTGGCCGAGACTAAAGAGTCCCCCCCTCGAGAAGCCGGTTCCATTTTTGGTCCGCTCGGGGGCTTCCCCGCGCTTGTCAAGCTAGCTATTCCCCTCTCCGGACACCGCGTGGGGCGTCCCCCCCTGAAAATATCTTTCAATAACCATGAGCGCCGCGGGCGCAGATGTCTTTATAACCCTAGGGAGATCGTGCGCCGCAACGATCGATCTACAGGGAGGGGCGACCCGCGCGGACCTCAAGTGTTTTGCTAACGCGATAAGGGAAAACCCGTACGTGGAGGATCAACGCAAGAAGAGTGGCAGGCTCGAGCCTGACCTCATGGCCGTTTGTAAATGCTCGGGGTGCCGCCAGATGCGAGAGGGAAACTCAAGAATCCCAAAGCCAAGGCTGCAGGCAGGAAGCCAGATGGATTCGCGCGACAGGGGTTAGGTCGCGGAAAAAAGAAAATTCTCATGACAGATTCGACACGGTCACGGCGAATAACCGGGTGTGAGCTTTCGGAATCGCGTCGGGCACACCGAGGATTCAAATAAGACTGACCACTAGAATCGGGCGCTTTGGAGGTTAATCTACTGGCTGTGTTTCGTATGGGCGGGGTGAAATCCGGATGCAGGGTCGCTTGTGATCGCGACATTGGGATCGAATCAGGCGGCACGTGAATCTGGCGCGCGCGTTCGACACCCTAGCCTGTGGAGGCAACCGTGAAGGTTTCGTCCCGGGAATACAAGGCAATGCTGGACCACACCAGGTTCGGCGATCGGTCCGTTGCCGTGAAGCAGTATTGGGAAGAAGCGGCAGAGATAATGAAACGTGCAGACAACGTCAAGGCCATGGGCGACTTCGACCGAAAAGAGAAGCGGACAATTGCCTTCCTCGATACTCCGGATCTTTCAATCAGCCGCAATGGTTTCGTGTTGCGCCGGCGCGCGCAGAGCGATTCGGTTCAGTACACGCTGAAGTGCCGATCCGACGATCGGTACTTCGCTGCCGGGATTGTCTTGCGCGCCGCAGATGGGCTAGACAGTAAGGGCAAGTTGGAGGAGGACATCGCGCCGCCCTTCCAGTGCCGTTTCTCGAATTCGGCGACACTCACCCTCGCCGAGGCGCAGGATGAACTACCTACAACGCTCGCCGCGGCGGCCGCGCTGTTTCCGGCGCTGGCGGCGCTCCGGGTAGATGGTCGCGCCTGCCCCGGAGATACGCCCCTCAGCGAAGTGCACAAAATCGAGGCGTTTGAGCGTGTATATGCTGGACCAAGACTCCTGTTCGATCTACCCGGTAGCGCGAACGCCAGCGTCGCGCTCATACTTTGGTCCAACGGTGAGAACGGGCGGGCTCTCGCGGCGGAGATATCGTTCCGAATGAAGGACCCCGACGAGCAGTTTGGGCGAGAGCTTGCCCGGGGCGCGCGGATGGCGTTTGGGCTGTTACAGGGGATGGACTGGTGCCGGCCAGATTCCCCGACGAAAACCCAATTTGTCTATGGCGGTGCGGTTGGCGAGTAGCGCCGCGTAATCGCCTCAATGTGATGGTTCACTGAACTGCTTATTTGGCGAGCGCGGACGATGGCTATCAATCTCGTTGCGTACCAGTGGCTTTCGATGACCGGGATCGCGTCATCCTCGGACGAGGCCAGGGCGGATGGGAGTACTGTCGAAACCGGGGCGCACCTGCGATGGAGCATCGGCGGCGATTTGGGGTTTCCCCAGTTTGGGTTCGATCTGTTCCGTAGGGAAGAAGATGGTCCCGCACGCATCGTCTGTCTTGACCTCCGGTCTGAGTCACCCATCGGCTCGTTGGATCCAAAATACTTGGGCAAGAATGAGTACACTTGGACGATCACCTACGGCACAGTGGATTACCAGTTCACCCTGCGCACCGAGGCAGATGCGTTTTCTTGGATGGGCGGCTGCTGTTCAACGGAGACTCCAAAAGGCAGCCTTTCGATCCCGGGCGAGGCGACGACCGAGGTTATCCCACCCGCGGGCACGCGCTGGATCAGCATATGGCTGGAGTACGAGGAGGACCCCGATGCCGCTCAGGCTTTCTATGGCGACGAGGTCGTAGATGAAGCTTGGCCCGAAATCATCGATGGGCAGGCAACGTATATCCTCCAAGCAAACCGGATTGACCGTGTGGTTTTCACAGGTCTGAATCTCCGCATCTGTGAGATCTGCGTCAAGGTCGGTGACACAGTTTTGAAGCCGGACGGAGCGGGTGGTTGGACCGGATGGAAAAAACTCAACTCCGAGAGGATTCACCTCCCGGTGACTCGGCCGTCCGTATGGCCTGGGTCTCACGCGAATAGTCCGAACGACGACCGTGAGGCGGAAGCGCGCCTGCCCGATGGGCTAAGTGCGGATGTTGCGGAGAAATACATTGAGGGATTCTCAAGCGACTTGCATCCCATTCTCTGGCGGCTCGTTGGCGCCAATCCACAGCACCGGCTCATACTGACCGCGGACGGAGAACCTGAGGACGAGAATCTGTCCATCCGGGCCTCTCCCCGGAACCAGACGGAAGCCTTGGGAATGCTCAAGCTGGCCGCTCTCGACCCGAATGTGGCGCGAATCCTGGGGCTGTACTGGCATGACGCAGACGTCGAAGAGCATTGGTACTACGATTACCTCATCGTCGGTTATTGGGGCCCCGTGCCCTATCCAGGGACACACATCACTTTCGACGATCTCACGATTGGTCGGCTTTTCAACCTGCCCTTGAAGCATGAGGGGCTGACAATTGCATACGTGGGTCAAATGGAAATCGTTTCCGCCCGCTGGGAAGGGCGCATCCGCAATTCCCTCGAGCTCGACTCTGCCCTTCTGGGTCGGCCAATCTATCTGAGGCTCGATGAACCGACCGCTGCCGCTACGCTTTACCTCATCGCGGATGCAGATGTGACCATCCGCACCGTGAACGGTGACTCTTATGACTCGGAGCGATCCATACCCGCCGGGCCGCAAACGGTCAATCTGACGGGATCGCCCTTGATCGACGGCATCGAGATCGAATCGACGGGCTCTGTCCAACTGGTCGAGGTCATCCTGCGACCCGAGGCTGGGAACGTCGGCACTCTGGGTTTTATCAGCTATGAGCACAGCCTGGACAAGGACTACCCCGTCCTCGATCCGGTTATGTCAAAGCCCCAAAGGATCCCGCGCGCAGCTCATGGGAGCGCCGGCTCTGCACTGGTCGACGCGCCCAATGCGGTCGCCCTTTCGTGGGTTGCCCCGACGAGTACAGCCTATGAAGAAGCGGCGGGGATCCCCTTGTCGTACTGGGTCGAACGGAGGACGGGAACCAGCGGAGGAGATTCGGAGCGATTGAACGAGGGGGAACCTGCCATCATCCCCAACAATGCGGAGGACAATCGCGGTGAGCAGTGGAAGGACTGGCCGAATCCTATTTACTTTGCGGACGCGGGCCTGCCAGACGGCACCTATGAGTATGCGGTACAGGGTATCGACCTCTTTGGAAGACTCAGCAGCATCAGCGCCTTTGAACCAATTGAACTCGCCGATACGTTCGCTCCTCCTCCTCCACGACTTGTGGGGGTTTCCTACCTGGATCCTGAGAATCCCTTGCTGACCTCGGAAGAATCGGCGCTCGTCGAGGCCCACGGAGCTGGGCTGAGGGTCCGCTGGGAATGGCCCGGCATCCAAAGGATGCAGGCACCTGACATGGAGGCGGGAAGTAGCGCAGAATTTCGCGTGTACCTGCAACGTGGTCCCCTCAACAGCATTACGGGCATCGTTACCAGCGTCACAGTCGGCGCGTCCACATCGGTTCTCCGTACGGACCAGACGTGGGGAGGAACGGCAGATGCACTGAAAGGACAGTGGATTCGGGTTGGGCAGAACTTCTTTCAGGTTAAGGGAAACACGGTAGGAGCGCGGTTCCGGATCACGGTAGCGAACCTCAAGAATCCTGCCGTCGTCTCGGAGCCGGGGCGCTTCGCGCTTACCTTGGACCGCTCTCTGGCGGGTGACTTCCGCGCCCCGGAGACTTGGCAGGAACGGATACACGTCGAATCCGTCGCGGACATGCCCATCCTCAGCGGGCGCATTGATCGAGTGGACGCCTTTTCGGAGCAGGGACTTCTCGGCCTCGAGCCGGACAGTGACCTTGTGCTTGATGAGGAGTTGACGCCAGGAGTGCTCGTCGTCTCGGGCTTGATTTATCGTGTCATCGAACACACGGATAAACTTGTCGTCCGTCCGCTGCGCACTCCCGCCTCTGACGTCGCCGCGCCGGCCGCCGGCGCGTCCCCGAAAGAAGGCGATGAGTTCACGTACTTCCCGGGTCGAAAGTACGAACACTACATCGACGGTTTCGATCTCACGCCTGCGGATGGGGAGAGTACGGCGATTGCCCATGTCGGCGTTTCGGCCAGTGACGGCAAATCTCATGTGCCGGACGACGCCAAGTGGGCCTCCGGTTCCTTCGGAGGAAGGCCGGGGAACGAGAGCGCCGTCTCGGTTCCGGGAAAGGCGGTCAACACCCGACGCGGCGCGCGGGCCTTTTTCCCCGACGTGGACCAGGCCGCGGGAGAGGAGTGGACGTACGCGGAGCCCGCAGACTTCTATGGGAACGCTCACTACACGATCGAGTGGCCGAAGCAGTCTGGCGCGGAAGGTTATGCAGTGTATCGCGCATCTGGGCATGCGCTGTTCACGTTCGACCGCGAGCAGCGCAGGCTCCGAACCGCTACCGACTACACCGACTACGAGTTCGGCGATGACCCAGGTTTCTCAGACTGGAAGTCGGAAAACTATCCCGATCTCGAACTGGACGATGCCTTCACCGAGGTTTTGACCACCCTGACGAACGCTAGGGCCAAGGAAGTCTTGGCATTCTGGCGAGACTGGCAGGCGAGGTTCTACGACGAGCTTCTGCCGTCGAAGGTCGAAGAGCTTGCCGGTAAGGCGTGCAATACGGGTGCGTTCAGCCGAATCACGCAGGACCCTATCACCACCATCACCTACCGTGATACTTTCGACGGCCGGGGGCGGGGGTGCTACGTGTGGCGAGTCCGTGCCATCGATGCATCGTGCAATCTGAGCAACTGGTCGTCGCCGCTATTGCCCGTCGCTGTCTGCGATATCAGTTCCCCCGCCACCCCCGTCATCCTCTCAGCCCTCGGCGGCGAACGCTCCATCACGCTTACCTGGAGAGCGGGAACGGAGGACGATCTCGTGGAGTACCGCGTGTGGCGGGCAACGGATGAGCTGACGCTGCAAGACGTACGCCGCATGGAACCGACCAGCACCATTCCCGCCGCACCCGGGACGACGGCAGGAGCACTGGAAGACTCGGGCTTGCTTGGCGGCACCGACTACTTCTATCGGCTCGCCGCAGTGGACGCCGATGGCAACGTGTCGAGTCCCACTGCTGTAGTCTCTGTCCGCGCTATAGACACAGCGCCGCCGGACCCTCCCGCCTTCACCGTTTCCGAGTGGCAGGAAGCCACGGGAGTGCTCGGAGTGCACCTGGGGTGGGATCCCATCGCCGACGGATTCCAGGCCCTCGTTGAGCGCCGCGCCGCCACACTGACGGAGTGGTCAGCTGTATCGGCGTGGATCCTGTCTGGCACTGACGCATTCGACGACAGCTCGGCGCTGCCGCATGTGAGTTATGTCTACCGGCTCCGGGTGAAGTCCGGCACCGGTCTGCTCAACTCGGAGTTCATAGAGACGGAAGTCAGGGCCCTTTACGCATTGCCCGATTGACGAAGCACCTCAGCTACGAGCGCGAACGATGGCAAGCGACCAATCCCTCACGCTGGCGATGCCCGTAGGACTTCATCCAACCGGCGAAGACCCGGAGACGTTCTACGCCGAGTTGGAATCCCGCATCGAAGCGCAGACCTCAACAGCGAGCGTCGTCTCCATCTGGACCGACCCCAACGATCGGTACTCCGGTATTTACGCCATGATCAAGGCCGCGGTCCGTTACGCACCTACCGGTGCGCCCGGCCTGGACGGAACCACTCCCGTCACAACTCCCACCCTCATCTGCCGGACCTGGGTATGGGACTACCTCTCGCTCCAGTCCGCGTCCGGCGGCAGAAGCGTTCCGACACTCGTGGTCGCCGTGTACTCAAACCTCGACGAAGCAGCCGTCCGCATCGACATCACTGTCGAGTTCGCGGCCAACCCGGTGTATGCCGACTTGACCAGCGACGAGCGAGCGGCCGCGGTCGACGAGTTCATGAGCGGCGACTCGGTTGTGCTCGTCAGCGCTGGAACCAGGCTGGGCCGGGGTGCGCAAGACACCGCGCACGCCTCCGCTTATCGCAAGGTGGAGCTATCGCTCCACGATGCAGAAAGTTCGCTTCTCGCGCCCGCGTTTCAGTTTTCCGTGTTCGCCACCCTCGGCGGCCCACTGGTGGACGCCCACCCCCTCTTGAAGTTGCTCCAAGGTCCGCTCATGCCAGCAGTTGCACCGGTAGAGGGCGGCACCCGCGTGAGCTTTCGCGGCTCAGGCCTTTCGGATTCGTCTTCGATCACGTTCGGAACAGTGGCAGGGACCGACCTACACGCCTCTACCGATGGCACTCTTTTATATGCGACAGTACCCGAGGGGGAAGAAGGGACGGTGGATGTCTCAGTTGACGGGACCGTGTATCCCGCCTCATTCTCCTATACACAGGACGTCGTCACGACTGCGGTCGCAGCCATCGACTCCTTCCGAGTTCGCGTGCAGGAAATCACCGAACGCGCTGCGACGCTCTTGGGTCTTGGCGAGCTTGATGAAGAGACACAGTCCGGCCTATATCAGGACTTAGACAATGCCGGTGAGACGACGGGTCAAGTGATAGCCGGTCGTTGGAAGCAGTCGGGTGACGCGGCATTAGACCCCGCTGTCAGTGAACATCTCGAATCGGCCCAAGCAGAGCTGGAAGCACTGCTCGCGAGCGCAAGCAGTGCGATTGGTTGAGTAGTCCACCCGAGTAGCATCACATGGCACTTGCTGACTTTGACTTCTCGACACCTGACCTCTTCAGCGTTGTCCGCGACAGCTATCTTTCGGACAATGGCTTATTCGCTCGACGCGACCCAACATATGGTTTCCACTTTGTAATTGCTGATGCCGCGTTCTACGATCTCGAAGTATTCGAAGTTACGGGCTCCACGTTTTCAGGCACCGCAGCGGAGGCCTCCACCGCTGATGGTCTGCGCGTCGTCATTAACGGGCCGAAATACTCCGTTCCCCTCTTCGGCGATACGACATCGTCAGGGCCGATCATCCAGGACGGTAGAGCCCATGATTCATATGTTAAGATGGATTCGTACTACATTGGAAAAATGCCCGGGAGGGGAATTGACGTGTATTCGGTGGGTCGGGCCCAGAGCACGGCGATACTTGATCCGCGCGACGCGCCCGGTACTGAGTTCAGCCACGCCGTCGGGTCACTCGTGCCCTTGCTGCATGATGGAATTCCCTTCGGAATATCCAACATGAGCGACGATGCGCGAATCACGCAAATCGCGAATACTGGGCTGGCGGGCGAGTGGTTCCCGTACTTTGCTCCAAAGGGCAAGCCGATATACGGGCTTCATCGATCGAAGCGCCTCCTGTTTTTTCTCGCTCAGAAGGATGCAACACTGCCCGGAATACAGATCGAGCCATTGCTCAAGTTGCTCGTGGAGCACAACGTAAGCGACGCGGTGATTGGAGATGGCAGCGACTCCGTCGGATTGGTCGTTGATGGAGTCGCAGAAATCACTCCCTGGCCCGGAAAGAACGCCACAATACCATGGGGTCTGGCGCTCCGGCTTGCCGCGCCGGTCGTCAAGACCGGCTCAACCACCATCACCGACACGAGCGATTCATCGTTAGCGCCTTACATCGGAGCCCCATTGGACCCAGGTGCAGCAGCGGATTTCAAATGGACCGCGGCGGGACTCCAGGTCACCGTCCAATCCCTCGGTGGAGGATTCGATGCTTCCACGTTTCACCTGAGCGAGCTCCCAGTCATTCTCACAGCGGTGAGCGGAAAGGACCTTGCCGAGGAAGTGACTTTGCAGAGCAGCGATGGGCTATTCGAGATAGTCTGCGCCATGGACGCAGGAGCATCTGATCGGGGGACTATTATAGGAACTTTCTCCATTTTTGAGTCTACGGGCGCTGGGCTAGCAGTCGTATGCCGGGGCACACTTTCATGGCCCCTCACCTAATGAAGGCAGGCTCATGACCACTCAAACCTTCATCTCGCTCCGCCAGCTCGCCTCCTCCTGGAACGACGCCATCCTCACCGCCCCCGATGGCGATTCCTTTCTCGACCGCGTCGGCATCTCCTCCTACGAGGTCTCGGAGTCAGACGACACCACCGTTGTCTCCCTCACCATCGAGTTCGACGGCGAGATCGGCTTCTCAGTTCCCGGCATGGACGGGATGGGCGCTTATCTGGGACAACCCGACGGCTCGACGTCGCTCGAAATCGAAGTCGAGCTTCACGGCGAGAGTGGTTTGGACGGGTTCCAAGTGCGTCTTCCGGCCGTGAGTGCCGTCCTGCGGTTTGCTTCGCTCCTGAGGCCGGTCCGCGATGAAGACGGCGCCTGGGTTGTGGAAACCGATTCAAATGGAGCAGCGCTCCCACTTGATCTCGGAATCACTGCTGTCAGTGTATCCATCGACAGTGACGGCGACATCGACGTCTCGCTGCCTGACATTGCCCCGTTTGTCTCACTGCCCCCCGCCATGATCGGCGACACCGGAGTCGTGATCGAGGCAGACCAGATCGGCCTCTATTTTAGCTCCCAAGCCGCACTTCCCTCCGGCGCTCCGGCCGGCTTCAAAGGCCTCTACCTCGACTCCGCCCGCGTTTACCTCCCCTCCGAACTCAAGGACCTCATCGCCGACGAAGTCGAGTTCAAGGACTGCTACATCGGCTCCGGCGGCTTCACCGGCAGCGTTTCCTTCTCCGGGTCCAAGACCGCCACCCTCTTCGGTTTCACCTTCACCCTGACTTCGGTAGAACTCTCCTTCGTCCAGAACGCCATCGTCAAGGGCGCCATCTCCGGCAAGCTCACCATCCCCTTCTTCAACAAGCAAGTCAATGTCGCCCTCAGCCTCTCATCCGACGGCGGATTCGCAGTCACGCTCGCCGACGCAGACAGCGACAGCGTGGTCTCTCTGACGCTCGACGGCGTCGGCACGCTCAGCATCACCAGCCTGGGCCTCGGGGTCGAAGACGGAGAGGCCACCCTAGCTCTCTCCGGCACCCTCTCCCTCACCCTCGCCGATCTCGATTGGCCCGACGTCCAGATCCAAAACCTCCGCATCTCCTCCGACGGCGAGGTCCAGATCGACGGCGGCTGGATCGACCTGCAGGAACCGTTCTCATTGGACCTCTACGGCTTCCTCATGGAGATCACGCAGATCGGCTTCGGCAACGAGGATGACGGGCGGCGGTGGTTTGGCTGCTCAGGCGGGGTGGCCTTCCCCAAACCGCTCCCGATGGGCGCCTCCGTTGAAGGCCTGCGCGTCATCTGGGATCCGGACGACCCGGACAAAGCTCCCGAGATCACACTCAATGGCATCGGCGTTGAGCTGACGATTCCGAATCTGCTTCACCTCGACGGGACCGTGGCGCTCTACAACGAGGACGAAAAGAATGAGTTTAAAGGCAACGTTTCCCTGGAACTTTTGCCGCTCGGGGTGAGCCTCGACGCGTCCGTCATCATCGGACAGGAGACCGACGATTCGGGGACGTTCAAGTATAATAGAATCTTCCTCGGCCTCGATCTACCGGTCGGGATTCCGGTGTTTGCCACCGGGACAGCCATCTACGGGATGGCGGGTCTTTATGGATGTAACATCTATCCCGCCACCCACGGAGACGATTGGTACCAATGGTACAAGTCGTCGGGCTTCAAAGTTATTGATGCAGAGTGGGCCGGCCGGGACGACGCGCTGGCGATCGGCGCGGGCCTGACCATCGGCACGCTCTTCGACGGCGGCTATTCGGTCTCCGCGAAAGGACTTCTCGTTTTCCTTTTGCCTGGCCCCGTCATCATGCTCGAGGCCAAGGCGGACATCCTCAAAGGGCTCCCGGACCTCGAGGGAAGTGCCGAAGGAGCGTTCACTGCACTGGCCGTCCTGGACGCCCTCGCCGGGTATTTCCAGCTCAACATCGACGCCCAGCTCGAACTGGCGAAGATCATCGACATCGGGGCATCCGCCGAGGCGTACTTCAGTTTCACCAACGCCTCCGCCTGGCACCTATACATCGGCCAAGACCAGCCTGAGGACCGGCGGATTCATGCCGACGTCCTCGCCCTTTTCCACGCGCATGCCTACTTGATGCTCGACGCATCGAGTGTGCGGTCCGGCTTCGGTGTCAGCTTAGGAGATAGTTGGAAGTTTGGGCCCGTGAAGGTCACGATGGAGGCCTGGCTGGAAGGCGCCGCCGAGGTCAGCGCGAGCCCGGCCCATCTTTACGGCTCAATCGACTTCGGAGGCGAATTCGCGGTCAAAGTGGCGGGTTTCGGCCTGGGTCTCTTCGCCTACACCCAGTTTGAGGGCAACACGCCGACGGCCTACCTGATCAGTGGAAAAGTCGCGGTCGGAATCGATCTACCGAAACCACTGAAGGATCGCGAAATCTCGATCAAACTTGAGTGGAAGAAAGAGGACGTCCCGAAACTTATCGATCCGTTCCAGTCCGCAAGTCTCGAGCATCTCAAGTGCACGGAAACCTGGCCGCTGGAAGTCTCGACAAATGTCCATGAGCCGAGCGAGGTTCCTGTGGATGTTAGTTGGGCGCCATTCGTCCCATTAGATGCGAAACCTGTCATCGTGTTCAACCGGCCGGTCCACTTCAAGGACGATCTGGGAACCGGCGGGGAATCCGAGCCGAACGATCAGATCGTGGGTGATTACTCGATTCAATACGAACTGGTTTCGGTGGAACTGGAACGATGCGGCAAAAGCCTGGACGGGAGCTGGGAAGCTGTTGACTTCGATCCAGGGCAGACCTGTTGGGCGGCCATCGACGGCGGAAGCGGAGAGGTCCTCCCCACCCGCCTCTACCTTGGGGTCCGATCGCCCTTTGCGTATGCGCGGAACAGTTCCAGGGTTGTCGCGGATAGCTTCCTCGCCCTGCACCCCTCGTGGCCATGCGTGGACTCACGTACCGCAACCGAGCAATGCGTGGATTGGGGAGAAAGAGAGTTGATTGGCACGTCTTTCGGCCCGCTCTTTGAGAGGGGCGTTTTGACGTTTTATGCCCCCGAAAGCGTCGAACGGGATGTCATCGAGCATTCCGAATGGACGCCGTCCGTCGGGTTCGCCCTCCGCGTGCTCAACGAGCCACGGTTATCCACGTTCTCTCTCTATGTTGCCTTTCCTGAACCCATGTCAAAGGTGCGCCTCAATTTGGAATGCATCGGCAAGACCACGATCATCGCCTATTCCGGCGGAGTCGAGATTGCATCCGTGGAGATGGAGGACCGCCGGAAGGCTATCTACGGTTCACTGCCCAAAATAGACCTCGACAAACTCCCGATCGTCTCGGATGACGAGCTCGAAATAGAGGCGGAGAACATCGAATGGGTTGAAATCAAGACCCTCCAGTCTGAGAACCGCGATAACGGCTACCTGCTCGAATACGATTCTGATCTGTACGCTCTTCTGCTGGAGGAGAGGATTCTCGTCGAATCGATCTGTTTCACCACACAAAGTGAGGCCGATGCCGTCGCCTGGAACTCAAGTCGAATCGAAAGGTTGATCGCAAGTGGCGAATCCTGGGGAAGCGAGGATCAGGTGTTTGATCCAGAGACGCGCTATCGCCTCAAGATCATCACTTCCGCAACCCTGGAGAAGGAAGGCACAGAGCAGGAACCAGAAGTGTTTACTCACTACGCATACTTCCAGACCGGTGGTCCCCCCGGAATCCTGCCCATTGGGCATGCCATCGCCGATCCTCCCACCGGTTTCCCAGACGCTGGCTTCCTAACCGACCTCCAGCTCTACACGAAGCGCCGCATCCCCGAGGATGGGGCCGTTGCCGTCTACTCCGCATACGACCTCGGAATGGAGCCTAAAGAGAACTACGTCGAGCAGATGTATGGCGCCGACCTCGTAATTCAATTGCGGGACCGCAACGACCAACCGGTCACCGACGGAGCCGGCGAGGAGCTCGAACTCGAGAATCAATGGGGTGAGTCGCCTACGGCAGCAGTGACGACAACCGATACCCAGTACTACGCAGCACTCGAGGACTGTGAGCTTGTGGAAACTGCCGATCTTCTGCGGCCGCAGATGATCTCCGCATCCGCCTCGGCGCTCTTCTACGAGGATTTCGAGGGAACGGACGATTCCTGGGTGGTAGTGGATGAGGGTAGCGAGGAATCCTCGTCCTGGATCGTTTCGGACGGCGAGGCCCGCCAGGAGGGCCTCATGAACGATGGCACATACGGAGAAAAATCTCCTGAGAAACTGGGCACCCTCTTCGTGGCGGGGGATTCCGCTTGGACTGACTTCGCCATGGAAGTCGAGATGGAGTCCGCCCAGAGCGCCATCGGCATCGTTTTTCGGTATTCCGAGAACGATGCCGGAGACCCCAGTTACTACCGACTGAGCGTAGATGTTGACAGTGGGTACCGTCGACTGGTGCGTATGACCGGCGGCGTCGCTACGGTACTCTGGGAGAATACGTTTTTCAGTTCAACGGCTGGCTCTTTCATACCATTTGGTCTTACATCCTTTCCTTTCGACTGGTTGTCCTCAAGCAACCGGGATGCCTATCCATCTGGTGACAAATTCACCTTATGCGTGCGATGCGAGGGAGACCGAATTCGTGGTCAGCTCGATGGGGAGTATCTGTTCGACGTGGAGGACACGGATGCAGAGGCACTCGGCTCCGGGAAAATTGCGCTGTACACCTGGAGAAACGCTGGCGCTCACTTCTACTCCGTGCTGGTGCGAGACTGGCCGGACAATCTCCTGGGAAGCCAGGAACTCTATGCAGCGCGCCTCATGGGCAGTCATGTCCTATTCAATTCCGACCTAGTTGAGAGCTCCTGGCCAGCGAATTACTGGGAGTCGATTGATATCGGCGATCGGGCACTTGTCGGCGAAGGCCAGCCCTGGAAGGATTATCAAGTCCACGTCACTCTCAATGCACTGACTGACCACGGTGCGGGGGTGTTGGTTCGATACAGCGACTCGGATAACTATTGCCGCCTGCTCATCGAAGACGACCTCGATTGGTCGCTAGTCGTTCGCTCTGGAGGAACCGACAAGACTGTGGCGTCCGGCTTCCTGGAGCCCTCCACGTCGAGCTGCCACGTCGTGATAACATGTGAAGGGGGCGCACTTCTCGTCGAGCTGGGTGAGGAGACGGTGTTCGATGACTCACCGGACGGAATGGCGGCGAGCGGATCAGCGGGGCTCCTCGGTAGTCGCGACAGCGTGGCTTTTTCGGAATTCCAAGTCCTCTCAGCTCCTAGACAGTCGGTCCTCGAATGGAAGTTTACAACCTCGCGATACCGCGGGTTTTCCGAACATTGCGACAGCTTCAGTGGGACGGTTTACGAGTTGGAAGCCGCTGGCATGACCGAATCCGGCCTCTCGGAGCTATTCGACACAGACCTCCCCTCTCTGCGCTCTGAAATATCCACTTTGCGAGATGCTGTGGAGGCGGAGCGCGCCTCGCTGGCCGCCGCCTCCGACACAGACCAGGCTGCAAAAATTGATTCGACTCTCTCCGCACTGGAGGCTCTCCACAACTTTGCATGGGAAACTTATGTCGACCTGCTTTCGCGGTTTCTGGGAGAAGATACGTATCGAGCTCTTCCAGAGTCCATTGAGATTCATGCTGTCCACTCCGCGGGAGTGTGGATCGGCCTCCTGATCGAAAGCCCGGAACCGTTCGTCTGGTCGCGTATCGATTGGGAGATGCGTCAAATCAGTAAGGATTCGTTTGCAGTGATCGAAGATCCTCTCGTCGTTTGGAGTGAAGACCAGACTCGCGCCTTAATCATACCGGAGGATCCGGCCGACCTGCCGGAGGGAGAGTATGAATTACGTTTGACCTTTCACTTGGACCGTGGTCCAGAGGCCGCGGTTTTGAGGCGGGGCAGCAGCACTCTCCCCGAGGTCGCATGTCTAACCTTCACTTTGAAGTCCCTAACTGATTAGATTGAAGGCGCGGTGTTGCTCGTCGTCAGGGGTCGGGGCGGAAGAACTGGTTAACAGCTTTTGGTAGCGCCGCGGGGCCAATAGTTGACCGCAAACAAGCGACGTCCAGCTCACCCGCGCGATACGAAAGTACCCGGGCCAACACCGACACTTCTACCCTCCTCAACGGCATGTGCTGGGTGGGGTAATACCACGCCTAACTCTCTGAAATGCAATAAGATAGCGATTGATGGGACTCGAACACGGGACGTCCAAGTTGGGAAAATCTGTGACCGACCGCACAACGGTCAGGAACCCCGTGCCCTGCTACGACCACGAAAATATTTTTCAAAAGCCCTGAGCGCCGGAGGCAAAAAAATCTATATGTACTTAGGGAGGTCGTGCATGAGCTAGGTCGGGAGCCGAGCACTTTGAGCTGACCAATGTGGCCAGCCCGTCAACCTCAGGTGTTTTGCTGATGCAATAAGCAAAAACCCTTAAGAAGAATTCTGATCCAAGAATTCAGCTGGGCAAAGCCGCCCGGTGTGACAGTCTGTAAACTGCGCAGGCGGTCGCCTGACGCATTCATTCAGTGAGACGAGAGGAAAGGGACCGCCCAACTCATAAATCGAAAGCCTGACGCTGATGGGTCGGGATCCCCATCGGCTAGCCCGTCACTCGTTCAGGCGTCGGAAAGAAAATATTGTCCCCGTGACAGATTCGAGACGGTCACGGCGAATGAGGGTTGCCAGCGGAATCCAGTTCATTGCCCGTGAAGGGAGGTGAAGCGCCCAATACCACCAAGAAATCGCCGTTTGCCGACGAGTTCAGCCGGTCTTGGCTGGAACATCGGCGGTCTGTCCCGTTCGAAAAACCACAACCTCTCAGTCTAGAAGGAGAAAATCATGGCCAAGAAAGCCCTTTGTATCGGGATCAATGATTACCCCGGCATCCAGAACGACCTGTCGGGATGCGTCAACGATGTCCAAGATTGGACCAAGGTCCTGGAGTCCCGTGGTTTCACGGTCCGCCAGTTGCTCGATCGCAGCGCCACCAAGTCCGCCATGGTAGCGGAGATCGAGCGCCTCATCGGCGACGGCAATCCCGGAGATAGCCTCGTTTTCCAATACTCAGGACATGGTTCCTGGGTCCCCGAGCAGGATGGCGACGAGCCCGACGGCCGTGACGAGGTCCTATGTCCTTCCGACGTCGGCCAGAACTCCGTACTGACGGACGACGAGCTTTACGACCTCTTCGCTACCCGCAAGGCGGGTGTGAACTTGGTATTCCTGAGCGACTCCTGCCACTCGGGCAGTGTCTCGCGGGCCCCGAGGATGGTCCTACGGGGTGATGAGAAGCCCACGAAGTCCCGATTCCTCGATCCGCGAAAATTCCTTCCGCCGAAGGAGGCTGAAAAGGCCATGCTGATCTCCCACGGGCGGGTCACCAGTCCGCGGCCCCATCAAGGACTTTTGATTTCGGGGTGCCAGGACCTGCAAACCAGCGCCGATGCCTGGTTCGAGGGACGGGCGAATGGGGCGTTCACCTACTTCGCGATCAAGGCCCTGAAGGATCTGCCAGCGAACGCTACGTATCGCCAGTGGCATAGCACGATTCGCTCCTTCCTCCCCAACGCCAGTTTCGAGCAAGAGCCCAATCTGTTTGGCACTCGGTCGCACAAAGACCGGAAGGTTCTTGAATGAAATCGAAACGATTCAAGTCCAGCCCCACACGGCGGCCTCTGAGCCGCTCCGCAAGCCGCCGTGCGGGGAGAAAGGGTAGCCAGCGATCCAGGCAGGGTGCCATGGAATCCGCAACGCCAGAGGCACGGGTCAATGACCGGCTGGTCAACGCGATTCCCGATACGTTGGACTTCCGGGACAAAATGTATATTCCCACGCTGGTGGAAGTTCCTATCCGCATCGACTTGGAGGATTACTTGGCTGCGAAAGTCCCTGTGCTGGACCAAGGCAGGGAAGGGGCCTGCACCGGCTTTGGCCTGTCGACCGTCGCCCATTTCTTGCTCCGCTGTCGAAAGGTCATCCCGGACGCCACTGACGTCAGTCCGCGAATGTTCTACGAGATGGCCAAACGACACGACGAGTGGCCCGGCGAAAGCTACGACGGCTCCAGCGCCCGAGGGGCCATGAAGGGCTGGCACAAGCATGGTGTCTGCGCGTCGGAACTCTGGCCGTACTACAAACCCGACGGCAAGACGATCTCCCCGGATCGGAATCTGACGGCCAAACGGAGCCGGGATGCGCTGCTCCGGCCCTTGGGTGCGTATTTTCGAGTGAACCACAAAGACCTCGTGGCGATGCACAGCGCCATCGCCGAGGTCAACATTCTCTACGCCACGGCCTATGTCCATGTGGGCTGGGAACGCGTAGGAGGAAACGGCATCATCCCTCGGAATCCCGACGTGGTCGGGGGTCATGCGTTTGCCATCGTGGCCTATGACCGACTGGGCTTTTGGATCCAGAACTCTTGGGGGCCGACCTGGGGGCGGGGAGGCTTCGGCCGGATCCATTACGACGATTGGCTGGAGAATGGCACAGACGTGTGGGTGGCCCGGTTGGGCGCGCCCGTTGAGATCGATTCGTACATGGCCCAGGCGGTCGTCCGTTGGGAGGCCGCTGAACAATCGCACGCCTACGCGGCCGAGTGTCAGCGCCCCCACATCATCAGCCTGGGCAACGATGGAAGGTTGCGCGAGGGCGGAACTTACGGCACTAGCCAAAGCGATGTGGAGCGGATCATCACCAAGGATTTCATCCAGATCACCGCAAAATGGGACAAAAGACCCAAGGCGCGCGACCTCTTGCTCTATGCCCATGGCGGGCTGACGGATGAGGTGTCGGCGGTGCAGCGCGTCGCGGAATATCGCTCCGCCCTGTTGGAACAAGAGGTCTACCCTCTCGCGTTCATCTGGAAGACGGATTTTTGGTCGACCGTCACGAATATCTTGAAGGATGCCATCAAGCGCCGGAGATCAGAGGGAATCCTCGATGCATCCAAGGACTTCATGCTCGATCGGCTGGATGATGCCTTGGAACCGGTGGCCAGAGTGCTGGGTAGACAACTCTGGGATCAGATGAAACAAAACGCTCGCGACGCCACGGAGACATCTCAAGGCGGCGCTCGACTGGTTGCGCAACTGATTGGCAGGCTGGCAAAGAAAATTCCCCTCCGCCTGCACCTCGTAGGGCATAGCGCCGGCAGCATTCTCCTCGCGCCGCTGGCCCAGAACTTGGCCGCTCAAGGGCTGGTCATCAAAAACTGCATCCTCTGGGCGCCGGCGATCACTCTCGAATATTTCAAAAAAACCTACGGCAAGATGTTGGAGACCAACAAGATAAAGGCGCTGACGGTATTTAATCTGAGCGACTGTGCAGAGCAAAACGACAACTGCGCCGGTGTGTACCACAAATCGCTGCTTTACTTGGTCTCGAACGCCTTTGAGGACCGGGCACGAATCCCTTTCGATTCGAAGAGCGAGGGGATTCCGCTCCTGGGGATGCAAAAATTCGTAGATAAGGACGCCGATTTCCAGAAGCTGATCAGCAGCAGAAAGGCGGAGTTAGTGTTGGCCCCGAACAACCAATCGTCGGGCTCCCCGCAGGCTTCGTCTGCCGCCCACCATGGCGACTTCGATGACGACGAGGCCACACTTCGAGGTACGTTGGCCCGGATTACCAAGGCTAAGCGAGACGTTGCCAAGATGGAATTCCATCGGTCAATCTCGTCGTCGCGAGACCAAAGACGTCGCTTAAGCGGTCGGTTCTAGTTTCGGGTGCGGGCGACGGTACGAATATTGGTCACGCTGGATAACCGAGTGTCTCTAGTCCTAGCCAATCCTTCTGAGGTCCTATGCATGGTGGTTCGGATGCCCTCGGTGGTTGACTTTGGAGTACTGCGCCCGACACTAGTTTGGCCCTCAGCCAGGCGGGCCGTGAGTGCGGGGCTCAACATTTCTTGGGAACACGATCGTTTGTTCGCGCCCACAGCCGAGTCGGGCGCGAGCTTACGATCGGTTCGAGCTTGTCGCGCCGAGCGCTCGTGCCAGTCCAGGGAACGCTTCATCAATCGTCGGGCTGCCGTGGATTGCAATCCTTCGCCGGCCCAGCAGCAGCCCTCGCGATGAGGGGAGGAGAACGAAATGAACCATCCCCGATTTGTCAGTATTACTTTGTTCCCCCTATTGCTATTCGTGACTTTGTGTAATGGAGATGTCGTCCTTTCCACCATCGTCAAGGGTACGGATCCGGTCAGCCAGACTTCTGACGTGACAATCCTCTCGCTCGGCAGCACTCAACCAATGCCGTGTTCTGCCAAAATGAAACTCAATGTCGGCGACGAGCTGCAATGCGCGGTAGAGGACATCGCCGTCGAAGTGACCTGTGGCGAGCGTAGCGAATCATTCCGGTTCTCCGCTCCCTTCCGGATGCTGGTGACTCCGGGGGACAACGACACCGGGAAGTGTACCTTTGACCTCCGCGCCGGCAGTGCCGACGTGATTGCAGAGTCTCCGACCTCGATCACCGCGGGCGGCGTCACGATGGGATCGGAAAGCACGATGTATGGCGTGAGCGTGACTCGCGAGAACGACCAGACGCAGATCGCCCTTTCGGTCTACGAGGGCAAAGTGTCATTTCGGTCGTCCCCCTCAGCCAAGCCCGATTTTGTCGAGGATGGAAAAAAAGTCCTTTTCGCAGCGGCCGGCCTGAAACGAATGGATATCCCGCGGGAGGATTATTCCCGCGCCGCCCAGGCTTACGCCCGAATCGACTTAGCCAAGAGCGGCGTGGCAATTGACTTAGACCACGGCCCCGTAGCAGGTGAATCTCCTCGAGACGTCTTCCGAGCCTTGGCACACCAATACGCACAGGTACTCAGCAACCCAGAGGACGTTGAGGTCCGCTTGGCATTGGCAGCGACTCAAAACAAGTACAACCTTTCGCGAGGCGCGTTGTACAACCTCCGTCGGATCGAAGAACCGGACCGTAGATCCGCTTCGGTACGCGATTTCCTGACCGCATCGGCATATCTGAAGCTGAACAAAAAGGACGACGCCCTGCATTGGTACAAAATGGCGATGAAGAACGATGGACTCATTGGCGAGGTTGAAATCCAGAAATACCACATCGCTCCGGACGAGATCAAACGACTCCTCCCCGAAGGCCAGGCTGACGCCCCTCTTATTGTCAATGTCGGCACCACCACTCCCCGGGAGTTTCGGGCCGACCAAGTTGCAACCCTAATTGTTTCTGTATCGACGACGAAGAAAGAGCCGGTTGGAGACGCAGAGGTCATTATCAAAGGCGAACCGCCCGTGGAGTTAGTTGGAATTCGGGGCGCGACGATCCTCGGAAAGACCAATGCGAAGGGTGAGTTTGCGGTCTCCTGGCGGTGCAAACGCCGATCCGAGAACTGCTCCTTCAACATTCGAGTATCCAAGCCCGGCTTTAGCACAAATACCCAGAAGAGGGCGGTTTCGGTCCGCTGGTGATCTGATGACGTTTCTGGGAGCGGCAGTCGCTCTTTTTGGTTGTCACGATTTTCGTTATGGCTGCAGACCCCAAACCTCCGCCGCGCACCCCGGACGACCAGAGCCCCATGTTGCCGCTTAAGGAACGGCTTTCCAGGTATCGTGATCGCATGCTCGAACTCATCATTTTGGGGCTTCCTATCGCCCTGCTACAGACCATTTGGAAAGCGACTGCCGACCATTTTACTTCCCAACCATGGCAAGTCATATGGATCCTCGTGCCGCTTGGCATCGTCGCAATAATCGCGGCTCGTTCTTCCTTTGGCCGGAAGGAGTGGCTTCTCGATCGCAAGCTTTTGACCTTCCTTTCGGTTTACGTGGTGATGTTTTCTTGTGCGGCCTATTCCGACCTGCTCGTCTGGAACCGAAAGGTCACTCTGTTTGGCCAGCCCGTCGACCGGAATTGGCTCGCACCCGCCTGGACGGGAGACTGGCGATACAAGATTGTCCCACGGAAGCCGCTCGATCCCGATGACCTCGTTGTCGTCACGCGATCGTTCTCCAAGGAACGCTCGGTCCTGGACGCTCGTCGGCAATTGGCGAATCTGATCAAATGGGCCGAGGAGAACGGGGCGAAGGGAATTGCTTTTGATGTTTTTTTCCGGCAAATAAGCGGGTTTGATTCAGTCCTGTGCGAAACGGTCCGGAAATCCAAGCTGGACATCGTCGTGGGGATTGAAATCGTTGAGGAAGGGCGTCGCCACTTCCCGGGATCGATGCCCAACGATCTCGACGATTGCTTCACCGCCAACCAGCGCGGTCATTTGGTGGGGCTCAGGGATGCCGATGGCGTAGTCCGGCTGATGCCGCTTTTTTTTGATGACGAGAATCTGGAGGCCTTAAGCCTGCGTGTCGCAAAGATACGCGGAAAAACCCTCGAATTGCCTGACGACAAACGACTGAGATTCATCGCCCCGGCGGGCTCACTTGCCGCCGACAAACAAGGGGCCATCCCAGTCGTCACCTATCAAGAGCTGGAAGCGAATCCGTCCAGCCGAAGTTTACTCAAAAACGCGTTCCTTATGTTCGGTGAAGACTCACCCGGAGATATCTTTGTTACGCCCTTTGGCAATAAACCGGGTGTTGTCGCGCATGCATACGCCGTCCATTCGCTGCGCACGGGGCATTACTTTCGACGGACTTCATGGTGGTCGGCGCTCGCCGTGATCGCAGTCGCCTGTTATCTGGTTGCCCTTTGGGCGGCCCGCGGGATACCGGCCAAGCAATTTCTTTTCCGCGTGGCGTGCATTTCTGTCTTGGTCATCCTGACATCAGCTGTGTCCGCAATGCTCTGGCTTGTTTGGCTGGAGGTGGTCTACGTTCTCGCAGCCATCTGGTTTCTTGCAATTGTGCTATTGGTTTGTCGAGTATGCGTCGGAAAAAGACTAATTCCTAATTCAACCAGGAGATCAATTGATCAATCCCATGACTAGAAAAACACGAATTGTAGGCGTAGCGGGAATCCTCATTGGAATTGCCATTGTCCCAAGTTTCGGGTGGGGGCACATTGGACACATGGTGATCGCCGAAATCGCTTGGCAACATCTCAACAACCAGGCCAAGACCGCCATTCGGGATATCCTGGGCTCCGAAACGCTGTTCTACGCCGCCACCTGGCCCGATCGTGTACGAAGCCTGGAGGAATACGACTGGATCAAGCCCTATCACTACGTCAACGTCCCCAAAAAACAGGCATCCTACCAGCACGATCAACATTGTTCGGAAGGGGACTGCGTCGTGGGCGGGATCATGGCGAATGCCAAGGTCCTTCGCGATCCCAACGCCAGCAAAGGCGAAAAGAAACAAGCGATACGATTGTTGGCCCATTTTGTTGGCGACCTCCACCAGCCCTTGCATGCCGGCTACAAGGAGGACCGGGGCGGAAACGGCATCGCCGTTCGCTTCTTTGGACGCCAGTACATCAATGAGGCCAAGGGGTGGCTGGTCAATCTTCACAACGTTTGGGATGACCTCATCATTGAGCGGCGGATGCAGCTCCTCGGCGACTTGGCGTGGGAAGACTACGCCCAGGCGCTAAGTGGTGAAATCAGCGATGGCCAACAGCAGACTTGGACTACGCCTACGACGAACTCGATCTTTGCATGGACCGATACCTCCTATCAACTCGCCCGCGTGCATGCCTATCGTGATGCCGCATCGAGTGGTGCAGCCTCTCCCAGCACCCGCGTGCGGGAGAACGATGATCTGCGCGAAGCCTATTACGACCAAGCTCTACCCATCGTGGAGCGCCGCCTGAAGGAGGGCGGCATCCGCTTAGCGGCAGTCCTAAATGCCATCTTCTCCAATCAAGACCCGCTGCCTTTTGGCCTTGAGACCCAAAGCCCTGCGGGGATGCTCCCGCCCACCGCGGCCGTGGCCGACACGATTCGCATTGCGACGTTCAATATCCAGGTCTTTGGCAAGACCAAGGCGGGCAAGCCCCAAATCATGAATGTGTTGACCGAGATTATCCGCGCCTACGACCTCGTCGCCGTACAAGAAATCAAGGATGCTCAGGGCCAAGTCCCCCAGAAATTCCTTGACAGCATCAACGGGGATGGGTCTCAGTACGCCATGATCGTAAGCCCGCGGACCGGCCTTCAAGATGATGACGGGGATTCTCAGGAGCAGTATGGGTTTTACTACAACTCGACCACGATCGAGCCTGTGGGATCTCCAAGACTTTTCAACGATTCGGCGGCAGACTCCTTTCAACGCGAGCCCTTTATGGCCCGGTTCCGTGCGAAATCCGGCAATCTCAGCGTTGTCCTAATCAGTATTCACACCGCCCCTGAGCAGGCCGTCGCGGAGATTGAGGCACTCCACGATGTTGTGGAATGGGCGCAAATGGCCTATCCCGATGAAGATGATTTCGTGGTTTTGGGGGATTTCAACGCCTCCTGCAATTATGCCAGCGTCGCCCACCTAAATCCGCTCGCCATCCGGGGCGACGATTACCGGTGGGTCGTGCCGGACGATGCGGATACTAACATCGCGGCCGCCCCTTGCGCCTATGACCGAATCGTGGTCACCCAAGGTGCGTTTGGCGACCTCACGGGAAACTGGGGCGTCGATCGTGCTTTTACGGATAAGAAAGTGTCGGACCACTGGCCGGTGTGGGTCGAGTTCTTTGTGGGCCGGGATCAACACTGAGGAAGTGTCTCTTGGGCCTTGCAAACGCCCGCGTCCCCGTGCCACGTCACCAAGGATTCTAAAGACGTGAAAGACTATTACTTGGCCGAAGTCAAAACGGAACCCGTCCCGTGGAAGGATGTTTTCCAGATTTCTGCGGGAGTGCTTTGCTTTGGTGCAATTACTGCCTTCATCGCGCTATGGGTAGGTGTGTCACCTAGCCAAGTATGGGCGAGTGCGATCTTCGGAGCGGTGATGGTCGTACTGACAATTCTTAACCTGTGGTTCCGGTGGATAGGTCGAGCAGGCATCGCTTTCATGTCGGTGTACTTCCACTTGACCTTGTGGATGGGCGTGGCGGTGATACCAGCCGCCTTTTTCCGCTGGCTCTCTGCGACAATTCTAGACAAATTCACCGTAATATTTCAGGTGGTGGCGTTTGTCCTTTGGGGAATTCTGTTTATCGGCATGATCGCGCTGATTGCTACTCAGAGAAACCGTGAACGGCTGTTTGGGTTCTTGCGGAGTAGGTTGAGTTTCTTCGCGCCGTTCGCGTATTCCTTCAACGCGCTTTGGATCTCAATTTTCTTTTTCTCCGCGATTACCTATTACCTTGTGAGCCACGGCAACCTCGCCCTGACGACGTCGACCTCGCCAGAAGTAAACCATGGCCGACTAATGGACTTTTACTTGTGGCATTTCCTGGAGGCTATTCCGGTGTTGAAGTTGAACAGTACACTCCTCTGGAAAGAGCCCCTCGTGTACGAGACTGCTTCCGTTGGATGGATGCTACTTGCCTTCAAGGTTGCGGTGATTGTTCCCGTGATTGGCGCTTTTGCGGGCTACCGGGCACAATCCCGGCAGGATGCCGGAAAGTAGACTTCCTGGACACGACCGGGAGATCGCTAGCTATGCCTTCGCCTAAGAGATCGTCAAGACGATCACAAAATCCTGCGCCGATCGACGACACGAACAAGCGCACTAGGATTTCGTGTCTTGATCGAGTCTATCCACCACCTTTGCGCGACGCGGAAACCAATGGAGTCAACACGCGCAGAAAAAAAGCGGGGATTGAAACCCAATCCAACGGCGGAAAAGAACCTGACCAGAAAACCGCCAAAAACCAAGTCGGCGTGGCTCTCTCGGGCGGTGGGATTCGTAGCGCGACTTTCAGTCTCGGGCTCTTCCAGGCACTCGCCCGCAAGAATCTACTTCGCAAAATCGATTGGCTATCCACCGTCTCCGGCGGCGGTTATTTCGGGAGCTTCCTGGGCGGCTTATTCGTCCGGCATGAGGGTGCAGAAGAAAAAAGAGTTGAACAGGTCGAGGAATCGCTGAAGGACTCTTTTTCCTGGCCCGTTCGCTGGCTGCGGGAGAATGGGCGTTACCTTTCGCCCAACGGAGCTGGAGACTCCTGGCTTGCGGCGGCAGTTTATCTACGCAATTGGGTAGCGATTCACGTTGTCGGGTTGCTGGTCCTATGTTTCGTCTTGACGAGCACGACCTTGGTGCGAGTCTGGTTCGGATATTTGTGGAACACCGTCCCGCCCTATGAACGCTGGTTGAGCCCCACTTCTTCAGATGGCTTCTGGTGGAGTCCCTGGATCTTCCTCCCGGTATTCACCTTTGCCGTTTGGATGGTGCCAGCGGGAGGTCTGTATTGGCTGACACAATTCAACGTATTTTTGCCAGCAATCGCGACCCTGTTCGGTATTTCCCGCAACGAATCTCAAATTCCTTCGACCGCCGAAATCCCGACCACCGAAATTCTGGCTAGAACCCGCAATCGACTGGCCAAAAGCCTGTCTATCGGCCTCATCGTGACTCTCGTCCTCTTCACCTTTGCGCTGGTGGATTCGATCGGGCAAACTCTGTATAGAAAATGGGCGTTCGAGAACTTTGAATTCCCCTCGAAATGGACGGGCACATCCGTCACGATTGCGGTGATCTTCGGCCTGGCGCAAAAGATAGCCAACCTGTTTGACAAATTACCGCGCCGGCAATCGCTCAGGGTTCCCGTTGATTTGGTCGCTCTTCTCATCGCCGTCGCATGGGTAAGTATCATCGTCTTGAGTCTGTCCGTTTTTGTCCATCGCCTCGCCTGGAATCGAGAGATACCCTGGGAGAACGCGACCGGACCAGTCAACGTCGTAAAGGGCGTCGCTCCATTGGTATGGTCCGTGTTGATTAGCTTTGGTTTTTCGTGGTGGTTCAGCCGGAAATTTGGCTTCGTCAACCTTTCTTCTCATCAACAACTTTATTCCGCTCGCTTGAAACGAGCGTACCTCGGAGCGTCGAACGTGACGCGACGAGAGGATGCTCAATATAGCATTACCGATCCCATCGCGGGGGATGAACTCCCCTTGAACAAATACCAACCCCATCAGGTCGGTGGTCCTCTTCACCTTCTAAACGTTACGCTCAACGAGACGTTCTCCGGCAAGTCGCAAATCGAGCAACGGGACCGCAAGGGATTATCGATGGCCGTGGGCCCGTGCGGGATGAGCGTCGGGATTAACGATCACGCGCTCTGGACCAGTGCGGAAAAGGACGAGCTTGTCCCCCTGCTTTCTGAACCAGAAGACAAAGAAGAAAAGCACGGAGACAAGGCCAAGGTCGTTAGGTTCCATGCCCTCACTGCCGGAACTGATGGGAAGCCGCGGACGGTGGAAAAGCTGGAGCTGGGAAATTGGGTGGCCATTTCCGGGGCGGCCGTGAGCACGGGCTTAGGCGCGAGTACGTCCGTAGGCTTAAGTCTCTTGCTGGGACTCCTCAACATCCGCCTCGGATATTGGTGGGACAGCCATGTCGTGCCCGGCCAGCGTAAGGGACGAACGAAGCCCGGTTTTGCTGCGTTAATGGGTGAGGTGTTTAGCACCGTGTTGCCGGTCCAGTCCTGCCTTTTGGATGAGTTTATGGGGCGCTTTCATGGACCAGCACGACGCCACTGGTACTTGTCTGACGGAGGGCATTTCGAGAACACGGCGGCGTACGAACTGATTCGCCGGCGCGTCCCCTTCATCATCGTTAGCGATGCCGGCCGTGATACCGGATACGAGTTTGCGGACATCGCCAACTTGGTCCGCAAGGCTCGAATCGATTTTGGGGCGGAGATTGAGTTTTTGCGCCACCGGAACTTTGAAGGACCAGCGTCCTTCAAATCAGCCGACGACTTGAAATACCTCGAAGACGTCGTCCATCCAGACTTACTAAACATCATCGGTGCTCCAGAAGATTTTTTCCCCATCGAGGGCCTAGTGAAAGGTAGAGTCAACGACGCGGATGCAGGCGTTACGTACTTTCCGAAGCACGCCCTTTTGGCGCGAGTCACCTACTCTGATCCCGAGCAATTGGGCTGGATTCTCATTATCAAACCGGGACTTTCAGGGGACGAGCCCGCCGATCTCCTTCAATACCAAAAAACACAACCTAACTTTCCTCAGGAGTCGACGATGGATCAGTACTTCGACGAAGCCCAGTGGGAAAGCTATCGCAAGCTAGGCGAGCACATCGGGTTATTGCTTTTCGCCGCTCCTCAGGGGGGCAAGCCGCCCACGGAGGACCTTTGGTCGCCGAGCAGAATGCAACCACCTCTGACCCGAATAGTGGTAGCTGGTCCAAGTACGTAACCACCCGAGAGGGCTTACTCATGCAAATCTACCTCGCGCCTCGGACCTTGAAAGGCACACAAAAGCCTGATGGTGAAACGCAGGCCCTGTTTGCTGTGCAACCCAACCGCAAGGCCTTGCTCTTTATCCACGGTTTCAGCGGCGAGGCGATCACTACTTGGTCGGATTTTCACACCATTCTCCCCGAGTGTCCAAAATGCTCAGGATACGACTTGTTTTTCTACGGATATGACGGTCTGCGAGCCCAAATGAACGCCAGCGCGGCGATCTTTCGAAGCTTCGTCGATCGATTACTGGGCCAGACCCAAGAGTTCCTCGCCGCAAACCTTCCGCCGTCTGCCCAGCGGCCTACGTCATTTGAGTACGATGAATTAGTGATTGTCGCGCACTCGCTTGGTGCGGTCATCGCTCGTCGGGCGCTTCTCGATGGCACCAGAGGCAAGTTGAAATGGGTGTCAAGAACGAAACTCGTGCTATATGCGCCGGCACACATGGGGGCCAGGGTCGCCGACCTGGCCTTGGAGGCCGCAAGTTCCTTCAAGTTCTTGAGATTCTTTGGGATCGGTGCCCGCTTCGTGTCACCCTTGATTGACGAATTGAAACCGGATTCAAGAGCGCTGAAATCGTTGCTTGAGGATACCGCCACAGCGACGAAGGGCGGGGCCAACCCTCACCTGATAGCCAAAAAAGTAGTTATCGCCCAATACGAAAAGATTGTCGAGAACGGCACCTTCGGTGACGATCCACCGCCCGACGCGATCCCCGGTACTACGCATACAAGTGTGTGCAAGCCACGAAAGGACTTTCTCGATCCGCTAACCCTCCTGGAGGCCTGTCTATGAACCTCCAACAGGCAAATTTCGAAGACCTGCAGGCGAAGTATTACTTCGGCACAGAGGCGCACGTGGCGGCCAAATACCTTGTTGACCTGATCCGCCGCAAAAAAGGCTCACAGCTCGCGACCCTTCTCCGCGACTATCGCCAGCAACCGATCGTCGCGGCGAGAGAAATTGAACTTCGAGCCGCAACAGATCGGTTACTAAACTGCTACTCCGCCATGGAAGTTGCTTCCCTCATACGCTTCATACCGAAGCTTGATGAGGCCGATTTCGGAACGGAAGCCCGCCTGATCCTCGGAAATAAGCTCGTACGGCGTTATTACGAAGATTTCTATCCAACAAAGCTGCCCCAGCTTTTTCGATGTCGGATTGATGGCGCAGCCCGCGATCTGCAGGAACACGAAAGCAATGATGCGAATGGGTGCTTCCTGACGTTTCTGGATTTGGATCGACGCTTCATGGAAAAGCTCGAGGATGGGTATTTTCTTCGGATGTTGGACTCGTTCGTGATCGAGGGCTATTGGTTCGACGACGTGGTAACGCTTATCGAGGCGCCCGAGGAGTTCATCTGCCATCTGCTACTTCCTCCGTCCGAACGCGACGCCCGCTCGTGCGCAATTCATGAATTCAGTTTGTTCATGCAATTCTGCTTCGACCTGAGGCTGCTACTGGCCCAAGTCGAATCACAACCGCTGCTGCAATCGGCCATGTGGCACCACTATAGCTATTGGTTCGACATCATCGGCGACCAATTGCGCGAGCGTCTAGGAGAGGCGTTATCCCGCTTTCTCAAGTGGGAGCCGACGGGCAACAAAGAGGAGGCCGTGGGTACCGTGCAGACCTATGTGCTTGAAGCCCGCAACGTACTCACGTTTCTGACTTCGCGCAAATGCGCCGCACCAGTGGAAACACTCTTGAAGAATGTATCAAGATCGGAAGGTGGTCGTAATAGCGGGAAGCGATCAAGGCCGGATGGAATCGTCACAGCAATGAACGCCCTTCAAGCCAGATTCCAGGTGCAAACTTCTCTGTACGGGAACGTCTCTGGTGACGATGCGAAACGGATCTATTCTGATTCGATGGCCACCGTTCTCGCGCTCGCCAGCTCCTTGGAAACTCTATCCGTAGAAGTCCATAGCTTAGTGCAGCGTCGCAAAAGACGGATCGACGAGGCCATCGAGTCAACAGCGCGGCTTCTCGACCAAGCAGAACAGCAGGTGGTCAATGCAAATAAGACCTCCGATCCTACCGAGGCCGAGGCCTACGTCGTTGGTTCCGATCTCTCGAAAGCTGTCGCCAAGAGTACGTTTCGTGCCGGGCAGCTGACATACGCTTCAACCCGTTTTGTCTTACTTACCGCGGATATTACAGGATGGGCTGCGGTTGCCGCATTAGGAGCCTCGGACGAGCACTATCAGAAGAAAGCAGTCCAGCGTTTTTTGCAACTTGTCGGAGGATTCCTAAGCGATGCACTTGAGCCCTTTGAGGGAGCCAACAAGGCGTGGGAATGTCTGGTTGCCATTCGAGATATTCTTAAGGCCAGGGTTGACGACATGCGGGCGGCCGATGACGTCATCACGCGTGAACGCAATTACCAGACATTGGTAACTCTGGCCGGACTCCAGGCTGAACGGACGGCGCTCGCTATCAAAGAAATGCTTTTGGCGTCGGATGAGATGCACTCTCCACGAGAGGTCTCTTGGGACCTGGCCCGCCTTACATGGAGGGAGCGACTTGATGCGGCCAACAAAACGTTGGGACGTTAATTCGTGGTGCGAGGTCGCTCAGAATGGGGATGGTTCGGATCCTTGTATTCCGACCAACCGCTGAGAGTTCTTTTAAACTGAATCGATGAGGAGATGAAAATGGCAGAAATAGTTGTCGACCCGAGGTCAGGATCGTTCAAGGACTGGACAGACCGCTACCGGGCTGAAAACGAGTACATCAAGGCGCTGGGTGAGTACAAGCTCAACGAGGCCAAGGCCTCGTTGGAGAAGGCCAACGCCGCCAAGAAGTGGAAGGAGGTCGAACTCTGGACCATCCTCATCAAGCAACTAGACCGTGACTTCAAGCGCTTCAATAACGCCCAGATGACCCTCACGAAGAAGATCAGCCAGATGCAGGTGCGCTCCCGCAACGCCAGCCTGTTGTTGAAGGGGGCGCGGATGGACGGGACCGCACTTTCGAATGCGTGGAGGGCCTACACGATGTTCGAAAGAAACGTCTTGGACGGTGGGGACGATTCGCTCTTTGATATGATGGTGCCGGCCATGGCTCGCCGGGCGAACAATTTCGTCAACAATGTCGCCACCGTTTCGAAGCCCGACGAGACGCCCTCCGATGTTGAAAACGCCGTCCAATTCATGGCCTGGCTTAAAGAGAAAAAGTACGTTGCGGTCAAAGGCAGCCCGGCCCAGCGGTTCATCGTCAAGCTGTTCAAAGCGATTAATCAGGTGCCGGCGGAGGCGGTTCAGGAGATGCGCGACCGTATCGAGAGCATTCGCAAGGGGACGTACGATGCCTGGAACCCGAAAGGACTGCTGGGCGCATCCAGTGATGCGGCCAAGAAGATCGAGGAGGCCAAGCCCAAGGGATAATCTTTCGACCCACGCAAGGGGGGATACCTCCCCATTTGAGATTCCGGTGCCATTCGGCACATCTGGGGGGAACCCCGGCGCCTGGGCGACTAGCTGAGCGTCTCCTGCGTCAGCGGAGATACGTGCCGAAGCGGAAAATCCCGCAGGCTGAGCTGCCAGGCTCAAAAACCGGTTTCCATGAGCCGTTCCGCCTGGGTTTGACGACTCCTACGACCCCTGAATTGCCCGCCTGAAAAAAATTTTCAAAAAGTCTGAGCGCCGCGGGCAGAAAAATCTATATGACCTTAGGGGCATCGCGCACACGTGGAGGATCGTCGAGAGGCAAACACACTCGAAGGTTAACAAACTGGCGTACTGCATCTGAGTTGATGCGGTTTTCGAGGTTTTCCGTAATAAGGGTTAACCCTTGATCGGCGGAAGGGCCTCAACAGCGGCTAAACTCTGGCCGTTATGCCTTTGCTGACGCAATACTTGCTGCGGGCGCTTGGGCCTATCATCCTCACCTTGTGTCCAAGTGCTAGCAGCACGCTAAGTTGTTCTAGCTGAAAAAGTTGCGCTCTCGAATTCACAGAGGCGCTAAAACTGTTGTGCCCGCCGGCCGCAAGGGAGACCCCCCCGTCTCGCAGTTGTGGTGCCATAATCGATCTCGCTGGGGCTTCCCACGCCTCGTGCGACTAGTCGGTCGTGTGCCGGTCTGCCTTGCGTAGCTTTTGACCACTCCACTCCGCCCTGATTTCACACACGCTTCGTGCGATTAGCTGGTCAAGCTGCGAAGTGATGGACATAGACGGATACGCAAGAATACGCCGTCGAGTAGCTGAAAACACTCGACGGTGCTCTAGGTTGGTGTTACGGCCTGATCGTTGATTGCAGATTTCGTGTCTAACCAGTGGGTAGCTATTGTACAACATACCCTCGACCGGCGACATCGACATGTCGACGGGCGTTTACCTCATGCGAGGCCCGTTCAAATCACGATTCCTTCTTCGCCTTCGCTGAGTTTTTGCCCCCATCATGCAGCCAAACATGCCAATTACCGCTGGTGTAACGCATGTTCCGCAAGTCCCGCACATTTGAGATCCTTCCGCACAATCTTGTCTGCAACTGTCGCCTCCATCGCAGTTGTCGTCGATGCCGTTGCACAGAATCTCGGTTGCACCGTGTCGGATGGCAGCATTATTATCGTCGCAATCTACGTCATCGGAATCGCCGTCATTATCGTCGTCGTTGTCGCATTCGTCGCCGCTGCCATCGCCATCGCTATCAGCCTGCAGTGAATTGACAATGGTGGGGCAGTTATCCATGGAATCACAAATCTCATCACGGTCACTGTCGCCGCCTTGCACAAAGCAAGGAGGACATGAGTCTGCTCCTGAGCAATCCTGGTCAATATTATCGCACAGCACGTCAAACGCGCCCGGATGAACATTAGGGTTGCAGGGTTGACAGTCATTCACATCAGGAGTGCCGTCGTTGTCATCATCGGTGTCGCAGACATTCCCTTCGGCATCGTTGTCGAAATTGGCCTGGTCCGGGTTTGCGGTGTTGGGGCAGTTATCGTTATTGTTACAAATACCGTCATTGTCCACGTCCCCTCCGCTATTGAAACAGGGAGGACATGAGTCTGCTCCTGAGCAATCCTGGTCAATATTATCGCACAGCACGTCAAACGCGCCCGGATGAACATTAGGGTTGCAGGGTTGACAGTCATTCACATCAGGAGTGCTGTCGTTGTCATCATCGGTGTCGCAGACATCTCCCTGTGAGTCATGATCGCAATTAACCTGGTCTGAGTTCGTGGTATTTGGGCAGTTATCGTTGTTGTTACAAATATCGTCTCCATCGCTATCGCCTCCTTGACACACGCAACCAGTCCCGCTGCAATCAGCGTCGGCGCAATCGGTCAGGTTGTCACAATCGTTGTCGATGGCGTCGGAGCAAATTTCAGGCGTGCCATGGCTCCGCGTTGGGTCACAGTCCGCACAATCTGTAATGTCAGGGTCACCATCGTTGTCATCATCGTTGTCACATGCGTCTCCCTGTGCATCGCTATCGCAGTTGGCTTGATTAGCGTTTGGCGTATTCGGGCAGTTGTCAATGTTGGTGCAGACACCATCGTTGTCAGAGTCCCCCCCGTTACTAAAGCACGGTGGACAGAGATCGCCTCCCACACAATCTTGGTCAATACCGTCGCACTGAGATTCGCTTGCACCGGGGTGGATTGAGCTGTTCGAATCGTTGCAGTCCTGATTGTTGGGCACATATCCAGCCGGCGGTATGCACGTTGTCATAGGATGCGCGATTGCGCTACCAAACCCATCGCCATCCTGATCGGGATACCAATTCGCTGTCGTCGAGACGACCAACGTGGCGCTATTGCTTGTCGCCGGCGGTGTACAGCTTCCGGACACTACGCAGCGATAGGAACCGGCCTGATTGGCCGTGTAACACGAGGACGTGGCGCCTTGGATGGCGACTCCATCCTTCTGCCACTGATAACTCAAGCCGCTACCGGTGGCGGTCACACAGAACTGGTGCGTCACACCAGAACAAATTGTAGTTCCCTGTGGTTGACCAGTGATGGTTGGCGGCGAGTTCACCGTCAACATGGTGCTGTTGCTTGTCGCCGGCGGTGTACAGCTTCCGGACACCACGCAGCGATAGGAACCGGCCTGGTTGGCCGTGTAGCAGGAGGACGTGGCGTTTGGGATGTTGATTCCATCCTTCTGCCACTCATAACTCAAGCCGCTACCGGTGGCGGTCACACAGAACTGGTGCGTCACACCAGAACAAATTGTGGTTCCTTGTGGTTGACCAGTGATCGATGGCGGCGAGTTCACCGTTAGGAGGGCGCTGTTGGTATAGACTGTGCCACAAGAGTTCCAGATCTTGCAGCGGTACGTGCCCGCGACGCTTGTTGAATAGCACGATTCGGTATTCCCGACATCTTGCCACGCGCTTCCCGTCCATTTTTGCCACTGATTATTAATGTGGCCACCGGACGCGTCGGCGCAGAGCTGATGAGTTTGTCCATTACAGATCGCATTATCTGTTGGATTCTGGATAACCAGTGGTGGCGCGACAACCGAAAACGCATTGCTCCAATCCGAACACGCGCTGGTACAGTCATAACAGAGAATACGGAATCTGTAACTATCGCCAGGTTCTAGGCCTTGGGACAGCGTGCAGGAGTAGCCACCGTTGTTGGCTAGGATGTTGAAGAGCTGCGCGATGGCTCCACCGTTGTAAAGCTCGATGATCACGTCTGGACATCCCGGCGTCGATGTTCCGCTCCACTCCAGGGCCACCGTGTTTCCCGCGCAGAAGTACTCCCCGCCGTCCGGACTCGTGATGTTCAGGCTGCAAGGGCTGCCGCATGTGGATGGCGTCTCATAGACCGCGATACACGTCCAATTCTGGATCATCGCAATCTGGAGGTAACGGCTTGGAAAATCTTCGAGCCCAACCACAGTCCATTTGACGAAATCGGCTCCGTTAAAGGTGGCCGGCGCGGTAAGCGAGACGCTTCCGGAAACTCCGGTTCTGACATAGTTCGTGGTTCCGCCTGCGGATGATGGAAGTGCCTGGATCACCGCGCCCGTAGCCGGGGTACTCTGCACTGTGAGAGTCGCCGCCTCGGATGCGTGGCCGAGGACTACGAAAAGTAGACTGGGAAGTTCGATCAGGATACATGTTCTTGAAGTCTTCATGGCGTGCTCCTACTATTCATACTGACGTTCTGGGCAGCCGTTAACCGGCTCGACTAAAAAATGCTCTAAAAATCTCAGCTTGGGCGTCCGACGAAGATGTGAGAATCAGGCCTGCGCGAACGCATGACAAATCGTGCGACCTATTCGCACCTGAGAGATCGCGCCAGCAATGCCGCATTGCACGGAGGCGCATCGCAATGGTCAGCTTCACCTGGGAGCGAATCCGAGAAACCTGTTTTGCTGGTCCGCGTAAACGACTGCCCCAACCGACCATTGCGTAGCAGCACTCGAAGCCCCGGATTTCACTCGCCTAATCCCGGATGATGACCCTCTGTTTTGTCTCCAGGTTCGCCGCCCGATTCAGAACCCCGAGTGGGCTGGCCCGGCGGCTTACTCTTTTGGCGGCGGGTAGAATTTGGCAGCCGCCGACTAGGATTCTCCATCAAGTCCTTCCAGTATTCGTAGTAGCCCCGTCGGACCGCGTAGATAGCCGTGAAAGTGGCAACGAGCATTTGACTGAAAAAAATCTCAATCAGGTCGGGCGACAGCTTCGCGAGAGCCATCTGCCCCGCCACTCGCTCGAGCATCGCGAGCGACTCCCCGGTGAGCACAGGCTCGGATCCCCATTGACTGCGGATGATCTCCCCGAGCCCATGATTCTCACCTAACATTTCGACCGCCCTGCGGCTGGTGTCGAAGCCTTCGCGTGTCACTAACGGTTCCCCATTTGGTCGCTCTTCCATGATGACAATCCTGTGGTGTTTTCCGCTGTCGGCGTCCACTATCCCTCAGGCCGCCAGGTTCGACTCGTCGACTGCCCACAAGGACTCAGCCCACAACAGATCGATAAGGCGATCTCTGGTCAAGCCGATTGAAGGGAAAGCGTCCGCGAGTACTTCAAGCAGCCGGCCTATCTCGCGCTCGTGGAGAAACCACGCCCGGGGCTTCGCGACGTGAATTGCCAGCGCACACTCGGCGAACGTGTGCTGTGCCTGATAGCGGCACCGAAAGAGTTTGTGAACCCGCTCGTCGAGCTGGGCGAGCCAAGATTTGATTCTTCCGAGAAGCTGACATCGGCACTCTAACCCCTCTTTAATGAGCAAGATATCCGGCTGCCGTTTGGCCGGCGCTTGTTTGACAGATACCCGCGACTCGGGGCCGAGATCTGTGATCGTCTGCTGCGGCCCACGCTCATCCCAATAGTAGTCAATTAGCTTGTTCCGCATGACTCGTTTCGCCCAGCGCGGAAAAACTTCTTCCGTACCGTGAAACCGACCTAGGCTCATCCAAAGACCGGCAATCGCAGCGCCTCCGTAGGCCTCAACGCGTTGAGCGTTTCGTCCTCGCTGCCGCGCAACAAGCAATACCTCACGGAAAAGCTCCGCGAGAGCGCTGTCGATAACCGACGGTCGTCCATCTCGATAAGGTCGGTAAAGGGATCTGAGCTGGTAGTCTGTGAATATGTATGCGATCCAGAGCATAAGGATTTCTCCAGGTGTGCCGCGGGACGGGTTGCCCGGTTCGCCCGGGAGCGGCGTTAGCCGCGAGGGACCCTCCCGCCGGAGGGTTCCCCCGATGCACTACCACCGGCTCGCCTCCAAAAGGGCCAGCCGCTGGGGGCTGTTTCGAAAAACGAATTCAGGCGATAGCAGAAAGGGAGCTTGTTCGCCGCATAATCCACCTGCCATAAACAGAAAGGCCAAAGCTCCGCGCGCCTCAGCACCGGCGCGTTTGCCTACTTAACCGGTACGACACGTGTGACCTTCGGGGCAAGAAGCCGCGACCGTTCATGTTTTGGGAATCACAGAATCGTGTAAGTCCTGTTCCAATAATGGTTAGAGTCGACAAGTTGCCAGTCATTGATGTAGAAGGGGTCGTTCGGCGTCGCAGCCCGTGGGCGTATTTGGTCCAACTCCGCGAATTCCACCTGGACTGCTGACGGTCGGCGGCGTGGTACCGGGCGGCGGCGATCTGGTTTCCGCGGCCAATGCGACGGCCCGGCCGGCGTTGATGCGGCCCCAGCCGTAGCTGGGGTCCCCGCCGGCGGGTCCAAGATCGTCGGCCGATTGCTTGACCGTCGCTGAGAAAGCGCCGAGCCGGTCCTGCACCTGGGAGGCCGTGAGGCTTGGATTGGCCGAAATCGCCAGTGCCGCAACCCCCGCGACGATCGGGACGGACATGGAGGATCCGCTCCTCGATCCGTAGCCGCCGCCGTTCCAAGTGCTAGGAATACTGACGCCGGGGGCCGCCAAATCGATGTCGCTGCCGGTGTCGTTCCAGGTAGTAAGTTTGTCACCAGAATCCGTCGCACTGACGACCAACAGGTAAGGGTTGTCGGGATTGATGTGGACCGTGCTGTAATTGCCGGCCGAGACGGTCACTACGCCGCCATGGCTCTGGAAGTATTGCGCGGCGCTGCTTACCGTCGGACTGGCACCGAAGGCGAAGCTGATGTTGGCCACTCTCGCCCGATGGTCGGCGGCCCAGGACAGCGCAGTGGCGAGGTTCGACCAAGAAACGATGCCACCAGGACTGCTGACCCGCAGCGGCATGATCATGCAATTCCAGGCGACGCCGGAAATGCCGACGCTGTTGTTGGTGGCGGCGCCGGCCGTCCCGGCGACTGGCGTCCCGAGTTGTGAACGGCGGTGCAAAAACGTAGCGCGGGGCGGGGGAAACGCCGCGCCGAGCCGAACTTGTCCTTCTGTCATCCCTTGATGCAGACGGCATTAGGAGCGGCTAAACTCAGGCCAGCCATGTCCTTAATGCCCCCCAATTTGCTGCTGGCGCTTGGCCCTATCATCCTCATGGTGTGGCCAAGTGCTAGCAGCATGCTAAGCTGTTCTCGTTGATAAGGTTGCACTCTTCAATTCACGGAAGCTCAAAAATCGTTGTGCCCACCTGCGGCAAAGTAGTCAGCAGTCGCGCTAGGGTGGATCGATTGATGATGCCTATGCACGTATGGGCCACACTGCACCGAAACAACCCCAAAGCGTTCTTTCCGGGGCTAAAAGGGCAGGATTGGCATGTTTGAGTGGCCGGTCGGTGAGTACGCACCACAAGACCTCATTTTCCGTTGAAACCCAAAGGCTCAGCACGGTAGGATTATGGTTGAAAGCCTGGCAAATGGAGGATCCCGAGTGAGAACTACTTACTGTGGGCACCATGTCCGTTCGGCTCATGGTTGATCCCCACGGCCGCGATCAATTCCTGGCGCGATTTCACATCAAGTCGGAAATGCGATAAAGCGGAGTAATTTGATCATGTCAACATGCCCAACACACAAGTGTGCGCGGTTGTTATTCTACATGGCGACCGCCGTCGCTCCGGCCGTCACACTTAAAGCACAGCTAATCGACCCCCGCGGAACCCCGTGTCAGGGACCCACAGCAGGGACTTGCGTTGGAGACCTGGCCCACCTGTGTGTTCACGCGATCGTTCCGAATGCTGGATTTGAGCTTCGGGACACAAACAGCGGCGACTGCGTGTTCGGCGACTTGTCGGACTGGTTCGCGGCGAGAGGCACCCCGTCGTTACGATCGAGTGCAAGCGCGGCGTGCAGCGATTCTGAAGGAATCGTGACGCAGGCATTCCAGGGAACACACTGGATTCTTTTGCGCAGCTTTGGGGAGGGCCAGGGCAACGATCTGGACGAAGCGATCGGGGTTCGGCTGGACCGACCCCTGAAGGTTGGGTGCAATTATCATGTCGGCTTCGTCGCTGGCACAGATCGCGACGCAACGCACCAGATTGGGCAGTGGATCGCCTACTTAGCCATGGAGGCTTTTCCTTCAGACAATGCGGTGCGGCCTCCGCCAGGCGCGGGGCTTGGCGATGGCTTCCCAGTTGCGGCAGAAATTTGCCTACAGATGTGGGCGCAGTGCGAGGGCGCTATTCTTGTTCCCGACCAACCCTATCAGTACCTGTTTGTACGGGCTGCTCAGGGCTACCACATCGTTGTCGATGAAGTAAACCTGACCCAATTCGACCAAAGGGCAGAAGCGGCATTCAACATTGTCTCCACCCGCTGCGGCCCGAATGGCCTTTACGTCGACGGATCGGGTAGCACGGGGGATATTGAGTGGCATTACTGGGAAATCTGTGAGGGCGTCCCAGGGGCGTTTTCAGGATGCTGGCCTCCAGCGGGCACACCACTGCGAGCTGGCCGGCCAACGGCATTTGAGTTTCCGGTCAATATCCGACCATGCCGTAGCTACCAGGTAAAGTTGGCCGTGATCGACCGGTGCTGCATCGAATGGAAACAGTCCACAATGCAGATCACCGCGCCTGGTGTTCCTCCGCCGGCGAACCTCGAGGGTTGGTGGACTGGCGACCGGAATACGTTGAATTTCGCAAAAACCGACCATAACGGTACTTGGGAACCAACTGGCGCGGCGCTATACGTGCCCGGTAAAGTAAACGATGCATTTTCGTTTTCGAACAGCACAGTACAAGTCCCAGATGCGGACGAACTTGATTTCGAACCCATGAGCCAAGTCACTATTGATGCGTGGATCAAGACTTCACCCGCCGGCATGCAACCCATTGTCCACAAGTTGGCCCGCAACGAAAATGCGCCCTGTCTCTGTCCTTGCAACGGTGATCAGGACGGCGACGGCGATGTTGACCAGGACGATCTCAATCTGTTTAATTATTGCTTGTGCCTCGAAACAAACAAAATTCAACGGGACAACTTAACGGAAGTGAATTGTGATATCAATTGTGACGGCGTTGGCCCCTGCATGGATCAATTAGACTACCTGATCATGCAGTGCCAATTCGCGGCCGGCTGGCCGGATCCTGCTTGCTGCATAGGTGGCGAAAGGGGCTCCATAGCTCCCCTTGGGTACGAATTCTTTCTCGACGGAAATCGCCTAGCACTAACACTTGCAGACGACATCTGTAACGAACAGACCTATTACTCCGCGTCTCTTCAGGGACTCGATGCATCGTCGTGGCATCATGTCGCGGTAACAGTTAACCGTAATCAGGCTAACGGCGGGCGGTTTTTTTTCGACGGCCAGCCTATCGCGACGGATTCCGGCGCGCAGTCCTTTAATCCCACGCTTGTACCTGGTGATCTTAGCAATGGGTCGCCTCTGCGCATTGGCGCTGGCAATGACCCCAATACGGGGTTTCCGGCCAATTTTTTCGGAAACATCGACGAACTTGAATTGTTCCGCCGAGCATTGTCGTCGCCGGAGATTGCCGGTCTCTATGCGGCGAATAATTGCGGAAAATGTAGATATGCTGCGCCCTGTGGCGTACCAAAGGAAACGGCGATCTGCGTGGACAAGAATTTTGTCGACGTGCGGATTACGATCTGCAACTATTCGGCCGACTTCGCTTACTTCGACGTGTCTGTTCAAGGTCTCGCCGCCGGTTCCTCTGATGGCTTATGTACAGCCAGCGCGCCGCAAGTCGACCTATTATTCGCGAGTCCTGTCTTTATCGAGCCAGGCCGCTGTCGCAGTCGCACGATTCGTGTCTTTCGGCCACTGGACCTGATCGATGTCGGAGATGTCGCGTGCTTTTCGGTAAAGATAAGGAATGAGAGCACAGGAGAAGTCATCGAGTGTCCAGGTAGAATCAGGGGCGTACCGGCGGATTACTGCCCGCCACCGTGTTCGCCCTGCGCTAAAGTCGGCGAGGGGCCAGGCGAAAACTTCGGCCGGCTCCACGCGATGACTGGGGGAACCATTGGGTGGGAATTGGCGAATACTGGTCAGACCACGCTTGTAATTCCGTATCGGGTTTCGGTTGAAACTCGGGGGGCCCAGCCGCCACAGAGCGTCGTGAGCTTGAATGGCCTGCCTCCCAGTGAGCCGGTATTAGGCACCATCACGATAAGCCCGGGGGATAGTCCGAGCATTACCGCGATGGTGAGGTTCACGCAGCACCTGCCCACCAGTCTGCACCATGTGACGCTCGAATTCGATCCTTCACAAAAGGGAAGCTTTGAGATCATGAGTTCGGTGATCGTCTATTCGTTTCTGCCAGCGGCGCCGTGTCCAGAATCTAGCGACCTGAATTCAGACGGTGAGGTCGACGAGATGGATTTAGCGATCATCCAGGGGGCGATCGGCCTCGACCCCGCTGATCCGAAGTTCAACCCAATGGCCGACCTCGACAGCGACGGCCTGGTTACGCTAATCGACTACCAGATTTGGTGGGCATGCTATCAGCGATTCAGCGGGAACTCTGTCGGCAGCGATACCATTCCGGTGGGTCCGGTGGACGATCTGGGCGATCTTGATGCGGATGGCGTTCCGAACGAATTCGATAACTGCCCGAACGTGACAAATCCTGAGCAAGCGGATGAAGATGGCGACGGGCGCGGGGACTCTTGCGATGCGTGTCCGGCGACGCATTCGCTCGCGCAGGTCGACACGGCGGGTTGCCCACTTCCAGTAGACGTGGATCCAAATTGCGATGGCGTTGTGGACCACGCGGATATCGCTCCGTTCATATTCGCAATAATGGATCCTATCGGTTTCGTGACCGCTGGAACGGGATGCAGCCTGGCTCGAGTCGATGCGAATCGTGACAGTTTCATTGATTCTCGAGATATACAGCCATTTGTCATGGCTCTGTTGGCGGGAACTTGAACTCGGGGGGAGCGCGACCGATCGAACCTGGCAGCAAGTGAATTCCAAAACTCCTGACCCCTAATCAGCCCAAGGTTTGGAGTATTGGCCTCCCGTCAAATACTAGAGCCAATTCCTGCGCTCTCCGGTTCACCGCGAAGTCACAACCAGCACTTCCGAAAAACAACGATCGTTTAGCGATTAGAATTTGCTGCTGGCACTTGCGATTATCGTTCTGATGTTGTGCCCAAGTGCTAACAGCACGATAACTCGTTTACCTGAAACGAGCTGCACGAATGAATCCGCCCAGGGCCAAAATCAGTTGTGCCCGCCGGCCGCAGGATTGACGGCCCTCATCGAAAAAACGGTGCCATTTTTCAATCGCTTGGGGGCCTCCCCACACTTGTTCGACTAACCGAACTCACTGGCAAGCATCATTTGCCGCCGGCCACAGGTTGTGATGACACCGGCTGGCTTGTCGATGCGTGGAGCTTGGCGCGCCACGTTGCAGCTTTGGCGTCGTAGCCCTTCCCCGGTTCAGCGGCGTCCCACTTCTCATACAGGATGCTCAGTGCGCGGACCACGGCTTGGCGCCTATCCTTCGTGGCTTCTGGGTGACCATCGAACTGTGCGGATTCGCTGAGCAGAAGATCCGAACACTCCTGGAACCGTCCGCGGGCGATCAGCAGTCCGCTGAGCGCGGTGCGGGCCGAGATGGTGTACGAATGGAATTCGCCGTACGCCCCGCGGAAGCCTTCGGCGGCGCGCCGATAGAGCGTCGTGGCCTCGTCGGCTTTCCCTTTCGATTCGAGCACCCTTGCAAGGTTGAAGCACGAACGGAGCGTCGCCGCGTGGTTCGCGCCAAGAACTCGCTGGCGCCCATTGAGTGCTGAACGTGCGAACTCAGCTGCTCCATCAAAATGGTCCTGTGCGAATAAGATGCCTCCGATGTTGTCGACGATCATGAGCGTCAGCCAGTGGTCCTCGCCCAGCGCCTGGCGACCGGCCTGCAGGGCCTCCTCGTACACCTCACGGGCTTTGCCATAGTCCTTCTTGGCGCGATAGAAGCCAGCGAGGTTGTTGAGCGCCTGGAGAGTCCGCATGTTGTTCTTGCCGTAGGCGGTACGGAAACCCTGAACGGACTCGCGGAAGAGTGGCTCGGCTTCTTCGAACCGCCCCAAGTTGCTCAGCGCGGACGCGAGCGACGCCAAGCTCCCAAGTGTTTGTTGGTCCAATCGGCCGGCGTGCTCTTCGTACCAAGGCAGGGCGAGCCGGTAGAGATCGGCCGCGTCTTGGAACTGCGCTCGCGCGGCCAACACTGCGGCGAAGTTGGCCCGCAAGTCCATTGTGATTTCCGAGTTGTTGCCGTGCGTGCTGAGGGCGAGCGCAATGCACTCCTTCATCTCCCTCTCCGATTCGTCAAGCCGGCCTTTGTCCTTGAGCAGTAGGGCGTGGTACATGCGCGCGTCGAGCGTTTTTGCGTCGTTCGGGCCGAGGTCAGCCGTTCGGATCTCCACTGCCTCGACGCCTGGCCCCTCAGCGATGTCCAGCGCGCCGAGACGACGTGCCGTGTCGCTGACACTCATCAGCAGGTCGGCGCGAATTTTTGGGTGATCTACGAACTGCTCGCGGATCGCATCGATCGAGGGCTTGAATATGCTGCCCTCCATGGCCGATCGCGCCACGCCCGTCAAATCGACTTTCGCGAGCGCGCCATCCGCCGCCGCAACACTGGCCTCGGTCGCCGTATCAGGCGCCCGCGTTCTTTCGCCAGCCAGTCGGATCCCGTTGAGCATATCCCGGCGAAGCTGGACGCCCATCTGCATGACGTCTACTCCCGAGAGTTGGGCCGATTGGAATGCTACGACCTTTTCGAGATCTTTGGAGCGTGCTTGGGCCTCGCCGCGGGCCACGAGCGCTTCGCCGGCCGCGTTGTCGGCGCGGTCCCGTTCACGTAGTGCCCATATCATTCCCCACGTCGTGCCTATGATGCCTGCGATCAGCACCACGGCGACAATCGCGCCGGCGGTCACGCTCGCCTTGTTGCGGAGGATGAACTTGCGAAACTTGTAGCCCGCGCTTGGCGGCGCAGCGAGCACAGGCTCCCCCGCGATGTAGCGCTGAATGTCAGCGGCCATTCCGCTGGCGGTTTCGTAGCGCCGGGCCCGATCCTTCTCGAGGCATTTCATGACGATCCAGTCCAGATCGCCGCGAACCAGTTTCATCAGGTGCGCCGGCTCGGTCCTGCGATTGGCCGCGACCGATGGCAGGTCGTCCTTCATCGTCGACAGCCGTGAGCTTGGCGTGGGCGGCTCCACCTCACGAATGACTCGCTGAATCTCCGCGTAACCCGCGCTCAGTAGGGTCTTGACGTCAAACGGCGTCGTCCCCGTTAGAAGTTCGTATAGAAGGACACCAAGGCTGTAGACATCTGTCCGCGTGTCGATATCAAGGTCTGACAGTCCCGCCTGCTCGGGGCTCATGTACGCCGGCGTTCCGATCATCTGGCGAAACTCGGTGAACACTGTTTTTTCGGTAAGTCGCGCCGCCGTGGCCTTTGCTATTCCGAAGTCGATAACCTTCACCACAGGCTTGTCGTCGTGCCGCGAGACAAGCACGTTCGACGGCTTAATATCGCGGTGAATAATGCCCTTGGTGTGGGCGTGTTGCACAGCCTGGCAGACGGAGATGTACAGTTCCAGCCGATCGCGTGGCGCGAGGTTTTGCGCATCGCAATATTGCGTAATGGGAACACCTTTGACCAACTCCATTACGAAATAAGGACGGCCCGTTTCGGTCGCGCCGGCATCGAAGACCTTGGCGATGTTGGGATGATCCATGATCGCAAGGGCCTGCCGCTCCGCCTCGAAGCGGGCGATCACCTGTTTTGTGTCCATTCCAAGCTTGATGATCTTCAGTGCAACTCTGCGCGTCACCGGCTCGCGCTGCTCCGCCATCCATACCGTTCCAAAACCTCCCTCACCGATCTGTTCGAGGAGCTTGTAACGGTCGATGACCACTCCCTGGAGTTCGCATGTCCCCAGGGGGTCGCCGTCCACTACGGTGCGCTGCGTGGCGATCGTAATTCGATCGAAACCTGGGCGATTCATGAATTGGCCAGCTTCGTCGTGAGTTTTCAGTAGATCTTCGACCTCTGCTCTCAGAGAGGTGTCACCATCGCAGGCTCGATCGACAAATGCAGTTCGCTCTTCGGGCGGTTGCCCAAGGGCTTCGAGAAAAATGTCTTTGGCGCGTGCAGACGACATTTGGATGTTGCTCCTTGCGAGATGCCCTTTACATCGACTTGCCCCGCAGCATTTGCAACAGCCGCGTTCGGGCGAAAGCCCATTCCCGGTTCACGCTGCGGGGGGAAATCCCCAACACATCGGCGGTCTCGTCGATGCTGAGATCGGCGAAGAACCGGAGCCGAACGAGCTTGGCGGCGCCGGGGTCTTCCTTTTCTAAGCGCAGGAGAGCATCGTCTAACGCCAAAATCTCATCGCTTTTTTCTTCGGGCAGAAGATCTGCAACTGTTGCAACACTGGCCCATTCAAGCTGTACCTTACGCCCCTTGCCGCGTTTGAGCGCATTTCGGCTCCGGGCGTATTCAACAAGTATCCGCCGCATCCCCTCGGCGGCAGCGGCCAGAAAGTGCCCGCGGCCCTGAAAGGTGTGGATCGGAGATCCGACCAGGCGCAAGAATGCTTCGTGAACGAGGGCGGTCGGTTGGAGGGTGTGGTCGGGCCGCTCCGTTGCGAGTTTTGACGCCGCCAGGCGGCGCAGCTCCTCATAGACCAGTGGAAGCAGTTCGCTCGCCGCGGCCGCATCCCCACGATCCATCGCCTGAAGAATCTGAGTGACGTCAGACATTCCCACCACCTCTCCGAACCCCTTGTTTTCACTCGAGTTGCGTCTGCCATTGTACCACTGTGTCCCGCCCCGCCAATCGCTTGCCATGAAAATCTGGCGTACGCTGAACTTGAAACTCGCTAATGAACATGGATGAGCGAGTGGCGCCCCGAGCGGAAGCCCTCGAATCGTGATTCAAGGAGACCGAAAAATGAATTGGACAAGCAAGACTTGCTTGACAGGATTTGTGGAACACTTCGATGCTCTTCCTCGCACTGTTGCATTGGCTGTCGTGGCCTTTGTGGCCGCGTCGTGGCTTGCAGCCCCACCGGCTTCCGGTGAACAAAAAACGCAAATCGCGCCGGTTTCTGCGACCGCCAACGACGGACCCGACGGACTATCAACTTCGGACTGGTCGAGCATCCTCGCGGCGTACGAAGCCAATCGCCATACCGCGTTCGCGGTTGAAAATGGATATCAGGCTCGCAATCCAGGTCAGCATTGGCAAACGCTCTTTGACGGCCGTGGCTTCACCACCACGCCTGATGCGGGCGCATGGACTTGGGGGTTGGAGCTGGCGAGCTTTGGACGCGAGGGCGTGGAACGCGCCGTGAAAGTGCCAACGTGCGCCGAAGCCGCAGGAAATCGCGTCAACTATCAATGGGGCGAGGCGCTGACCGAATGGTATGTAAACGATCGACACGGGCTCGAACACGGTTACACCGTGCATGATCGGCCTGAGGGCAGCTCGGGCTACTTGCATTTGGAGTTGGCGGTCCGCGGCATGTTGTTGCCGCAGGTGAGCAGTCAAGGACGCGATGTGATGTTCAATGATTCCCGCGGCGTGGCCGTGGTGAGTTACAGCAATCTCAGTGTCTTCGATGCGGAAGGCGCGCCGGTTCCAGCTCGGTTCGAGACGATTGCTGACGGGCTTCGACTGATCGTCGATGATAGATATGCTCGCTACCCGCTGACAATCGATCCCTTTGCCCAGCAGGTAGCCTACCTCAAGGCTTCGAACACCGAAGCGTTTGACACCTTTGGCTGGTCGGTGGCCATCTCCGGAGACACGGTGGTGATCGGAGCGAATAGCGAGGACAGCAACGCGATCGGAGTGGACGGCAATCAGGCCAACAACAACGCGGGCAGCGCCGGTGCGGCGTATGTCTTTGTCCGCAGCGGCGCCATCTGGAGTCAGCAGGCCTACCTCAAAGCGTCGAACACGGGCGCGAACGATCAGTTTGGCTACTCTGTGGCCATCTCGGGCGACACTGTGGTAGTCGGGGCATCCATGGAAGATAGCAACGCCACCGGCGTGAACGGCGCGAACAACAACAATTCCGCCGACTCTGGCGCGGCATACGTTTTCGTCCGCGGCGGAACCACGTGGAGCCAGCAGGCATACATGAAGGCTTCGAACACCGGGCCGGGAGACCAGTTTGGATACTCGGTGGCAATCTCGGGCGACACAGTGGTTGTCGGGGCCTACCGGGAGGACAGCGACGCTACGGGCATAAATGGTAATCAATTCAGCAGCCTCGCCGTTGATTCCGGCGCGGCATACGTTTTCGTCCGCAGCGGAACGACGTGGAGCCAGCAGGCTTATGTCAAGGCCTCGAACACCGGCGCGAACGACCTGTTCGGCCAATCGGTAACCGTGAGCGGCGACATGGTCGTGGTCGGAGCGTATGCCGAAGACAGCAGTGCAACCGGCGTGGATGGCAACCAAGCCGACAACAGTGCAGCTTCGTCAGGAGCGGCCTATGTCTTCGTACGCAGCGGCTCAACCTGGAGCCAGCAAGCCTACCTCAAGGCGTCGAACACCGATGGCAGCGACTTCTTTGGTTTTTCAGTGGCCGCGAGTGGCGACACAGTCGTGATCGGTGCATATCAGGAGGATAGCAACGCCACCGGTGTGAACGGTAACGATGCCGACAACAACGCCGGCGGCGCTGGCGCGGCGTACGTCTTCTTCCGCACTGGGGGCGTGTGGGGCCAGCAGGCTTACCTCAAGGCGTCGAACACCGAGTCCGCCGACCTGTTTGGCTACTCGGTCGCCGTATCGGGCGACGTAGCGGTGGTTGGGGCCTTTGCAGAGGGGAGCAACGCAATGGGCGTGAATGGTGACCAGACAGACAATAGTATTCCAAATGCAGGCGCTGCTTACGTGTTCACCCGCAGCAGCACCTCCTGGCGCCAACAGGCCTACGTCAAAGCGTCGAACACAGAGGGAGACAATTTCGGCTTCTCAGTGGCCGCGAGTGGCGACACGGTGGTGATCGGAGCAATTGGTGAAGCCAGCAACGCCACAGGCATAAACGGCAATCAGTTTGACAATAGCGCGTCAAGTTCCGGCGCGGCGTACCTCTTCGTGTTCATCGATAGCGACGGTGATGGACTGCTCGACGTGTATGACAACTGTCCGTTTGATTTCAACCCGGAACAGGAGGACGGCGACGGCGACGGCGTCGGCGATGTGTGTGACAATTGCCCGTTCGTTGCCGATCCCACGCAGGCGGATACGGACGGCGACGGCATCGGGGATGCCTGCGACACCTGCACCGACACCGACGGTGATGGATTCGGCAACTCCGGCTTCCCCGCCAATACCTGCCCGGTCGACAACTGCCCGACCATCGCGAACCCGACTCAGCTCGACGGCGACAACGACGGCATAGGAGATGCCTGTGACGGCGATACGGACGGCGATGGGGTGCCCAACGTGAGCGATGCCTGCCCCAACAACGCCCCGGGGCTCCCGGCGGACTGCACCGGCCGACCGCTGCGAGACTGCAACGGCGATTGCAGCGTGGACGGTGCCGACCTGCAGTGCATCGTTGATGAAATGCTGAGTCAGTAGCTGTGCGATCTTATGCAGGTGGGCCGGTCACGCCCCTGGGAGTCCGGCTGGCCCACTGCCTGGTCTTCATCCATCTTGGTACACGGAAAGTTTTCCTATCGCCGGCCACGTATAACCCGCATGGACCGTGGGTCGAGCAGCAGGCCCGAAACGTGATGATGTGGCTGGATGATCACCAGATCGAGGCGAGGTTCCTACTTCGTGACCGGGATACGAAGTTCTCTGCTGCGTTTGATCAGCTGTTCAAGAACGCCGGGATTCGCCGCCTGCGGACGCCGCTATTGGCGCCGGACGCCAACGCTTTTGCCGAAGCTTGGATCGGAGCGGTCAAGCGGGAGTGCCTGAATCACTTTCTGTGCTTCAGCCTTGGTCATCTCGACCACATCAGCCAGCACTACGCCCGTTATCACAATGTCCATCGCCCGCACCAAGGCCTGGGCAATCTCACGGTCGTGCAGGCAGCAACCGGACCACCTGAAGTGGGCGCCTTGGCTAGGGCGTTACCCCTCGACGAGCCGGTTCGCTGTCAGCGATTCCTGGGCGGGCTGCTGAGACACTATTACCGTGCGGCCTGAAGATTCTATTGGTCGAAACCGCTATGAGAGATCGCTCGACGTGAATAAATTACGATGTCGGTCCGCGCCGACGGGAATCTCGCCATTCCGCATCAGCGCCATCACTCGCATCGCCCTAAATTGAATCTTCGAAAAGGATCCTCAACGATCAAGGAAGAGGGCCATCAACATTCTGGGCCCTCGCTGGTGGACCCGCGCGCTTTTACGCACCTGGGAGAGAGCGCCCGCAGCAGAAACGTGCGCATAGCGGATCCCACAGAACGGCGTCCAGCAGTTTACATGCATTCTCCATAGACCCTCACTCTGCACGTACATTCACAGAATAGAAGTCCACCAATTTCCCGTTCGACACAACTACCCCGCTTCACGCGATCGTTGTCACGCAATGTGAAGCAAACACACCCCGGCGCACATTTTTCATCGGCCCGCTTTATCGCATTAGCCCTAGCGTTCGCACAAGTCGTATCCATTCCTTTGCCTGCCCAATTCGCGTGCCAGCAACGGCCCTCCAGCCTTGTCGTACTATACCCGTTGGCGGAACATTCTCCTTCGCACTCCCACCTGTCTCGGCGAGGCATAGTAGCCACGCTCGCCCTCGCTGTGACGGGGCCAACTGAAGAATCAAACTCACCTGGAAGCCACCTGACAGATAGGCCAGCACTGGGAGGGCTACTCGGGTTGTTCCCGTCGAACGAGTACGGATTGCCGAGGCTTGAGCCATTCACCCATGTTCCAGCCTGAGCGCGCTGGATGTACCTGCCCGAGCCGGTAGCCAAGTAGCGGCCGCCGCACCAGTAGAGGCCTGTTTCGCGGTCGAAGAAGTGGCCGTGGAACAGGAATGGGTTGTCGATGTCGGGCTGCGGCACGAGCAGGGCGAAGGCCAGGTCGGCGGGCTGCTGGTTCCAGGGGCCGAACTGATCTGAGCTCCAGAACGACTGGTTGTTTCCGTTGCCGCCGCTTTCCCATTTCCAGGGCGTGATGCCCGGCTGGGCTAGGGTGTTCTCGATGGAGAGCCAGTAGGTAACACCGGCCTGAGCCGGGAAGGGCTGGCTCAGGGCATATTCATAGATGCGTTCATCCTCTCCGCCGACCACCTGCCCGGTGCCCGCGGCGGCGACGTTGTTCCCGGCGGTTTCCTGAAAGATGGGATTGCCGGGAGCGCCAGAATTGTCGTCGAAGATCGTGATGTGGAAGTCGTTGGTATGGGCTTGAATGCCGGGATCGTACGCTCCCCACCAGCGCAGGCCGGTGATGGTCTCTGGCTGGGCCAGCGTGAAGTCGTCGGCGATGGCCTGCGGACCGGGCTCTTGGTTGCTCAGGTCCGAACGGTAGGCCTGCTGCTGGTCCGGCGGTTGGGTGTTCGCCGTGGAGAGCTGGGCGATCGGCTTGCCGTAATCTTCGTACTCCCAGCCCGATAAGACGTTACCGGTCTGGTCGGTCAACTTGGCAACGCTGTTCTGATTGTCGGCGTGGAAGAAGCTCTTCTGTCCACCTTGCTCCATCTGAAGTTCTTCTTCGAGGAACCCGCGCCACCAAAGACCATTCGTATCGGTGGTCCCAATTTGCGCTGGCGTATCAATTACCTCCGCCAGTGGCAGAGTGGAGAACAGCGCTAATAAGTCAGGCAAGTCCGCATAGGGATCCGCCGGTTGGCTGTTCCCATCGTTGCTCGACACAACGGTCGTTACGGCGACGCGCGTCGCATCCCTCGCCTCGATCAGCCTGCGGGCACTGTAGGCGTACGATGTCACCGCGGCGGCGGCGCTGGGAGGCACAATCACAGAAAAGCACTGATTTCCAGAGATGGAGTTGAAGTTGACGCTGCGCGGTTCGCCCAGGTTGTCGCCGCCACCGATGCCGCCCAGCATCTGATTGGAGACGAAGTCGTGTCCCACGGCGTTGACGAAGACGCATAGCTTGATTTCGCCCGTCGGAGCGCCGATTGCTGCCAGCGGAATGGCCCATTCCACGCCGGTGCTCACGCCCGCCCCGGAATCGGCACCGGTCCCGCCGGTGACCCCTGAGGTGTTGCCGTTGTGGATGGTGACTCGGATGCCAAAGGGATTGGAGCCGCTGGCATCCAATGTCCCGTCGGACACCGCCGTGCCGGCGCCGAGATAGTATCCCGGCCCGCCGCCGGCGGTGAGCAATTCGGCGTAGTTGGCGAACAGGGCGTAGATACCACCACCGCCATCGCCGCCGGTCATGCCTAGCCAGAAGTCGGCCGCGAAGCCGGCGTCAAAGGTCAGCCCGTTGCCGCCGCCGTCGTCGCCCATGCGGTTGAGGCCGCCGAAATCCACGCCGGAGTTGTCCCCGCGGAGCCGGTTCTGCCCGCCGGACCCCGAGTCGATGAAAACTTCCAGTTTGTTGAAGTTGGACTCGAGGTTGCAGCTCAGCATCAGATACAGCACGCCGCCCTGGACCACGGCTGACACGCCGTCGAGCTCCGAGCCGTTGGCAAAATCGACCTGGCCGGTGTTGCTGTCGCCGAACTGGGTCTGGGTGTTCTGAATTGCGACGGGATTGCCATACGCGCTATCCAGCGTCCCATCGATGACCGGAGGCCCGCCGGGCCCGCGCAACGGAGGGGCGTCGAACGCGACCGCCTTCTCAATTCGGCGGCCCAGACAGTCATAGCGATACTCCGCGCTGACGCTCGCGGCAAGGAAATTCACGAGCTGGTTGCGATAGTCATAGGCGAAGGTCTCGGCGCCGCTGTTGATGTTGCTCAGGCTGCCGTTCTGGTCATACAGGCGCGACGCGTTGAACGGCGTGGTGGTGTACTGGTTCATCTCGAAGTCGCCCGCTTCGCAGAGGGTTGGGTCCATGGTGTACGGCCCGGGATTGGGCCCGCCGGAGACGCTGACGCGGTTGCCCACACCGTCCAGGACATAGTCCACCGGCCCCGGCGGCGTCGGGGTTACGTGATCCCACTGAATCAGGCGATTTGATGCGTCATAGGCGTAGTTGTGGATATCCGTCGGGATGGGCGCGGAGTTGACCTCCATCGAGAGCTTGTTGTCGTTGGGGTCCCAGGTATACGTCCGCTGGTCAATGACCACAGGGCTACCAGTGGGGTTCCGCGTGTGAGTCGTGGAGAGGATTCGGCGGTCGCCGTCGTAGGCGTAGGTCGCGCGAACTCTTTCGGCTGGCGACCCGTTGGGATAGTCGCGCCGCTCGACGCGATAGGGCCCGATGTAGGCATAGGTGGCGATGATCGCACCGGGCCCGAGCGGGTCGTTACGGATCAAGAGCGGCCGATCCAGTAGGTCGTAGGTTCGCACAATGACCCGCCCGCCGGGATAGGTCTGGCGGGTGAGGTTGCCCTCCCCATCGTATACACCGGCCAAGGTCAGGGCCGGACCGTCGGGGTTTAACCGCTGCTGCGTTTCACTCAGGATGTTGCCGAGCGAGTCGTAGGCGCGGATCACCAGCGAGTCATCGTCTTCCGCACGGCTCATGCGTCCCAGCCCGTCATACGCGTAGATCTCCAAGGTTGTCTGACCGGACACACCGGTGCCCGGCGAGATGCTGCGAGTGGTCAGGCGGTTGTTCAAATCGTAGTTATTACTGACGACACTTCCATTCGCGTCCGTCGTGGATACGGCGTTGTCGTGCACGTCAAAGTACGTGAAGTCTGACGTGCAGTCGGCGTGATCGGCGCCCGTGCGCCGGTTCAGCGCGTCGTAAATGTACATCGTCGGATTGCCGTTGTCGTCGGTTTGGCCGGTCAGGCGCGAGGAGTCGTCCCACGTCTGCGTGCTGACGATGTCGACAGGGTCGGTAAAGAGGAGGTTGCCGTTCATGTCGCGCGCTGTCTGGCCGGGGCGGTTCAAGCCGTCGTACTCGTAGCGGGTGTGGTTCCCGCGGGCATCGATTGTGCGGACGCGATTGTTCCGCGAGTTATAGACGTATTGGTGTGTGTTTCCGACGTTGTCAGTCGTGCTGGTGAGCCGATCCAGCAGGTCGTATGCGTAGGTGGTGGTGAACGTCTCGTTCGGGTTGCCCAGATCGGACTTGTCGGTCTCGACCATGGAAATCACGTTTGAATCAGCGTCGTACGAGTGGGTCGAAGTATTCAGCTTCGCGTCGGTCGTCGTCAGGAGCCGGTTGGCCGTGTCGTAGGTGTAGTTCGTGACATGCCCCGGCAAATCGGTGGTCACGCTCGTGGTCTGCGAATTATTCGCGTAAGACGACAGCGTCGTCGACAAACCGTCCCCGATCGCCGGTTGCGGCGGCAAGGTGTCGAAGTGGGCGATGTCTTGTCGCGTACGGCGGTCCATGGCATCGTATTGATACGACGTTTCGGAAAGCCGAACGGATCCCGAATTGCCCGGTACATCGAGCAGTTCCCCGTCGGTTCGTTGTGATGTCATGTTGTCGTTGGCGTCGTAGTGGTAGGTCGTCACATTGCCCATCGGATCGGTGGAGCTGACTCCGCGGTTGTAGCCGTCATAGGCGTACATCGTGACGCGTTCGTTTCCGATATCCTCGAGTCCCCGGCGCCGCGCCGCGACGTTGCCGTTGCCGTCGTAGTCGGTCTGGTCTGTCGATTGGGCCGGGTCTGTGTTGGACCGAATGACCTTGAAGTGCAGGTCACGCTCGTCATACTCGGTATCCACGGTGTTGGTCGGCTGCAAGCCGCTGAAGGACATCGGCCTGCGCTCCCGAATTTGGTTGCGATTGGCGTCGTATTCGTATTCGGTGGTAACCGCCTCGCCCGGTGGAAAGCTCGGGCAAGATAGGTCGAAGTTGCTCAGGGCCGCCGTGCCCCGCTCCTGGCAGGTCCGGACAATATGATTGAGGATTTCGTACTCCGTGATCGTGGAGAAGTGCGTGTTGGGCTGGAGGACACCGTTTTCATCGCGGTTTTCGACGTCCGTCCGGACCACGTTGTCGTTAGCGTTGTACCAGGTGAGCGTCTCGTAGCGGATCACCGGCAGGACCTCACGAGAGAGCGTCCGAACCACCTGGTCCAACGCGTTGTAGGTATAAAGCGAATCGGCGCTGTTTGGGTGGACTATGCGTATGACGTTGCCCACGGCGTCGTATTCGTACTGGTTCGTCAGATTGAATCCGCCGCTGTCGATCACTTCGGTTTGCAAATAGCCCATTTGCGGGCCGGCGGCGTAGTACGAGTAGGTGTCGACGCGCCGATGGGCGCTCCCGTTGGCCGGCAGCGTATGGCTGATGACCTGACCGAAGGGCACGTTGTAGGTCCAATCCTCGACGCCGCCGCCGGGGCGGTGGTCGGTGTGCAGGCGATTGCCGGCCGCGTCGTAGGTGTGCATCGTGACGTTGCCGCGACCGTCGGTGTGGGTCTTGACGAAGTTGGTCCCGCAGCCGCATCCGCCGAAGCCGGTCTCGTACGTGTAGCTCTCGGTGATACTCGCCTGGTCTCCGCCCAAGGGGCCCGGGTTGCGCGTGACCGACCGGAGGTTGCCTCGTTCGCGCCGTGCAGCAAGGGGATTGAGATCGAGTTCGTAGGTCTTCGCGGTCGTGTTGAGGTTGGGATAGGCGATTAGCGTCGTTTGCGAATCGGCGTTGTAGGTCCAGCGAGTTTCGAAGTAGTCGGGGTCCGTCGGCCGGAGCTTGCTGGTCGGTCGGTTGGTGGATTCCGTCGTCGGCTGGTCGGGATCGGCCCGCCCCGTGTACTCGCGGGCCATGACCAGGCGATTGAGGGCGTCGTAGGAATACTCCCGGACGTTTCCGACGCGGTCATTCACGACGGTCTTGAGCGCCGCGAAGTTGTTGCCGCCGCACGCGCTCTGGGCGACGTACGTCATGTCAATGACATCCCCCGGCTGGCCCCAGGTCTGGCGGACCAGGCGATCGAAGTTCAGGTCGGCCGGATCCAGGGTGGAAGCGTACACATTCTGTAAATAAGTCTGACCCTTGGGGTCGGTGATGGTGAGCAGATTGTGGTTCAGGCGGCTGTCGGCGAAGCCGGAAGAATAGGTGTACGACGTCGATTTGCCGGCCGGGTAGTCGTTACCGTGGGGCGTCCCGGTGACGACCGGGCTGCGGACGGTCCGCAGGTCGCCGTTGGCATCGTAGGTATAGATCACCTGTCGGCCGGTGAAGTCGGTGACCGTGCTGATGCGGCTGTTGGCGTCGTAGGCGACGGTGACGACACGACCAAGGGTATCGGCGATGGAGATCAAGCGTCCGAGCCCATCGTAAATGAAGGCCATCGTGTTGTTATTGCGATCTACGATGGTTGAGATTCGGCCGGGGGCGATGGGATTGGCGAGCGAGCGGAAGTTCCACTTGCCGGTATCGGCGAAGATCAGCGTATAGGTCGTGTCGCCGTTGAGTTGCAGCTCGCGGAAAAACTCATCGCGCCCCCATTTGCCGTTGGGCTGAAGTAGATACAGGTCTGCGCGAGTGTTGCCATCATGCAGGATGCGATCGGCGCCGGCCGCTTCAAGGTAGCTGTTGTAGGAATAGTCCCAGCCATGGCCCATCGCGGAAACCGGTCCGTTTCGGGAGCGGTATTTGCGGGCCCAGATAAAGTCCAGCCCGCGCCCGCGGATGCGCAGATCAGTAGCTGATTGGTACACTTCACCGGAAAAAAAGTAGGCCTGAGCGGCAACCCGCGTATCGGGCATGCCGCTGCAGGATTCGCCCTCGCTGCAGGGGCTGGCCGGGGGCATGTCCAGCGGACCTGGCTCGTAGGACCCCTGCGCGACGCTGCAGGGGCCGGGCGCGAGCAGCGTGTTGGCGAAGAGCGGCGTGTCCGCCAGGTCGACCAACGAGTTCAGGTCCATGTCGGCACAGCTGCATCCGGGGCCGATCGTCGGCCCGCTCAGCAAACAGCGAACGAAGTCGTCAACGTCAATGCCGTCACGCAGGATGTTGCCTGTCGTGTCAGCGGGGCATGGACAGGGACATTGGCTCCGGGCAGAAGGTTGGACACTCAGCAGGGTGAAACTGGCGAGCGAAAGGGCGATGACCGAGGGGGGTCGGAGAGAGCGCATGATCGGCTCCTTTCGAGAAAGGACGGAGAAGGGAGTATCGATCTATCTCATGGCCGCGTGCGCAAAACGCTCGGAAATGCTGCGATCGCGTCCGAACCGGGCCCGGGAAGAACTAATCAGGGTGTAAGCGTACCGAATGGTGCAGGAGATGTCAAGGATGGGGGCATGTCGGTGCCGATCCCTCGAATTCGGAGGCGCTAACCCGCGGCATTAATCCTCCGCCGAATGCCAAATCTCTCTGATCCCCGTGAGTTTTCGGCAATCATTAAGCAGCCGAGACAATTCCACCTCCAATAGCGCTCGCGCCGTTTTTGCAAACGATCGGGTTGGTTGAACTTCATCTCCGCTAGCTCGACGCCCTAGATGGAGGCGGCGACGGCGCAGCCCACGACGCCGTCCAGCCAGTGGTTGTCGCTACCATCCACGCGGAGTTTCCACTCCTCGACCGTGCGGCCCCGGCCCTCGGGGGGGACGCGATATTCGCTGGTCTGGCACTCGGCCAACAATCGTGCGTGGGGCGTCCTACCGCACTTAATTACACGTCGGTCCCGCGTTATTTACTTATGAAGGGATCTTGATATCCCTTCACTGCTAGGGTGCGGGCGCGTCGCCCGCGCCCGATTCCTAACCCAGCACTCGCGTCGAAGGAGGTCCACATGCGCCTTGGGGTGTTCTGCGCGCCTTTGGTCTTATCTTGTTTGTTTGGGAGCGGCTGCGATGAGGATACCGATCCCCCCTCCCAGCAGGCCGTCGAAGCGGCCTGGAAGCGGGCGGATCAGGCCGTGCAGCAATCCATCGCCTCCCAGGCCGACGTGAAGCACATCGCCCGGCTCCGCGACATCGATCGGCTGCGGTATCAGGCTGACGTCGCAAGTTTGTCGGTCCAGGTATCGACACTTCGCGGCCTGACGATCGGAGTCTCCCTCGCGTTACTCGCCGCGCTGATCTGGCTGGCGGTCGAAATCCGCCGCCGGCGCGTCCTGGCGGCGATCATCCGCATGGCACGGCCCACAGACAGCGATCATCCCGCCGAATCGTCCGACGCTGCAACCCAATCGCTCATCTCCTGAGCGTGGCGGCCGGGGCGTGCTCTCACTCTTTCCCCCATAACGTCACCGCGTTTCTACCTAACCGCGGCATTTCAACCGTTAGTTCACTTTTCTAAGGAGGTGCCACACGTATCGATCGAGTTCCCGCCCGATTGCCGCCCTGGCGGTCTTGCTCCTCTTTTCCCTCTGCATGCTCGGCCCCTGCTTTTCGACCGGCCCTCCGCGCTCCGACGTTACGACCGAACAGCTCGCGCTGCTCAATCAGTCCCTCGACGCCCTACACGAGGAGGTTGCGGCGGCACGGGCGCCCAGCGGCTGGCCCTTCGTGCTGTTCCTGCTGTCGATCCTGCTGCCGCTCGCCGGCGGGATCTGGCTGCTCGTCCGCGCCGAGCGTTCGCTCATCGGCCACGATGAGCAGATCCGCTGGCTGGTCCGTGCCGGGATGACGCCCACCGTCATACACGCCTACCTGGAAGAAGCCCAGCGGCCGCGCCTGCCGCCGCCGGACGACCACACCCCATTGCCTGTTCGCCGGCGACCAATGCCACCACCGCGACACCGCTGGCGACGGTGTCGTCGTCGCGGACGACGGCATCGTCACCGTAAGGTTCCGAAAAAGGGCCGCCCCGTTTCCATCACGTCCCTCGTTATCGGATTAACCCTCAACACTTCATGTATACCAAGGAGAATTCCTTATGCTCAAACTCAATGCCGGTCTGTCCCGCAAGGTCGGCGAGCCGGACTACGGCTCCCGCGGGGCTTCGGTCAACCTGGAACTGGAGGTGGAAGGCCACCTCATCCAGGATCCCGACGCCCTCCATGACCGCATCCGCCGGCTCTTCGTCCTGGCCCGCCAGGCCGTGGATGAAGAGCTGCAGGTCGGTCGTAACTCTTCACGGAGTCCCCCCAACGGCAACGGCGCGACGCGTGCCACCAACAAGTCACCCACCCGTCCCGCCACGGCCGCGCAGCTCAAGGCCATTCGCTCGATCGGCGAGCGGCTGCAGCTCGATGTCGAGGGCGAGTGTCAGTCGCGCTTCGGCATGGCCCTCGATCAGCTCGCGCTGCCGGACGCCAGCGCCCTCATCGATGCCCTCAAGGCGCGATCCACCGGCGCGCCGGCCGGGAGGGGGCCATGAGGCTGGCCGTCCTGGACAACCCCGCCAACCTGATCGCCCATGGGATGACCGGCCGGAACTACCTGAGCCTGTCGCAGGTGACCACCTACCAGACCTGCCCGCTCCGCTGGTACTTCCAGTACGTGGCTCAGCTTCCCCACGAGCAGGTCGGCGCCAGCCTGGTCCTCGGCGGGGCGATCCATTCGGCCATCGAGGCCTACTACCAGGCGGAGTTGGCCGGTGAACCGGTGCCGGATCGTGATCGGCTGATGACGGTCTTCGAGGAGGCCTGGCGCAAGAACGCCAATGCGCCAATCCACTTCGGGAAGGACGACTCCGCCGGATCGCTGAACGACCTGGCGGGCCGGATGGTCAGCGCCTTCCTGGAAAGCAGCAGCTGCGATCCCGGCGGGACCGTCCTGGGCATCGAGGAGGAGATCCGCACGGAGTACCTTCCGGGCGTGCCCGACCTGCTGGCACGGGTCGATCTGATCATCCTTACCGACGACGCCCTGGTCATCCGCGACTTCAAGACCGCCCGCAGCCGCTGGACGGCCGCCAAGCTGGCCGAGGCGGCCGTGCAGCTCGTGCTGTACGGCGATCTGGCGCTGCCCATGGCTCAGGCGTTTGGCGATCGTCCCGTGCGGCTGGAGTTCGTGGTCCTGACCAAGACGAAGTCGCCGCAGGTGGAGGTCCTGCCGGTCGAGGCCGATGCGGCGTCGCTGGTGCGGCTCAGGCGGATCATCGAGCGGGTGTGGGCGGCCATGCAGGCCGGCCATGTCTATCCCAATCCCTCGGCGCTGAACTGCTCATCCTGCCCGTTCCAGCGGGCCTGTCGCGAGTGGTGCGACTGATCCAAGTCTGTTCGTTCGTGTTCTGACAGCTAGAGAAAAGTCCCCTTCATCGCGCCGGCGAATCGTGCCGGCGCAGCGGGGATTCCCTGTCCACACTTTTTCAAAGGAGTACCCGATCATGATGTTCATCCCCCTGAAGTCCATTCCGAGCTACGAGCGCCATCTGCTTTTCTGCAGTCGGCTCACGCCAAGGCAGCGACGCTACCGACCGCGGCGCGGTGTGCCGAACCTTGCGGCGATCAACCGTTCGCTGCGCGTGCACGGCGATCCCGTGCCTTCCACGTGGTCCGCGCCGGCCGTTTTGCTCCCTGCATGATTTTGATCCCGTCTTGAACGACATTGCTTCGCGCACGTGCGCGAGGCGCAAACGAAATCTTCAAAACGAAAGGAAACGACATGAGAGTGCTCTACTTAAACAACGCGGGCGGCGGGTTCGCCGATTACATCGACGTCGAACCCGGCACCACGGTGGAGAAGTTCTTCAGCCAGAAGATGCCCAGCAACTCCGAGGCCGACTATCTGATCCGCGTCAACCGCCAGCCGGTGGCCCGCAACCAGATGCTCCAGGAGAACGACCGCGTGAGCATAACTCCGACGAAGATCGAGGGCGCGCGGATCGCCTGAGAGTGTGGTTACCGAGATCATTCATGGGGCATCCGTGGCGATTCGCGTTGCGGATGCCCCTTTTTCTTTTTTGAGACCCGCCTCAAATGAAACCCGGCGGCAGGTTCAATGGAATCTCAGGCCATTAATGATCTTGCAAAATTGCCGGCTGCGTCGTCGCTGTGACGCAGGGAAACTCCGGGGTCTTCCAGTCGACGAGGTCAAACGTTACGGGGTCGGGAAGCTCCGGTTTTTCGGCAATCGCACGACGGACACCATCTGACAGGGTAAGGCGCTCCACGATCTCGCCGTGTTGATTAAGGATCACAGAGAAGCTGAACAGTTTTCGGTTGCTCAATCCCAGCGAGTCGGAATTCATCCGTAGTTCCAAATATTGATCGGGGTCATAGGGAGAGGGAACATTGCTCCGCTCCGGGAATACACAAACGAACGGTTCTTGCTCAGCGAATATGACAGGACAGGGCATCTTGTACCACGCGGGCTGGTACCGCTCGCCCCTCCATTCGTCACCCGCGAAGCGCGGCCTCTCCCCGGGATTGTGGGGGTGAATCCACTTGTTGCTGATATCGCGGGGGGTGGGACGGATGGCAAAGATCACACGCGGGTGATTGGAGGCCAAACGCAGACCGTATTCTTTGTCGTCCATGTCGCCCTTGATCGCAGCGAACACGAGGAGGCCCGCCTTGGCCATCCAGTAGGCTTCCTCGATTCCGCCATCCTGCCAGGCCTGGAAAAGGAGGTCTCCGTTGAGGTTGTAGATGCGGAGAACCCCCTGCGAGCCGGGAGTGTGCATGTAATAGGCGACGATCTCTTCGCCGGGATGGGCGTCGCCCGGAAATACGTCGAACATCCAAGCATAATGAACGGCGAATCCACCTGAAGAGTATTTCCGACCCGAATCGAATCGCGGGCGCGGCCAGGCATCGTGCGGCATGGCGTCGATCGACTCCTGCTCGACGGTCCTGTGCCAGAGCGGTTCGTCGTAGGGGCCGTTGGCGTCGAACAGGCAGAGTTCACCTCGATGGGGCGAATCAGCGAACCTACCAAAGCCGAGCACCACGACCTTGCCGCCCCCCCATCTTGCGGGCCTGTTCGCCAGGTTCGCAAACGTGATGCTGCCGGGATCCGCAGTTTTCCACGGTTTCAAAACTCTTCCGCCAAGAGAATAGAGCGTGGCTTGATCCCCGGTGCGTACGAGTCGGCCTGAGGGCTCATCCCGTGTACGACCCAGTCTCGTGAACTCAAGGCGGGCCGGCTGGCCGTTCACGATCCAGAGCGAAAAGAAAGCCGAGCCCACGATGAGGGAAGCGATGGCGAGGCTTGCGAGCGCGATGCTCTTTTTCGGATGTCCGGCGGCCCAGCGGAGCATGAGCGAATAGGGCGTCGGCGGCCGGGCGGAAATTGGCTCGCCTCGGAGGTATTGGCGTATGTCGCCGGCCATGTCACTGGCGCTTGCGTAGCGCTTCGCCCGGTCCTTCTCTATGGCCTTCAGCACGATCGTCTCCACATCGCCGCGCAGCCGTCGATCGAAATTGCTTGGGCGAGTCGGCTCTTTTTCACAAATCACCCGCGCGGCCGAGTGGATGGTCATGTTCGATACGTCGTACGGCATTCGTCCCGTTAGCAATTCGTAGAGAATCACGCCTAGCGAATAGATGTCGGTCGTGGTGTCGATCTGGCTCGGGTCCGCCGCGCACTGCTCCGGGCTCATGTAGGCCAGCGTCCCGAGAAGCTGCCCGGCCTCGGTGTGCATCGTCGTCACGGCGATATCGGAATCGGTGCAACGGGCGATGCCAAAGTCGATGATTTTCAGAAAGGCTTGAGACTTGGGGCTTGAGGCTTGGGGGGGAGTCGACGCGGGAGTTTCTGATCCCACGAGGATATTTGCGGGCTTCAGGTCGCGGTGGATGATGCCCTTCTGATGGCCGTGGTGTACGGCGTCGCAAAGCTGCAGGAAAAGATCGAGCCGATCGCGGATGCCATGCTCATTTTCGTTTGCGTGCTGTGTGATCGTCCGTACGTTTGGAATATATTCCATGGCGAAATAGTGCACCGTGGCACCGGCTTCCAGCCGGTGTGCCCCGGACTCATAGACCTGTGCAATGTTGGGATGCCGCAAATAGGCGAGTACGCGTGATTCGACATCGAATCGCCTCTCAGCCGACGCGGACCAGGCGCTCGATTGCATGACCTTTAGGGCGACGGGGCGGCGTGGGCTGGCTTGCTCGGCGAGATAGACCCTGCCCATGCCGCCGCGGGCGATCGTCTCCCTGATCGTATAGGAACCGATGGTCTGCCCGACGAGCGGATCGGAGCCTTTGGCAGTCGCCAGACCACGCAGCCCCTCGACCGTCGGCGGACGCTCCAGAAATTGCGGGCCGGCGCGGTCGTGGTCGCGCAGCAAACGCCGGGTACGCAACAGCAAGTCGGTGTCGCCGCCACAGCGGTTTTTCAGGAAGGCGTCACGGGCGTCGGGGGCGAGTTCTCGCGCGTCGCCGAATAGCTCATCGATCCGTTTCCACCGCTCGGAGCACATGATTCAATCCGCTCATCGTTATTGCCTTTCGACTTTGTCGGCCAGCATTCCGTAGAGTATCGCCCTCGCCAGATGCCACTGGTTGACCACAGTCCGCCTGGCCACGCCGAGCACCTCGGCGGTTTCATCAAGGCTTAGCCCCGCGAAGTACCGTAGCTGCACCATCTCCGCAAGGTCGGGCCGCTGCGCGCTGAGCTTTTCCAATGCCTCATCTACCGCCAGCACAAAGGCCGGATCGTCTTCGAGGGCGATCATGTCCTCGTGCAGGTCGAGCGGCCGGTTGGCGCCGCCGCGCTTGAGGCTCCCACGTCTACGTGCGTCATCGACGAGGATTTGGTGCATCGCCCGCGCGGCGGCGGCGAAAAAATGCCGCCGGTTCTCAAATGTGGCACATCCGCCCTCGGATGTGGCTGTGGCGTGTCCGCCCTCGGCCGTGTTGGAGATTGCACCCCCGAAGAGCTTCAGATACGCCTCGTGAACTAGGGCAGTCGGTTGGAGGGTCCGCCCGGCGGCCTCCCGGGCCATCTGGGCTTGGGCCATTTCACGGAGTTCGTGGTAGACGCAGGCCCAAAGCCGCTCGCGGGCCGTGCCGTCCCCCCGTCCGACGGCGGACAGAAGCTGGGTAATCGCATTGGTCGAGTCCTGCCGCATGGACCACCTGAATTAGAGAGCCAGACACAATTGTACCAGATTCGCCGCACCGATTTTGCCCTATTTGGCGAAGGATTTCGCATGTGAGGGTGGAACGAATGCTGGTTGTCAGCATCTTGTCATCCGCGACGCCACGGCATGGACGGCTCGTTTTTTCGGGCCGGTGTCTTTGGCGCAGCCACGAAAGGAATAATGAAGATGTTTCGCAATACTCTTATGCACCGCCGGTGTTCTACAGTCGGGACGTGTATTCTTGCGACATTTGTGATGGGGCCAGCTGGCACCGTGCGAGCGGGCTTGGTCATCACCGATACGCCGACGGCCGTTCCCGGAATGGCACCTGGTTGGTCTTCCACTTTTGTCAGTACAAACGCTACCCAGATGTTAACCGCGCACGGAGCCCCAACTCGCCTGTACACCGCGAGTTGGAACGCGAGTTCCGGGCAATGGGATCCCTTTGTGGATATGGGGTTTCCGGATTGGGCGACGACTCCCTCGCTTTCGCCAGACGAGAACACGATGTATTACTCGCAGCACACGTTCTCGCCATACGAGACGAAGATTTATCGCTCGAGTTACTCGGGCGGTCTCTGGCAACCAGGAACGCCGGTTCCTGGCCTTGGGGGTCCACAATGGCAGCACGGCCCGCTTTTCAACGGGCGCGATCTTTATTTCACGGAAGCGTACCATGACATTTGGAGCGCCCGCTACGATTCTAATACGGGACTGTTCGCGACGGCGCAGCCCGTTGCGTCCATCAACACGGTCTATGCCGAACAGCATGCATGGGTTTCGCGCGACGGTTCGACCATGGTGTTTGGCTCAGACCGTCCAGGAGGCTACGGCGGCGCTGACTTGTGGACTGCCGAATGGAATCACATCACGAACCAGTGGATCAACGTCACGAATTTAGGGCCAATAGTCAACACTGCGAGCGACGAGTGGGCCCCTCTTTTCGCCGAGGGGGCAGAGGTCCTCTACTTCTCACGATCCGGTTACGAGATGCAGGTGAATGCTTCGATTCCCCAGCCGGGTTCGCTGGCGGTGCTCGACATCCGCCCCGGCGCCTGCCCCAATCCGCTCAATCGCCGAAGCCGGGGCGTGTTGCCCGTGGCCCTGGTGGGTGGCGCCGCGTTCGATGTCTCCGCCGTGGACCGGACCACGCTGCGGCTCCGCCGCCCCGACGGCGTCGGCGGGGAAGTCGCCCCCCACGAAGGTCCACCCGGGCCGCACACGACGATTGAGGATGCCGCCACGCCCTTTGACGGCGAAACCTGCGCCTGCCATGACCTGGCCGGCGACGACGTCGACGACCTGATGATGCACTTCCGCGTCGATGACCTTGTCAGCGCATTGGAATTGGATGCCCTGCCCGACGGATCGGAGGTCGCGCTGGTGTTGACCGGCATGATGACCGACAGGACGAGCTTCTCGGCCACCGACTGCATGTGGCTGGTTCCACCCGGACCGGCGGCCCTGCGCATATCGTCTGATGCCCCCGGCGCGTTCATTGATGTCGGCGAGCCGGATGAAACCCTCGACGCCGGCGGCTTCGAGTCCTTCGAGCGATCCTACCTCTCGGGCACGGTCGTGACGCTTACCGCTCCGCCCTCGGTTGGTTCGCGGCGGCTGATCGGCTGGACGATCGACGGCGTCTTCCAGGCGGCCGGCCAAAGCAGCATCAGCCTCACCATCGGGCAGCAGGTCAGCGTGACGGCCATGTACGAAAGCCGCCCACGATCCAAAGGCGTGCAGTCGGTGATTCAGGAACAGTGAGAATGCCAGCGGCGCGGTCTCGGCGGCCCATAAGGAGCGGGCAAGGTTTTAGCCCACATCACGGACGAGTTGCTCGGAGATCGAAGTCGCAACCCCTCCTCCCGGGCCGGGGAGAATATGCACGAGGTTAAGGCGCAAGGGCGGGTCCACAACGGATTCGCCCTTGTTCTGTTACCCATCGCACGAAGGGTTGGCATCAGACCTATTCGCCCTGTCCTGACTTTCTAGCACGCACCGGGCGTGACCATCCGCGCTACCGATCGAATTCAGCAGGGCATCCGCGACGCTGTCGCCGCGGGTGCCCCTTTTCTTTTTGGAGGACCTGAACATGAACCACGATACCCGCCGGCAGGCCCGCTGGGCCGGCCACCTGCATGCCGGCCTGCAGCGCCTCGGCCGGGGAAAGTTGACCGTGCTCTCAGACGAAATTGGAAGGTTAGGCGCGCAGCTGGAACGCGTGCGTCAACTTCGGCTGCGGCTCATGACCTGCCTGGAGCGCGGCTGGCAGGCCGCCGCCCGCGATGTCCGTCGCGAACTTGACTACACCTTGGGCGATATCGACCGGGCGACGACGCAATGCGATCAGCTACTCCGGCGGAACGAATCGACCGCGCCCACGCCGCGCTTCGTCTTCGACGAACTCCGCCAGCTCCACGATGAGTTCGACGAGATCAAGTTCGACGCGGAGCACGCGATGCTCAGTGTCACGACCGAGCCGATCACCCTGGAGGGCATCCGCCTGGGCCGGTTCGAGATTCGTTTGGAGCTGGGCGGCCATTCCGATGCCGATCCCGCCTCCTTCCTGCGGATCGTCGCCCTGGAGCCCAACCCGGCCTCCTGCGACTCGACCGTGACCCACCCGCATGTCCGCGATGAACGGATCTGCCTGGGCGAGGCGGCCGCGCCCATCCAGCAGGCCTTGGCCGACGGACGGGTCTGCGACCTGTTCATCCTGGTCCGCTCGGTCCTGCAGACCTACAACGCCGACTCGCCGTTCATCTCCCTGGCCAAGTGGGATGGCCGGCCCTGCCACGACTGTGGCTACTCGATGGATGACGAGGAGAGCTACTGGTGCGAGGGCTGCGAGCATGACTTTTGCGACCAGTGCGTGAGCTGCTGCCGCTCCTGCGACCAGTCCTATTGCAAGAACTGCCTGCGAGACTGCGCGATCTGTGGAAACGCCCACTGCGAGGCCTGCCTCCGCCGCTGCCGCGCCTGCGAGGAGTCGGTCTGCGCGGAGTGCCTGAAAGAGGATGTGTGTACGACCTGCCAAGAAGACAAGGAGCACGAGGATGCAAGTAATGACCAAGGATCCGATAGCAAGGCCGCCCAAGGCGGTGGAAACGAAGACGACCCTTCCGACGGAAACGGAAACGACCAAAGCGCCGGCCGAGTCGACAACGGCGAAGCTCGAAGGGTTGAAGGAGACGATCAAGTCGCCGTCGCCGAGGCGGCCACGGCGTGAGATTCAGCTGCCCCCGCCGCCCGTCCTGCGCTTCAGCCCCACCGCCTGGGCGAAGCTCCAGTTCTTCTGCCATGCCGGCGAGACCGAGATCGGCGGCTTCGGGATCACGCCATCCTGCGACCTGCTCTACGTCGACGAGTTCGTGACCGTCCGGCAGCAGACCAGCGTCGTCAGCGTGGCCTTCGACGATGACGCCGTCGCCGACTTCTTCGAGGACCAGGTGATGGCGGGCCGTAAGCCCGAGCAGTTCATGAGATGCTGGTGCCATACCCATCCCGGCGATTCCCCGACGCCGAGCTGTACCGACGAGGAGACCTTTGCCCGCGTGTTCGGCCCGTCCGACTGGGCGATCATGTTCATCTTGGCCAAGGGCGGGCAGACCTACGCCCGGCTGCGATTCAACACGGGGCCCGGTGGGCACCTGCTGATCCCCGTGACCGTCGACTACTCGCAACCCTTCGCGGGCAGTGACCACGCGGCCTGGGAGGATGAGTACCACGCCCACATCTGGCCGCTCCTTTCGGCGAAGGGTTCGCCTCGCGCCGACATGGGCCTGGATTTCGGCGACCCGTGGCTGGAGGAGATGGAGAGGCACGAGAAGGTGCGGGCCGCGGCGATGGCGGAGGACGTGGAGCACTTTGGAACCTGGCCCACCAACGAGGAGTTTTGGCATGAAGGACGATAACCCGTTCGCCGATGCGCCGGTGATCTTCAGCTGTTCGCGGGCCCAACGTCCTTGGCCACTCCTACTCGGCAAGGCCGGGCTCCAACTCCCGCAGAAGCTGGCGGACGCGTTTTAGCACGCGCGACTTGGCTTGATAGACCTGTTCGGGCGTCATGTCGAGCCGGGCGCAAACCTCCTCGACGGAACACTCCTCGTACGACAGGAGTCGGAAAGCCTCGTGGTTCTTCTCCGAAACGCGAGATCGGACCTGCTCGACGCAGTACATCAGGTGCTGGTTTCGCCAGTTCGACTCCCAGGCCTCATCCGGCGTCGGCTCGGGGTCAGGCAGCGCGGCCATCTGTCCCGAGTCAGCGTGCTTCTCGCGGCGCTGCCGCAGCAGGTCGATCACCTTCCCGCTGGCGATGCGGTACAGCCAATTCTTGAATCCCCCCTTGGCCTTGTCATACTCGAACGCCGCGATCTTCCGGGCGACGACGGCGATGCACTCGTCGCGAACATCCTCGGCGTCTTCCCGCGACAGCCCCCGTGCGCGGGCATAGCGATAGAGCAGCGGCGCATACAGGTCTTGAAAGTCTTTCCACGCCTCCGCATCGCTGCGATCTCTAATCCGAACGAGCAGGCTGGCGCGGGTGGTGGTCATGAAGGTTGTGTCGTCACCGGTGCGGAAGATTGTGGGGCGGACACGCCCGTTGGCCGGGTCAACGGCGGGTTGGCGGTCGGCCGTGTTGTGGGCTGCGACGCGGCAGCTTGGCGGAACTTGGCGAGGTTGACTTCCAGCTCCTGGCGGACCCGCGAATCGCCGGGCGGCAGCAGTGCGATCGCCTTCTCCTCAGTCTTGAGCGCCTCGCCGAATCTCCCAGCGCGGTACTGCGCCACGCCCAGCGTATTCATGATCCAGCCATTCTTGCCGCCGTTGGCTTCCACCGCTCGCCGGGCATAGCCGAGCCCCGCCACCGAGTCGCGAAGGTCGGTCGGCTCG